>NZ_JBTNDX010000031.1:0-41612 GCF_054510755.1 Pseudarthrobacter sp. MDT3-1 | reverse complement strand
CTAAAAGTTTCTTTCCTTAGACAGTCAGAAACCTATAGACGGAAAGCGGCGTGCGTCCGTTAAGGCGCGCTCAAAACGCCCACGGAAGAGTCAGGAGAGCCAGTTATTGACGGTGATATCCAGGTGCAGGATGGCGAGCAGGGTTGGCTCCAGGCGGATATCTGCTCGGCATGTGGGTACAGAGGCGCAGAGTCCTTCGAATCATGGGGTTACTTTGACAATGACCAGGAAGAGACTGGGGCCGCTGTGGTCGAATAACGACTCCAACAGCTCCCCTGGTGCAAACCATTGCCCTGGGGATTCCGGTTTCTCCGAGACGGGGGATTTTTGAATCCGCTCCCGGAATACGACAAAGTCTTCTCGGGCGTCGGGCGTCGGGCGTCGGGCGTCGGGCGTGAGTCGGAAGTCTGTCGCCGCGTCGGCGAAAAAGTGGCGCTGCGGTTCCCAGACCTTCGTGATGGCAGGACGTGGCCGGCATAGTCATACCACACGAATTCGTCGTCTTCCCGCCGTTGGCCGATGGGATCGACTCGGTTAAGGATGGTCTTCGCGAGGTCTGGTCCCTTGTTGCCGACGAATTTGCCCGGGTCTGGGAGTTGCCCAAGCCGCCGTCGGCTCACGGATGACTCCAGAGGCAGGTCACCGAGAACTCCTCGAAATCCACGAAGCCCTTGGGAGCAGCCGTTATATGGCCCAGATCGGCCTCGGCGGCCTGCCGTTCGATGAAACGGCCTGCTCCATCGAACTGCTGGCCACCGAAATCATGCCGGCCGTGAAACACCATCTTTCGGGGTCCCCGTAACGAATCCCTGTCATGAACTATTACAGCCAAGCGGCGCAGGAGCGCGTTCGGGACGCCGCATACGACGCAGTCGAGAAAGTCCTCAACAGCATGTTCGAACCGTTGAACCGGCAGGCCCTCACGGCGCGCTGGAACCAGGCCTGCGAAGCCATGGCGAGACACCTGGAAGCGCGGGACACCGGCGAAGAGTAGTCGCCGTACTTTCGGTCTCAAATAGGATTGACAGACGATCGAAATCGAAAGTTTGAGCTGTCAATGAAGGTCACCACCACAACGCTCCAGATGCTCCGGCCGCCCGCCTGGACGGCGCGCCCGTTGCCCGATGAGGCACGGCTGGACCGGGCTGACGGGGTCACTCCGGAGTATGCCCGTTTCCTCTATGGCCTGGTCGGCGGCCCGTGGCACTGGACGGATCGGCTCGAGTGGACACGGCAGGAATGGGCCGAGGAGCTCGCGGTGCCGGGGACGGAAGTCTGGGTCCTCTATGGCAAGGGCGTGCCGTGGGGCTATGTCCACCTTCAGCCCGTCGTCGCCGAGGACGGCACGCACGTCGAAGTCAGGTACTTCGGCCTTTCAGAGCAGGCGATCGGACGGGGCCTCGGCGGCCGGCTGCTTGAACACGCCATCACGGCCGCATGGTCGCTGGCACAACGCTTCGACCTCCCGCCGGTCTCCCGCGTCTGGGCCCACACCTGCACCCTCGACGGTCCCGCGGCTCTGGCAAACTACCAGTCCCGCGGCTCTGGCAAACTACCAGTCCCGCGGCTCTGGCAAACTACCAGTCCCGCGGCTTTGAGCCCAGCGGGACCGAGGACACGGACACGGAAGTGGCGGAGGAGCCGCTCGGTTCCTGGGTGGCCACCGGCGGTCGATAATGGCCGCATAACTGACGCGGACCACTGACGGTCGCATCTGCTGCAAGCCCGCCGGCAGCCGTAGGCTGGAACCGACAAAAGGGTGACCGAAAGGGTGACAATGTCGGAGACGATAACGGCCGGGCTGCTGGGCGAAGTGATGGCCGAGCTGGCCGTGCTTGAGGACCCGAAGATGCGCGAGGCGAACGAGAAGCGCGGCGACGACCACGGCGTGAACCTGTCCAAGCTGCGCGCGGTCGCGAAGCGGCTGAAGACGCAGCAGGAACTCGCGCGCGAGCTCTGGTCCACGAACGACACTCCGGCCAGGTTGGTGGCGCTGCTGATCTGCCGGCCAAAGGCCTTCGAACGCGACGAGCTGGACACCATGCTCCGCGAGGCGCGCGCCCCCAAAGTCCACGACTGGCTCGTGAATTACGTCGTGAAGAAGAGCCCGCACGCGGAGGACCTGCGCGTGGCCTGGATGGCTGACCCGGATCCGGTGGTCGCCAGCGCCGGTTGGGCCCTGACCAGCGAACGGGTGGCGAAAAAGCCAGCAGGGCTCGACCTCCCTGGGCTGCTGGACACTATCGAGGCCCAGATGAAGGACGCCCCGGACCGGCTGCAGTGGGCGATGAACCACACCCTGGCCTTCATTGGGATCGAGCATCCAGAGCACCGGGCCCGGGCGCTCGATATCGGCGAGCGGCTCGAGGTCCTCAAGGACTACCCGACGACGCCGAACTGCACCTCGCCATTCGCGCCGATCTGGATCAACGAGATGGTGAGCCGCCAAGCCAGGGCGTAAGGCTGTCAGCCTGGAAGCAAAACAGAAGCGGACGACGCCGGAAACCTCCCGCCGTCGTCCGCTTCTGCTTTTTAGCCGTGAACCGATCAGACGGTGGCGAGCTGACGTTCCTGGCCACGGACGCTGACCGTGAAAGTGTTGGGGCCGCTGCACTGGACCGCAATGCGGCATTTGGTGGTGTTCGCCTTCACTGAGAGGTCGTGCACAATGCTCTCAAGGGTGTGCTCAATCGCAGACCGGTCCCAGATTTTCAGCGTGATGGAGTCAGTGTTTTCAAACGTCATTGTCAGTACTTTCGCTCATGCAGTTAACGGCTCCGCGTCGTCCTTGAGGGGGCCGCATCCTCGTCGGTGAGGATTGCTGATCTTGGTAGTGCGGGACCGAGGTCCCGATCTCATGGTTCATGCTTGCCGCCGAGATTTGCAACAGAAATGGCCAAAGTGTGAGCGATTACACGCTCGCGCCGGCCTTAGTTACTGACGGCGGCGTAAAGGTTCAGGGACGCCGAAAACACCAGCCACGATACGTTCGGCAGCATCAGCAGTCCGGCCGTTGGGCTGATGGGTCCAAAGCGCAGAACTGTCAGGGCCGCTGCGAAGGTGAGGGCGGCGAGGACAACCAGGGCCAGCCAGAGCGCCGCGGTCCCCAGCGCGGGATACAGCCCGAAGAACGTCATGGGCCAGAGCAGGTTCAAGGCCAGCTGGAGCCTATAGAGCCTGAGTGCGCGGCGGCGCGGGTGGCGCCGCTGCCGCCACACCAGCCAGGCCGCCACGGCCATTGCCGCGTACAGGACCAGCCAGACTGACGTGAACATCAGCCCGGGAGGCGTCCAGGGGGCTTTGTCCGCCAGGGCGTACCAGCCGCCGGCAGCCGTTCGGATCGGGAGGGACCCCAAGAACGACACGGTCCAGGAAAGCGCGAGGAAGCCGACCAGTGCGGCGATCTGCCGCCATCGGGATGGCCCGTCCGGGACTGCCGGACCTTGCGCTTCGTTGGGGACAGTGTCAGGCACTGACCCACTGTGGACAATGGCGGGTACCCGCGTCAAACCCGGAGGCATCGGAGGTCTCCGTCAGGGTCCCTTCCAGATGGCATTTCGCGGCAATAGTGACCGGCGGAACTGCCGTTAAATGCCACCTCGCGGAACGCATTCAAGCCTTGACACCCTGCCGCCCCGGGAGTATCGTACAACCAAATGGTTGTAGATCAGCTCAGAGACGCGGACGTGGACCGCCTGTTCCAGGCGCTCGCGGACGCCACGCGGCGGGACATTGTCCGGCGGGTGACGGCGGGGGAGTATTCCGTCTCCGGCCTCGCCGCCCTCTACGCCATGAGTTTCGCCGCCGTCCAGAAGCATGTGGCGGTGCTGGAGCGGGCTTCCCTGGTAACGAAGGAGAAGCGCGGAAGGGAGCAGATTGTGCGGGGTGACCACGAAGGACTGCGGAAGGCCCGCCGGCTGCTCGATGAGTATGAGGCGATCTGGCGGCAGCGCGCCGGGCGGATCGCAGACATTCTGGCTGAAGGATAGGAAGGTTTTGCAATGCCTGTTATCAGTTCCACCAAGAATCTCGAAGCGCTCAGCTTCACCCTCGTGGCCGAGTTCGACGCCGGCGTCGAGCAGGTCTGGCAGATCTGGGAAGACCCGCGCCAGCTGGAGCGGTGGTGGGGTCCGCCCACCTGGCCGGCCACGTTCGAGGCGTTCGACTTCCAGCCCGGCGGGAAGGCCGGCTATTACATGACCGGCCCCGAGGGGGAGAAAGTCGGCGGCTGGTGGCGCTTCACCGCCATCGAGGCGCCGCGCAAGCTCGAGTTCGACGACGGCTTCGCGGATGATGACGGCGCCCCGAACGAGGCCATGGGAATCACCCATGCCGCCGTTGACCTCGAAGACCTCGGCGGCCGCACCCGGATGACCGTTCGGTCCACCTTCGAGTCAGAAGAGCAGATGGTCCAGATGGGCATGGAAGAGGGCATTCGGGAGGCGGCGGGCCAGATCGATGCCCTGCTCGCGGAACACGCCCGGACCTGAGTAACGCTGACGTTTTTCACGCAAAGGGGAGAGTACGACGGCGGGACGACCCGCCGTCGGACTCTCCCCTTTGCGTTGGGTACTGATGCTCTAGGCGGGTTCCAGCCCGTTGGTCGAGTAGGCCGCGAGGGCCCCGGGGCTGTGCAGGAAGTCGCGGAGCGCCGTGGCGCCTGCCACGCGGGACGCTTCGCTGCCCAGCGCCGTGGAGAAATCCGTGTACTCCTGGACCGCCGCGGGCAGGGGGCCAACGATTGCCGCCTCCGGAACGAGGACCAGTTCGCTCAGTTGATGGATCGCAATGTCGGCCCGGCCGTCCAGCAGCGCCACGGCCGTGGGCCCAGCATCAATGACGGTGGCCCGGGCCTTGACCTGCTCCGCAATCCCCAGCCGTTCCAGCAAGCCGGCGAAATAGATGCCGCTGGGGCCGCTCCGGGAATAGGCCACGGAGCGGGCCGATGTCACGGCGGCGATGAAGGCCTCCACGGTGCTGATGTCTGGAATCTGCGCGTCCGGCGGAACTGCCACACCGATACCGGTCCGGGCGACAGGCCTGGGGTCCGTCAGGATGTTGGCTTTGACGAGGTCCGCGAGTGATCCGGTGATGCCTGCCATGACGTCGGGCCGGGCCCCGGATTCGATCCGCGTCAGCAAGCGGAAGGTGGGCTCGAAGACCGCCTCTACAGGCGTCCCGCCGGCCTGAATGTATGCCGGAAGGATGACGTCCTGGACTGCCTGCTTGAGCGCAAAGGCGCAGAAAAGGGTGAGGGGCCTGGCGTCCTCGCTGGCAGCGTGAGAGTCCATGGGAGTCCTTTAGGGTAGTGGGTAGTGCGCGCTCCCACCAGACTTACCTTGTGGGAGCGCGCATTGTTATTTGTTAAGCCCCGGACATGGCTGCTTCCTGCCCGCGGAGTAGCCCTGAAGGGCAGTCCCGCATCGCCCCTATGCTTGGAGGATGGCAAGCCTCAGCAGCACTGAACAGCAACCGGATGCCGACAAGACCCGGGATCTGGCGGTGGCCATCCTCGACATCTCGTTCGAAGTGCACCGGAAATCCCACGACGGCACCGGCGTCCTCCCTCTCTCCAGCGGACTGCTGGACATCATCCGGGTCATCGAACGCCACCCCGGCATTACGGTGGCCGAAGTGGCCGCCCGTCTCGGCAGGCAGCTCAGCAATGTGAGCGCGCAACTGCGGGAGCTCGTTGCCCTGGGCCTGGTGACGCGCACGCGGGACGTGGCCGACAAGAGGTATGTGGTGCTTCATCCCACGCCCGAGGCGCAGCGCATCAGGGCCGTCCTGGAGTCGGCGTGGGCAGAGGCGCTGGAATCCGCCGGGTCGCGGCTGCTGCCGGCGGAGCGGGAGCAGCTTGCCGCAAGCCTGCCGGCACTGGAGCGTCTTGCCGGCTTCCTCGCCGAGCCCGAGTAGCGGACATCACCTCAAGCGGGTCTTTTCTGCGCCCTGAAAGTACTTATACTTATATAAGTATTAGGACTTTGAAGGGTGAAAAATGGGCGCGGCAACACAGACGGCGGAACCAGACGCAAAACAGGAGGGCAGGCCAAGAGGCCAGTGGGGGGCTCTGGTCTTCCTGGCCCTGGCACAGTTCATGGTGGTGCTTGACGGCACCATCGTGAACCTGGCGCTGCCGCGCCTGCAGATCGAAATGGGCGTCAGCGACACCACACGGTCGTGGGTGGTCACGGCCTACGCCCTCGTGTTCGGCGCCTTCCTGCTGCACGGCGGACGTGTCGCGGACTTCTGGGGGCGCAAGCGGACCTTCATCGTCGCGGCCGCAGGCTTTGCCATTGCGTCGCTGGCCGGCGGCATCGCGCAGGAAGCCTGGGAGCTGATCGGCGCACGTGCGCTGCAGGGTCTCTTCGCTGCCCTGTTGGCTCCGGCGGCACTGGCGCTGCTGACTGTTTCCTTCCCCGGCGGCAAGGACCGCGGTACGGCCTTCGCCATCTTCGGATCCATCAGCGGCGTTGGTGCGGCGGTGGGCGTCCTGTTGGGCGGGTTCCTCACGGACTACATGTCATGGCGCTGGACGTTCTTTGTGAACGTGCCCATCGCCATCATTGCCCTGGTCGGCGTGATATACATGGTCCGCGAGAGCAAAGCGGCAGGCCCTGCCAAGTACGACTGGCCCGGTGTCGTCCTGGCAGCCCTTGGCCTGGGATCTCTGGTGTACGGCTTCACCAATGCCGAGCATGGCTGGGGCGCGCCGGAGGCACGGGGCTTCATCTTTGCCGGTGTGGTGCTGCTGGTGCTGTTTGTCGCCGTCGAAAAGAAGGTCAAGCACCCGCTCCTTCCCCTGCGTGTGGCGACGGAACGCAACCGGGCGGCGGCCTTCCTGGCGGCGTTCCTCTCCGGTGCGGTTCTCATCGGCGGCATCCTGTTCATCAACTTCTACATCCAGATCGTGCTGGGCTTCGCGCCGTTCATCGCCGGGATCGCATCCCTGCCCATGACGGTGGTCCTCATCGTCACCGCGGCCCTGGTGGCCAAAAACCTGCCTAAGCTGGGTGCGAAAATCCCCACCGCCGTCGGGCCTGCCTTTATGGCGGCGGCCATGCTCTGGCTGACCCAGGTCACTGCCGAGGGGACCTATGCGGTCAACATGCTGCCGGCGCTCATCCTGATGGGCATCGGCCTGGGCATGGTGTTTGTGCCCATGCAGAATCTGGCCCTGTTCAGTGTGGACAAGGATGACGCCGGCGTGGCCAGTGCGTTGGTCAACGCCTCGCAGCAGATCGGCGGCTCACTCGGCATCGCCCTCTTCAGCACCATCGCCGCCGCAGCAACCGCGGCCGCCGGCGCTGCCGGTGGCAGCCAGATGGTTGCGCTTTCCGCCGGCTACTCGTCGGTCTTCCTCTGGGCCGCCGGCGTGGCCATCCTGATCGCGCCGCTCGCACTCCTGCTGATCACCATCACCAGGGAAACGTTCAGCGGCAGCGACGAGGACCAGCCCATCCACCTGGGCTGAGTCTCCTCGCCGGGGCACGCGCCCCACACAAAAGACGCCGACGGCGGGACCTCCCGCCGTCGGCGTCTCTTGTGTCGTTGTGGCCGCCCTGACAGTGGCAACCATGGAGCTTTGCCGGGCTGGAACAGATCAGTGCGTCAGGTCCTTGCCCTTCGTTTCCGGGATGGTGAACACAACCGCGATGCTGACGGCCAGCAGAAGTACCGCATAGACGTTGAAGAGGTTGGCTTGCCCAATCGAGCCGAGCCAGGCCTGCAGGTACGGTGCCGTTCCACCGAAGGCTGCAACCGCGATGGAATAGGGGACGCCCACACCAACGGTGCGGATTTTGGTGGGGAACAGCTCGGCGTACACGGCCGGTACGATCGCGGCCGCTCCTGCGATGAAGAACAGCATGACGGACATGGTGACCGTGAGCTGCCACGGGGAGTCCTTCAGCAGCCAGGTCATGGGGAAATGGAACAGCGCGGCGCCGGCGGCGCTCATGATCATGACGGGCTTGCGTCCAATGCGGTCCGACAGCTTGCCCCAGAACGGAAGTGCGGCGATGAACAGTACATTGGCTATAACGCTGGCCCAAAGGGTCTCTCCGCGGTCCATCTTCAGCACAGACGCGGCGTAGCTGGGCGTCACGATACCCCAGATGTAGTAAGCCACGGTCAGGCCGACGGTCAGTCCGATAACCTGCAGGGCCTGCTTGCGGTGCCGGTAGATCTGCGGCCACATCGGCTCGTGCTTTTCCTTGGGCGATTCTGCCTCGAAGACCGCAGTTTCCTTCAGTCGCGCCCTCATGATCAGGGCGTACAGGCCCATGATGCCGCCGATGATGAACGGGATCCGCCAGCCCCAGGCGCCCATGTCAGCCTTGCTCAGGACGTTGGACAAGGTGGCGCCAAGGATGGTTCCGGCCAGGATACCGACGGTGCCGGAGGTGTAGATGAGCGTTGCCCAGAAGCCGCGCTTTTCCTTCGGCGCCATTTCGGAGAGGTATGTCTGCGACGACGGCAGCTCGCCGCCGTGGGCAAGGCCTTGGATCAGGCGGGCCACCAGCAGCATGACTGACGCAAAGGCCCCGACGGCTTCGAAGGTCGGTGCGATACCGATCAGCAGGCTGCCCAGAGCAGCGAGCCCGACGGCGAACGTCATGGACGTCTTGCGGCCGATCCGGTCACCGATCCAGCCGAACACGAAGCCGCCGAATGGGCGGGCGACAAAGCCGACGGCGAAGATCGCCAGCGTGGCGAGGAAGGCCGACGTCGGATCCTCCTTGCTGAACAGGGCGCTCGCGATAAAAGGCGCGAACGTTGCGTAGATGGCCCAGTCATACCACTCGACGGCGTTGCCGATGCCGGTGCCGACGAGGGTGCGCAGGTGGGACTTGTGAACCTGGACGTCTGCTGGGACGCCTGCAGTTGTGGTCATTGTGTACTCCAGGATTTGAGGGTTTTAGTGGGCCGAAGCCAAGGCTGCGATGCGGGAGACGGCCAACTCGGTGTAAAGAGCAGTTCCGTCGGACAGGACGCCGTCGTCAAAGGCGGCGTATGGGGAGTGGTTGAAAGCGGTGGTGGTGTGGTCGGCGCCGGGGGCGACGGCGCTGAGCCCGATAAACGTCCCGGGTACTTCCGCCAGCACCCTCGAAAAATCCTCGGATCCACTGAGCGGGGTGGCCCAGCGGGTGAGGCGCGAGTGTCCAAAGAGGTTTTCGATGGTCTTCTCCGCGGTGCGCGTTTCGTCGTCGTCGTTGACGGTGAGGGGGTACTCGTGACGGTAGTCGACGTCCACCTCAAGGCCGTGGGCAGCGGCGATGCCCTTCAGCAGCGTGGGAGCGGCGGTCATCATCCGCTCCCGGGAGGCATCCGAGAAGGTTCGGATGGTGGCTTCGATGCGCGCCGATTCCGGAATGATGTTGCGCTTCGTGCCTGCCTGGAGGACGCCCACCGTCAGGACCACGGGATCGAACATGTTGAACTGGCGGGTGATCATGACCTGCAGGGCTGTCACCATTTCTGCGGCCGCCGTGACGGGGTCCTTGGCCGCGTGCGGGGCCGAGCCGTGGCCGCCGGCGCCCAGAACCGTGACGGTGAGGGCGTCCGAGGCGCTCAGCATCACGCCCGGTTTGGTGCAGAACCGGCCATGCGGCTCCAAGGCGGAAAACACGTGCATCCCATAGGCGGCGTCAACCCGGCGCCCGGCCGCGTCCAGCACGCCTTCGCGGATCATGTGGCCCGCCCCGTCAAAGCCTTCCTCGCCCGGCTGGAACATCAGCACGACGTCGCCGGCCAGCTGGTCCCGGCGCTCGGCCAGAAGCGTGGCTGCTCCGGCGAGCATGGCGGTGTGGAGGTCGTGGCCGCACGCGTGCATGGCGCCGTCGATCTTGGACGCGAACTGGACGCCGGTGCGTTCCTGGACGGGGAGGCCGTCCATGTCGGCCCGCAGGAGGACCGCTGGTTTCGTTGCCGATGCGTGCGGCGCGGTGCCGCGCAAGACGGCCGTGACCGACGTCGTGCTCTTGCCCAGGGTGATTTCGAACGGCAGGCCGTCGAGCGCCTTGAGGACTTTTTCCTGGGTCCGGGGGAGGTCCAGGCCGATCTCCGGTTCCTGATGCAGCTCGTGACGCAGCCGGCCAAGGTCGGCCTGCAGATCCTTCGCATCGGTGGTGATTGACATCTACTCTCCTAATTTCTGAACGTTTGGTCAGCGACCTGATCCCATTGTGTGGTGATGTGGTTCACAGGCTGGGAAATAGCTGAAAAAAATCAAAAGTATGATGGATACGGCAGGATTCATTCACCAGAGATAGAAGCGTGCGAAGTGGTACTCAGCGAGGAAGACCTTGCCCTGATCAACGTGCTGCAGGTCGCGCCGCGGATCAGCTGGTCGGATGCAGCCAATGTGCTGGGAGTGCACGCCACAACGCTGGCTGCGCGCTGGGACAGGCTGAGATTGTCGGGGGCGGCCTGGACGACGGCCCACCTGATCGGCGATCCCAAAAAGATGTGCCTGGCACTGGTGAGCGTGGATTGCGAAATGCGGTTGCGCGCGGAGGTGACCGCGGCGCTCGCCGCCATCCCTGAGGTGGTCACAGTGGAAGAGGCGGCAAGCAACAGGGACCTCATGCTGACGGTCATAGCGCCCACCTTGGCCCGGTTCACGGATCATGTCCTTCCGCGGTTCAAGGAGATCCGCGGGTTGGTGAAGTACCGGACCTCGCTGGGTACCCGTCTGCACTCCGCTGGCCATGCGTGGCGGCTCAATACCTTGGACAAGGCGAAGCAGAATGCGCTTTCGGCCGTTGCCAGTCCTGAAGTCACCGGTTCGGCAGCCTCGAGACCCGGGGCGCCACTGCCGCCCAGCCACCTGGATCTGATCCCGTTCCTGGCGCGGGACGCGCGAGCGAGCGCAGCGGACATCGCGCGCAGCCTGGGCCGGAGCCCGGCGACGGTCCAGCGGCAGCTCAACAGGGTGGTATCCAGCGGGCTGCTGTCCTTCCGTTGTGAAATTGCCCAGAATCTCTCCGGCTACCCGGTGAGCTGCCAGTGGTTCGCCAACGTGCCGCCGGGCCAGCACGAGGCCGCGGCCGCTGAACTCCGCAGCCTCCGCACTGTCCGGTTCAGCGCGTCCACCACCGGAGGCACAAATTTTGTGATCCTCATGTGGCTGAATTCGCTGGCCGATGTGATGAACGCCGAATTGGCCCTCCAGCAACGCATCCCGCAGATCGAGCTCGTGGAGAGCGTCGTGATCCTGAGCAGCGCCAAGCGGATGGGCTGGATGCTGAACCCGGATTCGACGGCGAGCGGCGCCGTTGTGGTCTCAACCGCGGAGCTGCCGTCCGTAGGGTTCCCCTGAGCTTCCAAGCGGCTGCCATTGGCACCGTTGAAATCAGATGCGGACGCTTGAATACTGGAAAAAAGACCCGATTCAGGCACGGAGGCGGTGGCATTCTATGAGCGGCGGGGCGGGGTATTTCAAGCGCCGGCTGGAACGGGCCGCAGAAGTGCGCTCCTACCGCGGTGCGGGGATCAGCGCTGAAGAAGAGGCCGAACTCGAGGCTGCGGAGGCGAAGGGCCGGGGCAAGCGCAAGAAGGTGGACGATGCCCAGCGGGCGGAGTATCTGATCCGGGACGCCATGGCACAGGGCAAATTCGACAACCTCAAATACGCCGGCAAGCCCATCCCCGGGCTGGGGGAGGCCTACGATCCTGACTGGTGGGTGAAGGGCCTGATCCAGCGCGAGAACATCAGCGGGCTGGGCCCCAAAGCCATCCTGCTCCGCACCGAAGACGCCGAACTGGACGGCCGCCTTGATGCCCAGTTCACCGAAAAGCAGGTCCGGGACATCCTCGCTGACTTCAACGCCCGGGTGATCGACGCCCGACGCCAGCTCCAGGGCGGCCCGCCCGTCATCACCAAAACGCGGGACGTCGACGCCGAGGTGGCGCGCTGGCACGAACGCCGTGCCGCCCGCGCACAGGACGCCCTGCCTGAACCGGAGCCGCAGCGCTCCTGGTGGCAGCGGCTCTGGCGCGGCACCACATAGCTGAGCGGGCGAGAGTAGCTGAGCGGACGGGGGGCAACGGACGACGGCGGCGCCTCCCGCCGTCGTCGGATCTCAGCGCCTGCCTCCCGGGAAGCCGTTCGCAGGCGGAGGGTCCGGAAGCTGGGGCGGTGCTGGCGGTGCTGGCGGAGCAGGCGGGGCGGGTGCGGGTTCAGGGGCAGGAGGTGGCTCGGGTGCGGGAGCTGGCGGGGGAGCCGGCGCTGGAGCGGGTGCTGGGGCTGGCGCAGGGGCGGGAGCAGGCCTCGGCGCGGCCGGGGCAGGGGTCGGCTTCGGCGGAGCCACCATGGATGCCGGCGGCGCCGGGAACGGGTTCGCCGGGTAGAGAGGGGCGGCCTGGAGCATGTAGTTGACCCACTGCGGCCCGGCGATCATGTAGCCGTCAAGGCGCGGGTAGAACTGGCCGTTGACGGTGACGTTCTGGCCGGGGCGGTTTTGGCCTTCCAATGCATCGCCGAAGAAGGACGCTGTGGCCAGCCCCGAGGTGTAGCCCACCA
The DNA here is from genome assembly GCF_054510755.1 of Pseudarthrobacter sp. MDT3-1. Taxonomy (NCBI): domain Bacteria; kingdom Bacillati; phylum Actinomycetota; class Actinomycetes; order Micrococcales; family Micrococcaceae; genus Pseudarthrobacter; species Pseudarthrobacter sp. MDT3-1. Next base: position 29,086 of record NZ_JBTNDX010000031.1, on the reverse strand, counting down.
CCCAGGTGGAGCCGTTGTTGTTCGAGGTGCCGGTCTTGGCGGCAATGGGCATCAGCGTATGGATTTTGGGGTTAATCCACACACCGGAGCCGACCTTCAATACGTCCTGGAGGACTGCGTTGACGCCCCGGGCAACCTCCGGTTTGACGGCGTCGCGGCACTCGCTGGTCTGGCCCGGGAGTTTCCCGCCCGACACATCCGTCACCTCAAGCACGGCGATGGGGGAGCAGTACCGGCCGTCGTTGGCGAAGGTGGCGAAACCATTGGCCAGATGGACCGGCGCCACGCCGATTGCCCCGAGGAGATTGCCAAGCTGATGCATGTTGATCTGGGCGCCATCGAGTCCGCTGTGCAGCCCCACGGTGTCCACCATCTTTTGGATGCCGCAGAAATCGAGCTGGGTGGCCGAGGCGAAGGTGGCCGTGTTGATTGAGTTGTACAGCCCGTAGTTCACGGGCATGGCGCGGTAGTAGCCCTCGTCGGCGTTCTGCAGGTCATCGGCGGCGCCCAGCTCAGGGTTGTTCTGCGCCGTGCTGTAGGCGCCGAGTACCTTTCCGCAGCTGGAGCGCCACGGGAAGCCGAGCGGATACACCCGGCGGGAGGCGTCCACCATGCCCGTCAGCGGCTTGCCCTCGTTCAGCCACTCGGCGAATGTGAAGGGCTTCATGGTGGAGCCTGGCTGGAAACCGCCCGCCCCGTTGAGGTCATTGCCTTGCGGATCGCGGGAGTCCACGTTGAAGTTCAGTTGCGTATCGAACCTGCCCTCGGCCGGCAGGAACACCGTGTTCTGCGCCATGGCCAGGATTTTCCCGGTGCCCGGCTGGATCGACACCAGCGACGCGCCCCAGCGGTCGGGATTCGCCCCGGCGGTGGCGTCCACCTGCGCCTGGGCCGCCGCCTGGAGCCGGCTGTCCAGCGTAGTGACGATGGTGAGCCCGCCCCTGTACAGCTTCCGCTCGCGCTCGATCAGGGTAATGCCGTAGGCCGGGTTGTTCAGGATCAGGCGCGAAATGTAGTCGCAGAAGTAGGGTGCCATCTGGGCGTGGGCGCAGCCCTGCTTCCCCGGGCTGAGCTTGAGCTCGATGGGCGTGGCCGCGGCGGCGTCGTGGTCCGCCTGGGTGATCTTGCCTGTGGCCAGCATCTCGGCAAGAACCTGGTTCCGGCGGCTTGTGGCCTGCTCCGGATTGACCGCGGGGTTGTAGTAACTGGGGCTGTTGACCAGCCCGGCCAGCAGGGCGGCTTGCGGCAGTGTGAGATCCATGGCCGTGGTGCTGAAGAAATACCGTGCCGCCGCCTCGATTCCGTATGCCTCGCGGTTGAAGAACACGATGTTCAGGTAGCCCTCGAGGATCTGGTCCTTGCTGAACTTCTTCTCCAGCGCGATGGCCAGCTTCATCTCCCGGAGCTTGTCCCCAATGCTCTTCTGGCCGCTGAGGATCACCTCGTCGGTCTTGTCCTGGGACACGAAGGACTCGTTGATCACGTTGGTGACGTACTGCTGGGTAATAGTGGAGGCGCCCTGCCTGCCCGCATTCGTCAGGTTGAAGATCGCGGCACGGAGGATCCCTTGCGTGTCGATGCCGGGGTGCTCATAAAAGCGGCTGTCCTCGATGGCCACGATGGCATCCCGGACATAGGGGGATATCCGGTCCAGGGGGATCTTGATCCGGTTCTCGGCATAGAACGTGGCGATCGGCTGGCCGTCGGAGGTGAGGACTTTGGTGGATTGCGACGGCGGCGCGACGATCAGTTCCGTGGGGAGATTTTCAAAGTAGCTGATGGAGGTGCTGACTCCGTAACCGACAGTCGCAACAGCGGGGACCACCAGGCTTGCGGCCAGGACGCCGCACATGGCGCTCGCCGCAAAGAATCCGATGACCCTCCCCAGGGTGGAGGCCAACCGGTGCCTGCGTTTCTTTTGCTGCGCCATTGTTCAGCCCTCAAGCTCGCGACGTGTGAACAGGATACGCCGCTGCACCTGTTGCATCCACATCCTGGACCAACTGATGCCAAGCCGGTATTTTCCGTCCCTATAGTCGTGTTCTGGTCTTGTCACGCGATACATACCGATATATCGTTAAGTGTCGGTGAGTAGTTGACCGATAACCATCAACAAAGGCCAGAGCATTCAAGAAGACAGCGAAGGGACGATGCCACCATGAAAGGCATTCACGACGACAAGTTTTTGGAACCGCCGTTCGGGCGGGAACAGTTCGAGCGCGGACGGTTTGAGCGCGGCAGGGGCCGCCGCGGACCGCACGGGCACCGCGGGGGAGGGTTTGGCCCGGGCTTTGGCCCAAGGGGCGGATTTGGTCCCGGTTTTGGACCTGGCGGAGGGTTCGGTCCCGGCTTTGGGCCCGGTCCCCGGCGGGCAAGCAGGGGGGACGTCCGGTGGGCCATCCTGTCACTGCTGGCCGAGGCCCCGTCCAACGGTTATGGGCTGATCAAGACCATCGCGGAGAAAACATCCGGCGCATGGCGGCCCAGCCCCGGGTCGATCTACCCCACACTCCAGCAGTTGGTGGACGAGGACCTCATTGCGCCCCTCAGCGAGGGCCGGCGGACCGACTTCACCCTCACCGACGCCGGCAAGGCCTACGTGGCCGAGCATGCGGAGGAACTGGAGAACGCGTGGAACAGCGATGCGGAAGGATCCGGACCCGCCTTCCACCAGAGTGTGGGCAAGCTGATGGGGGTCATTCATCAGTTCCGCACGGCCGCTACGGAAGAACAGCGCAATGCTGCGGTGGAAAAGCTCGACGAAACCCGCCGCGCGCTCTACCGGATCCTGGCCGACTGAGCGCTTTTGAACCCTGTGGCCTCAGGCGAAGGTGTCTTCCTTGGCGGGAGCGGCAGCAGGTGCCGTGACGCCGCGGCCCAGCGGGTTGAAGTGGCTACCCAGCCCGCCGAAGGCGTAGGCGGTCTCGGCATGCTCGGAGAGATCCACCCCTGCCATCTCGGACTCGTGGCTCACCCGGAACCCGATGGTCCTGTTGATGGCCCGGCCGATCACCAGGGTCACACCGCCGGAGAGCACTACGGTGACCACCACCGCCACGGTCTGTGCCGTCAGTTGCTGGAGACCGCCGCCGTAGAAGAGGCCGCCGCCCTGGCCGTCCACGGGGAGTGCGACGAAGCCCAGGGCGAGTGTGCCGATGAGCCCGGCGCCGAGGTGGACTCCAACCACGTCCAGGGAGTCGTCCAGCCCGAACCGGTACTTCAGGTCAACAAACACGCAGCAGGCCGCACCGGCCACCAGGCCCAGGCCGATGGCGGCCACTGGGCTGATGTTGGCGCAGGACGGTGTGATGGCCACCAGGCCGGCAACAACACCGGAGGCTGCGCCCAGGGACGTGGGATGGCCGTGGCGGATCTTCTCCGCCAGCAGCCAGCTGAGCATGGCCGCGGCCGGGGTGACCAGGGTGTTGATCCAGATCAGGCCGGCCTGCTCCGCGGTGGTGGCGGCACCGCCATTGAACCCGAACCAGCCGAACCACAGGATGGCCGCACCCAGCATGATGAAGGGGACATTGTGCGGGCGGTGGCTGGGATCCTTGGCGAAGCCGTGGCGCTGGCCAACCACCAACGCCAGGACCAGGGCGGCCGTCCCGGAGCTGATTTCCACCACTGCACCGCCGGCGAAGTCGATGACCTGGCCGAACGCCTCGGTGATGGCTCCGCCGGTGCTCATAAGCCCGCCGCCCCAGATCATGTAGGCCAAGGGGCAATAAACCAGCGTGACCCACAGCGGCACGAACACTGCCCAGGCGCTGAACTTGGCGCGGTCGGCGATGGCCCCGCTGATGAGGGCCACCGTGATGATGGCGAAGGTAGCGCTGAAGCCTGCTTTGATGAGGTCAGGGGAGCCCATGAGGTTCTGCAGCCCGAAGTTGGCGAAGGGGTTGCCAAAGATGCCCAGGATTCCCTCGCCGGTGGTCATCGAGTATCCCCATAGGACCCACACAACTCCCACGATGCCGGCGGAGATGAAGCTCATCATGATCATGTTCAGCGCTGCCTTGGCGCGCGTCATGCCGCCATAGAAGAGACCGAGCCCAGGTGTCATAAGCAGCACCATTGCCGCCGCGATCATCATCCAGACGTGTTGCGCAGTGATCTCCACCGGTGGGTCCCTTCCATTGATCCTGAGTACGGGGACTTTCCTACCTGGCCCGCGCAATCCCCCCGATCAATATTTGTCGCCGCGTGTTTCCGTTTGCGCTTCGCTAAGTTGCGGATATGTTACGGCCCGGCGGCTTACGTGAAGATCGCATGACGGTGATGTTTCCGGCGTGTAAACGGGACCTGTTGAACGGCGCCGGGACGGGAAGCTCTGAGACTCCGATGCCAGCGACGGCGGGCGCCGGTCCGCGGACGTGGTGAGAAGCCGCCGTCGGACGCTGAAAGGGCAACGTTTCCTGAAAGTGAACGGCGGCTCACCGCCGTGGCGGCCAGCCCCCGCGGGGAGAATCCGCGGGGCTGGCCCCCCCCGGGTCAGAAGGTCCGGGCGTTGACCAGGACGGGCAGTTGGCCGCGGACCTCGGCAATGACGGCCGGGTCAATGTCGACGACGGCGAGTTCCGGTTCGCCGCCGAGGGCCACCAGGGCAGCACCCAGGGGAGAGATGACGGCGCTGTGGCCGACGCCGGTGGGAGCCTTGCCGGCGGAGGCGATGCCGACGCTTGCCGGGTCGCCCTGTCCACAGGCCACCACGAAGGTGGTGCTGTCCAGCGCGCGGGCGCGGACCAGGAGGTCCCACTGTTCAGCCTTGCCCTCGCCGGCACCCCACGAGGCGCAGACGATGTTGACCTGGGCGCCGGCTTTGGCATTGGCCGTAAACAGTGCCGGGAACCGCACGTCGTAGCAGGTGGCCAGGCCGAACGTGGTGCCGTCCACTTCGAAGGTCACGGGGGTTGTTCCGGCGTCCACGGTATCGGACTCGGCGAATCCGAATGCATCAAAGAGGTGGATTTTGTCGTAGGAGGTCTCGACGCCGGGGCCGGTGACCAGCAGGGTGTTCCGCACGCGGCCGCCGTCGCCCGGCGTGAACATACCAGCCACCACCGTGATGTCCAGCTCTTGGGCAATGCTGCGGACGGCGGTGGCCCACGGCCCGTCCAGCGGCTCGGCAATGTCCTTCAGGCTGTTGCCGAAGGCGCGCATGGCGGCTTCCGGGAACACCACGAGCTCCGCTCCGGCGGCTTTGGCCCGCGTGGCGTAGTCTCGGATGAGCTCCAGGTTGGCGGCCAGATCGGCTCCGGTGATGATTTGGGCCACTGCTAAACGCATGAAATTACTCCAATCTGTTGTATACATAATGTATGCGAAAAAGTTCGGGGTCGGCGGCGTCCGGCCGCGAGAAGGCGTACGCGTACCTGCGCGAAAACATCCTGGTTGACCCGGAGGTGCAGGGGAAGTTCCTGAACGAGCAGGAGCTGGCCGCCGAGATCGGCGTCTCGCGAACTCCGGTCCGGGAGGCGCTCCTGCTGCTCGTCTCCGACGGCCTGGTGGAACTGATTCCGCAGCGCGGAGCCTATGTTCCGCCGGTGACTGGCCGCGAAATGTCGGAACTGATGGAACTCCGGGGTGTGCTGGAAAGCCATGCCGCCCGCCTGGTAATCGAACAGAACCGCGTTCCTGCGAAAACGATGCAGGACACCCTGGACCTGCAGGCCCAGCTTCCCGAGCAGCTGAATGCGGAGGCTGCGCAGGAGTTCATCCGGCTGGACACCCTCTTCCATCAGCTTCTGATCGACGCCGCCGGCAATGAGCTCATCTCCCGAACGTACAGCAAGCTCCATGTCCGGCAAATCCTGGTGGGCGTTTCGGCCTTGTTCCGCACCGGAGACCGGCGCGGACAGGTGTGCGCCGAACACCAGGACATCCTCGATGCCCTGGTGTCCGGCGACGCCGTGAAGGCGCAGGAGGCCATTGACCATCACCTTGCTGTCACCCGGGATATCCTGCTCCGCACCTAAGCGCCGCCCTTGTTGGCTGGGATTGTCAGTTGCCTTGGCCGGTGGTGGAATGCTGCCGCGCTGCCGCGGAACCTTCCAGCAGCAGGCGGTAGTCCTCGTCCTCCACGGTGTTGGAATCGCGGCCGAGTGCCAGTCCCACGGCGGTGACGCCTGCAGCGACTGCCACGTAGATGGCCACCGGAATCCAGGTGCCGAACTGCGCCAGCAGCAATGTGAACATCAGCGGGGCGATGGCGCCGCCGATCACACCGGCGAAGGTGTAGGCCAGGGAGCTGCCCGTGGACCGGAGCCTCGGTGAGAACTGCTCCACGATGAAGGCAGCCTGCGGGCCGTACATAAACGAGTGCGCCATGAGGCCCAGCACAATGCCGGCAATGAGCATCGGCTCGTTGTCGGCGCCCAGGACGCCGAAGAAGACGAACGTCCACACGGCGCCCACCACAGCCGCGGTGCCGTAGACCATGCGTCGGTTGAAGCGGTCGGACACAGCGCCGGCCAGCGGGATCATAAAGAGCTGGAACGCGGAGCCGATCAGGACTGCCGTGAGCACCTGGCTGCGTTCGTAGCCGAGTGTCTGGATGCCGTAGGTGAGGGTGAAAACGGTGAACAGGGCGTAGAGCACGTCCGGGCCCACCCGGCACAGCGTGGCGGCAATGAGGGGCCGGAGTTCCGTGCTGAAGACCTCGCGGACAGGGGCGTTGGGCTGTTCGCCGTGGGCCTCGATGGCCTTGAAGATGGGGGTGTCTTCCAGTTTCAGGCGGATCCAGAGGCCGAAGCCGACCAGCACGGCCGAGACCAGGAACGCGATGCGCCAGCCGAAACCGATGAACTGTTCCTCGGTCAGGGCGAGGGTCAGGACAGCCAGGGCGCCGTTGGCCATAAGGTTGCCGGCGGGCGGGCCCACCTGGGCTGCAGACGCCCAGAAGCCGCGCCGGTGGGGGTCGCCGTATTCGCTGGAGAGCAGCACGGCGCCGCCCCATTCGCCGCCGACTCCCACGCCCTGGGCGAACCGCAGCAGCACCAGGATGATCGGCGCGCTGAGGCCGATGCTGTCGTAACCGGGAAGCACACCGATCAGCACCGTGGCCACGCCGATGATCATCAGGGTGGTCACCAGCACCTTCTTGCGTCCGATCCGGTCACCCAGGCGGCCGAAGATGATGCCACCAACAGGCCGGGACACGTAGCCCACGGCATAGGTGGAGAAGGCCAGGATGGTGCCCGTCAGGGGATCGGATGAAGGGAAGAACACGAGGGGAAATACGACGGCGGCCGCCGCCGAGTAGACGGCGAAGTCATACCACTCGAGGGCGGTGCCGGTGAGGCTGGCAGCGAAGGCCTTGTACAGGCCCTTGGGGTGAATCGGCTTGTCCGGACGCGGCGCTGCGCCGGAAGCCGGAACTGGGACGTTAGCCATGGGTGTTGTCCTCCACGAGATGTTTACGGGTGACGCCTGTCACGCTGGCGTTAAATGTATACATTACGCATACTGGATGTACATTGGCCACCGTTTCCGGTTTCCAGTTTGTAAATTTCTCCAGCAGGACACGCAAAGGATGGACAGAACATGACGACTCTGAGCTTCGAACTTCCCGACGGCAGCACCCGGACAGTCCAGGTCAAGCACCTCCTGAACGCCGGTTATGCAGGGCGGGAGCTGGAGGAAGTGCAGGCCCACATTGCCGAACTGGCCGAGCTTGGCGTTCCGGGCCCCGCCACCACGCCGGCGCTCTACCCGATCTCGCCGTACCTGGCGCAGCAGGTTTCCGAAGTCCGCGTGCAGCATGCCCGGACCTCCGGGGAAGCCGAATGGGCGCTGGTCATCACGGACGACGGCGTGCTGCTGACGGTCGCGTGCGACCACACGGACCGCGAGCTTGAGGTCCATGGGGTGGCCTGGAGCAAGAATGCCAGCCCGGACGTCCTGGGCCGCAAGGCGTGGCGGCTGGAGGACGTGCGCGACCACCTGGACCAGATCACGCTGAAGGGCTGGGTGGGGCAGGGTGATACCGCGGACACGCTGATCCAAGACAGCTCGCTGGAAGCCCTGCTGCCCCCGGACTACTGGCTGGAGGTGTTGACCGCGCGCGGCCTGAATGAGCCGGGGACGGTCCTCATTTCCGGCACGGTGGCCATGACCAGCGGGGTGAACCAGTTTGCCCGCAGCTGGAAAGTGGAGATGACAGACCCCACGACAGGATCCACCGTGGATGCCCAGTACGTGGTGGAGCAGATGGCCGAGCCCATCGGCTGATTCCGCCGGGCAGGGGCACGCTGGGGGGCGCAAACTCCCGGTAGCATCATTGCTATGCCCACTGCGCTTGAAATGGCAGGTCCCATCCTGGAAATGATGACCTGGCTGTGCCTTCCGCCGGGGCTTGCCCTGCTTTTCTACTCGGGCATCCTTCGGCGGTTTGTGCACCCCTGGACCGTTGCGGAAGCGGTGGTCTACGCGGACGCTACCGGAACGGGCTTCCGCTGGTTTGACCGCAAGTACCAGGTCCACCACGCCCCGATGTCACCCCACGACATCAAGGACCTGGCCGTGGGCGACACGCTGCCGATCTACTACCACCCGAAGCGCCCCACGCAGTGGCAGACCGCAGCGCCCGAAGCGGTGGGGCGGACCGCCGTCGTACTTGGCCGCGTGCTCACCGGGATCGGTGCCGTGGCGCTCATCGCAGGCTTCCTGCTGCCGATGTTCTGACGTAGCGCGGCTGAATCAGCCGGCCAGCACCACGCCGATGCCGAGCGCGCCCAGCGCAACACCCGCAAAGGCGGTCCAGAGCACCGCGGACGTATCGGCGTCGACCCTTTCGCGCGAAATTCCCCGCGCGCTGGCGCCGTACCGCCGGCGCTGAGTCAGGTAGATGGCCGCCGCTGCGGCCGCGGATACGGCGAAAAGCAGCAGGATGGGGAAGCCGTGGTGGGGCAGCCAGCGCAGGAAGATGGCGCTGACCGTCACCAGCGCCATCATGGTCCGGCCCCACGCCAGCGTGGTCCGCTCGGGCTGGAGCCCGGGATCCCCGTGCGGCCCGGGGTCCGGAAGCCTGGTGCGGACCACCTGGCTAACGCCAGAGGATAAAGACGAGGACGACGGCGGCAGCCAGCGCTCCTGCGCCGGCCAGCAGCGGCACAATGAGCGGCAGCGGGAGTGGAGTTTTGTTGCGCATGCTCCGTTCGACGCGGATCCAGCGCCCTGCGGCGCCGGCGCTCAGCAGCATGCCCAGGAGCAGGAGCAGTACCGCCAGGCTCTTTCGGACCGGTTCCAGGAACAGGTCCGAGGTGAAGGCCTCGATGGCGATGCCGCCGGCCAGAAGCGCCAGCGCCGTGCGGATCCAAGCGAGGAAGGTTCGTTCATTGGCCAGCGTAAAGCGCGGGTCCGGCTCGGTGCCGCCGGGCAGCAGCCGTTCGGCCATCTTTCCGCGCGACGGCGGCACGGGGTCGTTGGGCGGCGTCTGGTTGCTGGGCACGGGGCCAGTTTAGCCGTTGGCGTCAGCCGGTCCTGGACGAGATGGAAACCACGGCGCTGATGAAAACAGGAAGCGCGGCGGCACTGATCAGCACTATCGCCCCGGCGCCCACCCAAGCCGGCACTGTCCGGCGGGGCCGCGCGGATCTCAGCCAGGAAACCGGAATGACGCTCAGCCAGAGGAACAAGAGGAGGGTCCCAATGACGACGAGGACTGCGAACGGTGGAAACAAGATGGCACCAGCGAGCAACGGAACATAGAATTTAGCCGCTTCGGGGCCCCACAGCGGAAGGCGCTCACTCCACCAACCCGCCGCCGCAGCGACGACGGCGCCGTGAAGGAGGGCAAGTCCGGCATACAGTGCCACCGACAGCCAGCCGGGTCCAACGATGTTGAAATCGATGTTGTCCGCGCGCAGGGGATCCATCAAGGACCCTACCCACACGAGGAGGAGCAAACCGAACAGCGGTCCGGCGAGACGTCCGCGTGGAAGCCAGCGGCGCACGAGGGGGAACAGGATCGCGGCAAGGAAGCCGGCCGGCAGGCCACCGAAGAACAGCAGGGCCATGGTCCCCCCAACGCTGGGAATTCCCACGAATGCCTGGGCCTCCGTTAGCCGGCCCTGTGCGGAAGCGGGGGATGTGTCCGCCAAAATGCGCATGACCAGCCGCCCGCCGGGCCAGGCGGCAAGCAACGCCGAGACCAGTGCGGAAAAGGACACTACGTTGGCCCACCAGAAGAACCGGCGCAGCGCGCTCAGTTTCACGTCAGTCCGGAACTCTTGCCCGCCGGTGCCCGTGGAGGGGTGGCGTCGTGAGGCGGATGGCTCACGGATGCTGCGGCCTCCCCACAGCACCACCACCAGCAGGCCAAGGAGCAGAAAAAGGGCGGACCCCACCACAATTATTGTGGCCATCGCTGATCACCATCCACATCCAAAGGATGGATCAATTGTGCTCCCAACCGCGGGTACGGGCTACCTCCGCTGGGCGTTTCCGAACGCTGTCACGTCCCCAGGGTCAGCCCGCGTTTCGCGGGGCAAACATGATGACAGCCACGCCGACCAGGCAGATGACGGAGCCTGCGATGTCCCACCGGTCCGGCCGGAAACCGTCGAAGATCATTCCCCACGCCAGCGACCCGGCCACAAACACTCCGCCGTAAGCGGCAAGGATCCGGCCGAAATGGGCATCCGGCTGCAGGGTGGCCACAAAACCGTAGAGGCCCAGGGCAATCACACCCAGCCCTGCCCACCACCAGTCCTTGCCCTCGCGGACTGACTGCCACACGAGCCACGCGCCGCCGATCTCGGCAACGGCGGCCAGGACGAACAGCACAGTGGTTTTGGCGATCGCCACGGTTTCAGCAGGAATACTCACAGGCTCATCATGCCAGCCGGGAATGCGGCCGGCCGCGGGGAGGTTGGGCCATACATGCAACGCCTCGGATTCCTCTCTTTCGGCCACTGGGGCCCCGGCCAGGGCTCCCGCACCAGAACCGCCGGCGAGGCCCTGCGCCAGGGCATTGAGCTGGCCGTGGCGGCCGAGGAACTCGGAATCGACGGCGCCTTCTTCCGCGTGCACCACTTCGCCCGTCAGCAGGCCTCCCCCTTCCCTCTGCTGGCAGCCATCGCCGCCCGGACCAGCCGGATAGAGATCGGCACCGGCGTGATCGACATGCGGTACGAAAATCCGCTGTACCTGGCCGAGGAAGCCGCGGCCACGGATCTGATCAGCGGCGGCAGGCTGCAACTGGGCATCAGCCGTGGTTCACCCGAGCCCGCCCGGAACGGGGCCGCCGCCTTCGGCCACCAACCGGCCGAAGGGGAGACCGCCGCAGACATGGCCCGCCGGCACACAGCCCAGTTCCGGCACGCCATCAGCGGCGCCGGCGTGGCCGAGGCGGACCCGCGCTACGCCGGCGGAGCCATTGGCCTGTTGCCGGTCCAGCCGCAGTCGCCGGGCCTCACAGAGCGGATCTGGTGGGGCGCCGGAAGCCGCAACACCGCCGTGTGGGCCGCCGGCCTGGGCATGAACCTGATGAGCTCCACCCTGCTCACCGAGGACACCGGCGTCCCCTTCGACCAGCTGCAGGCGGAGCAAATCCAACTCTTCCGGGAGGCCTGGGCCGCGGCAGGACACAGCCACCAGCCACGGGTCTCTGTCAGCCGGAGCATCCTGCCAATCGTGGACGACGAGGACAGCAGATATTTTGCGGGCAGCGCGCTGCGGGACAGCCGGGATCAGGTGGGCGTCATCGACGGCTTTATGGCACGCTTTGGCAAGACCTATGCGGGCGCCCCGGATGTCCTTGCCGAACAGTTGGCGGCCGACGCCGCGGTCCAGGCCGCGGACACGCTGCTGGTGACAGTGCCCAACCAGCTGGGCGTTGACTTCAATGCCAAAATGCTGGGGAACATCGCCCAGCACATAGCGCCCGCCGTCGGCTGGACCCCGGCCCGTTCCTGATCCGGAGCCGATTCCGCTGGGTGATTCGCCCGGAAGGGAATATCCTGAGAAGGTGCGGGCCATTGAGGCCCGGTTATTCCTCACGGCCTAGAGAGGCTCACCATGTCCGAAAAACTACACCTGACACCGGAAGACGAGTTCCCGGATGATCTTTCCAGCATCCCGGACCGGGAGCTGCAGGTTCTGGACAGCCAGGTGCAGCGGCAACTGGACTATGAGTACGTGGCCGAGGGCGAACCGAACCCGGAGACGGAGTTCAGGCACCTGGACCTGGACGAGGAATTCGAAGACCGGGACAGCCGCTGACAACCGTCCCCCGCCATCGGTCCGGCCCATTCCCGTGACCTGCAGTGGAAATTAGTCAGCATCCTTACTAATATTGCTCAAGGAACCATCCATTAGCCACAGCCGTTAGGCTTGTAGCGGGCTTTGGGGGCTAAGCGCCCCATTATGACTGCGTGACTGCGGAACGGTCAGGAGAGAGAAATATGGCTCGCGCCGCTTTAGGTTTTACTGCATGATCCGGCTACGTCAGCTGGCACAGGCGGCTTCCGTACTGACCACACCATTGGCGCCGGAAGACATTCTGGCGCTCTTCAACCCTGTCTTCTCCGCGCGCCAGCTGCGAGGAGTGGTGACCCGTGTGGTCCAGGAAACGGCGCAGTCGGCCACCATCTTCTTCCGTCCCGGCCGCGGCTGGCATTCGCACCTGGCCGGCCAGTGGGCGCGCATCGGCGTTGAGCTGGACGGCGTCCGCCACTGGCGCTCCTACTCCCTGAGCGCCCCCGCAGGCAAGGACCCCGCCATCACCGTCACCGACGTCGGCGCTGTTTCAGGAACCCTGGTCCGGACCACCAAACCCGGTGACGTCCTGTTCCTGGCACCGCCGCAAGGCGACTTCGTCCTGCCCGAGCACCCCAGGCCGCTCCTGATGGTCACCGCGGGCAGCGGCATCACTCCGGTGATGTCCATGATCCGCACCCTTGTTCCCCGCCGCCCGGATGCCGACGTCGTCCTGGTGCACTCCGCCCGCACGCCCGGCGACAGCCTCTTCCGCGAGGAACTCGCCGAACTGGCTGACCAGTTCCCCAACTTCCGGCTGGCCCACTGGTACACCGGCGAACAGGGCCGGATGGACCTGACCAACACGGCCGAGCTCGATGAGATCTGCCCGGACTGGAAGGAACGGGCCGCTTACGCGTGCGGCCCGGACAGTTTCCTGGACGACGCCGAGGCCCTGTGGAAGCAGGCGTCCCTCACCGCCGGCGCGCCCGGGTCCGATGTTGCGCTCCCCGGCGATCCCGGCAACCTGATGATTGAACGGTTCAACACCACCTTCGCCGGGGGTGTAGGGCACGACGGCGGCCTGGTCACCTTTGAGGCGTCGGACCGGGAAGTTGACGCCGACGGCGATACTCCGCTGCTCGACGTCGGCGAAGACGCCGGGGTGCTGATGCCCAGCGGCTGCCGGATGGGAATCTGCCACAGTTGCCTGACTCCGCTCCTGGCCGGACAGGTGCGTGACCTTCGCACCAACGAGGTCCACGGCGAACCCGGCCAACTAATCCAAACGTGTGTCTCGGCAGCCGCCGGACCCGTCAACCTCGAACTCTGAGGAGCAATACCGCATGTCAGTAGTTTCAGAAAGCAAGAAAGTTTCCGAAGGCAAGACCGCCCCCACCGGAGCGGCAAAGACGCGACCCGGAGCGCTGGCCGAGTCCGGCAGCCCCTTGGTCCGCCCTCCTGCCGCAGCGCACCTTAGCGACGAACAGGTAGCTGAGCTGGGCCGCGAACTCGACGCGATCCGCGACGAAATCCTGGCCAAGCGCGGCGCCTCCGACGCCGCCTACATCCGACGCATGATCAAGATCCAGCGCGGGCTGGAGATCTCCGGCCGCGCGGCACTGCTGGTCAGCAAGAACAAGGCCGCCTGGGTCACCGGCACCACACTGCTGAGCCTGGCCAAAATCCTGGAAAACATGGAGCTCGGCCACAACATCCTGCACGGGCAGTGGGACTGGATGCGGGACCCCGACATCCACTCCACCACCTGGGAATGGGACTTCGTTACCCCGGCGCGCTCCTGGCAGCACAGCCACAATGACCTTCACCACCGCTGGACCAACGTGGTGGGCAAGGACAACGACGTCGGATACAACCTCCTGCGGATGGACGAGAGCCAGCCGTGGAAGCCTCATAACCTGGGCAACCCGCTGTACAACGCCATCCTGGCTCCTGTCTTCGAATGGGGTATCGCCATCTACGACCTCGAGCTTGCTGAGTACCAGGCAGGCAAGAAGTCCAAGGAAGCGCTGCACAAGGACCTCAAAGCACTGGGCCGCAAGGTGGTCACCCAGTTCACCAAGGACTACGCCGCTACTCCCGCAGTCGCCATGCTCACCGGTTCCGGCAAGCAGGCCCTCTACGGCACCCTGACCGCCAACGCCGTCCGCAACGTGTGGGCACACGCCGTGATCTTCTGCGGCCACTTCCCGGAAGGCGCGGACACCTTCACCGAGGAAATGGTGGAAGGCGAAACCCGCGGCGACTGGTACGTCCGCCAGATGATCGGCTCCGCCAACATCTCCGGTTCCAGGTTCATGCACCTGATGACCGGCAACCTGTCGCACCAGATCGAGCACCACCTCTTCCCGGACCTGCCTTCCAACCGGTACGCCGAGGTTGCTCCGCGGGTCCGCGAGATCTGCCAGCGCTACGGCCTGAAGTACACCACAGGTCCGCTGCTGAAGCAGGTGGGATCGTCCTGGGCGAAGGTCTTCAAGCTGGCGCTGCCGGGCAAGGCCGCCAGGGCTTGAGCTGACTAAGCCTTAAGAGTGGAAGGGCCAGGCGAAACGCCTGGCCCTTCCACTCTTTTTTGATACCCGGTCTGCTTCTTCAAGAAGGCGAGCAGGGCTTCGTTGACTTCCGCGGCGTGCGTCCACAGCAGCCCGTGCGGGGCGCCGTCGATCTCCACATACTCCGCCGACGGCAGGGCCTTCGCGAACCGGCGGCCGGTGACGTCGATGGGGAGGATGTTGTCCTCGGTGCCATGGACAATCAGCACGGGGACATCGATCCGGGGGATGTCGCCGCGGAAGTCGGTCAGCCAGGTGGGCTGCGCGGCGACTGATGCGGTGGCGCCGGCTCCTGCGGCGATTTTCCAGCTGGCGTCCAGGACTTCCTGGCTGAGCCGCGGCGTGCCCAGGAACGTGTCCGAGTTGTAGAAGTTCTTGAAGAATTCCGTGAAGAACGCGTACCGGTCCGCGGTGACGGCTTCGGTGAGCCCGTCAAAAACGTCCTGCGGTACGCCTTCCGGGTTGTCTTCCGTCTTCAGCAGGAACGGCTCCAAGGATCCGAGGAAGGCTGCGCGGGCCACCCGGACCGAGCCATACGTGCTCAAGTAACGGGCAACCTCGCCGGTACCCATGGAGAAGCCCACCAGCACGGCCTTGTTGACGTCCAGCGATTCCAGGAGGGCTTTGAGGTCGGCGGCGAACGTGTCGTAGTCGTAGCCGCTGGTGGTCTTGCTGGACTTGCCGAAGCCGCGGCGGTCGTAGGTGATCACGCGGTAGCCGGCCTCCAGGAGGGCGGTGGTCTGCTTTTCCCAGGAGGATCCGTCCAGCGGGTAGCCGTGGATCAGGACAACGGGCTGGCCGCTCCCGTGGTCTTCGTAGTAGAGCTCGATATCGGTGCTGTTCTCGGTTCCAACGGTGACGAATGCCATCTCGGAGGTCCTTTCGAAGCTTCGGGATCAGTTTCGGGCGCAAGCAAAAGCCAGCGCCCGGCATTCCCTACTCTAGGGACCGCCCGCCGGGGCACCAAGAATGTGGCGCTACTGGGTGGGTTGGGGCAGCTCGCAGTTGATCTGCGGGTTGACCCCCAGGTAGTTCAAGGGCCCGGCGACGATGGTCACGGCCACCGTTCCCGCCGCGGCGCAGGACCCTGGAGCCCCGCCGAAATAGCCGCGCTGCCAGGCGGCGATTCCTCCGATGATCAGCCAGATGACAATCAGTGCTCCGAGAAACTTCATGGTGTCCTCCCACGGCGTGGCCTGTGCGTTCAAGTATGCGCCGATAACCGGAAAGCTCACAGGACCCAAAAAACGCGGCCCCCTCCCCACCCCCGGACGCTCTCTCACCTAACGCCACTTAATTCGCAACGCTCGCTCACTTTCTTGAAAAAAGTGAGAGAGCGTTGGTCAAAAACCTGCGTTAAGTGAGAGAGCGTCTGAATGGGGTGGGGGGCGGTTAGTGGCGGGCGCCGAAGCCGCCTCCGCCGCCCAGGCCCTCGGATGCGGTGTACCCGCCGGCCGTCACGGTGCCCACCTGATCGGCGCCGTCCAGGGAACCTTCGCCCACCCCGGCGCTGACCGTGGCCGTGCCGCCTGTGTAGACGGTGTACGTCTCGCCCTCAGTGATCGCGGCGGAGGAGAACACCAAGGACGCAGTGGTTTTGGTGGTCACGAACGCACTGACCACGTTGCCCGCGGAATCGGCGATCTGCACTACGGTGCCCGCCGGAACGGCCGAGCCGAGCGTGACCTGCACGCCGGACTGCGTCGAGGAAGTGCCCGGGGTGACCACCATGCCCACGCTGCCGGCCGCCGCCACGGTGCCGCCGGTGACGGTCAGCTCGCCGTTGACGTCCAGCGCCCCGTTGCCGGAGTTGGTGGGGCCGTTGACCACCACGGTGCCGCCGGAGATGCTGGCGTTGCCGTTGGAGTCCAGGCCGTCGCCCTGCGCGTTGATGGTCAGCGAGCCGCCGGTGATGTCCACCGTGTAGTCGCCTACGGCCATCTCGCCGCCGCCCCCGCCCATCCCGCCTCCGGAGGCGGCAGAGGTGGAGGCCCCGCCCGAGGCGTTCACGCCGTCGTCTACCGCGCTGACGTTCAGGGTGCCGCCGTTGATGAGGACCCAGCCGCGGCCTTCGTCCTCCTCGTTGTCCGACTTGAAGCCGTGGTCGCCGGCGGTGACCTGGTAGGCGCCGTCGAGCAGGACTGCGTAGTCCTTGCCCGCGATTCCGTCGTCGGTGGCGTTCACGGTGACGTTGCCGGAGGCCAGCACCAGGCCGTCCTTGGAGGAGATGCCGTCGTTGAAGTTGCCGTCAACGCCCAGCGAGCCGGTGCCGGCGATGGTCAGATCCGCCTGCGAGTAGAGCGCAGCGTTCGGGGCGTCCTCGGCGGTGTCCGCATACGTGGAGGTGTCGCTCAGCGAGTTGGACGTGCCGCCCTCCAGGAAGACGATGGCCTCGTTGGCGCTCTGCACCACAAACGGCGAGCCGGTGGAGCTGGAGATCTCGGCGCCGTCCAGGATGATGCGCACCACGTCTTCCTCGCCGGCGGCCACCACCACCTGGCCGTCGGACAGCGATCCGCTCAGGCGGTAGGTGCCGGCCGCGCTGATGGTTACGGTGTCGCCGTCGACCATTACAGCGTCCGACGACGTTCCGGAGGCGACGC
Source organism: Pseudarthrobacter sp. MDT3-1 (assembly GCF_054510755.1). Taxonomy (NCBI): domain Bacteria; kingdom Bacillati; phylum Actinomycetota; class Actinomycetes; order Micrococcales; family Micrococcaceae; genus Pseudarthrobacter; species Pseudarthrobacter sp. MDT3-1. The sequence goes on along the minus strand of NZ_JBTNDX010000031.1, from coordinate 11,709 downwards.
TGCTGGCGCCGTCCGCCAGGGTCACGGCTACTTCGGCGGCCGCATCCCAGGTGAGGTCGTCGGCGTCGTAGTGGGTGTCGGCGGCGAGGGTGTCCAGGGAAACCGCGGCCTGTGCGGTGCCGGACGTCGTGGACGATTTGGAGGTGCTGGTGCCGGTGCCGGCAGCGGTGCCGGCGGCGGAGCAGCCGGCCAGCCCAATGGCGAGGGCGAGGGCGGTGACGGACAATGCGGTGCGGAAGCGGTTCATGGTGTGTTCCTTCGAAAAAATGGGGGAGGCGGGTCAGGCGGCGGGGCGGAGGCTCATGGTGCGGCGGAGCGTTCGGTTCCAGCGGTTGGCCGGGAGGTCCGGGCAGAGCGCCGCCATCCCGGTGGCGAACTTGGAGATCCTGGAGGGCCGGACCCCGTGGGCCCAGAGATGCCGGTCCAGCGGGCTGGGCGCCGAGCCGGACTTGGTCTCCAGGATCACGGCGCCGTCCAGCACCCAGGCCTGCTCGCCAGGCCGGTGCCAGGTGACGTTGGTATCGATGGTGGCCCGGCTGCCGGATTCCGGCAGGTAGAGCGTGGTGCGGTGGTAGCGGGTTTCGAGGACCGGTCCGAGGGGTCCGGCGGGCGCTCCGCCCACCGCGGCGGCGAGGGTTTCGTGGACGTAGTCCAGGCCTTCCGCCGTCAGCCGGGCGCGGTCCGTGAGCTCGTAGGGGATGCGTTCCTTGACGGTGGCTTCGCGGGCGCCTTCGGTTTTGACCTCCAGGAAGCTGATGGCGCTGTCCACATACGTCCTGGTGCGGACCTTGTACCGGCGCCGCCGGCCGTGGGCGGCAAGGAGGTAGCTGTCCAGCTGCGCGGTATCGAAGTACACGGAGTCATAGGCGAAGCAGCGGGAGCCGTCCATCTCCAGGACCCGGACCTCGGCGTCGAACGTGGCCAGGAGCTGCTGCGCCAGCGCCTCGGGGACCACGTACTTGCGGTCCACCCGGGTCTGCAGCGCGGCTTCGGCGTTCAGTTCGTCCAGCCCCACGGCCGGCAGTCCGCTGAGGCTGCTGACGACGCCGGCGCCTGCGGGGGCGCTCATGCCGCACCTGCCGAGGCGTGGACGGGGTCGGCAGCATGGACGGGAGCGTGGACGGGAGTGGACGACGTCGGCGCTGTTTCCTCTGTCGGGAGCATCACCGGAGGTGCCGGTACTGCGTGCCGGGGTGCCGCCGTCGTGATGGCTGAGATGGTGGCGTGAATTGCCGGCTGGACGATGCGGGGGTTGTAGGCGTAGCGGACGTCCACGATGGTCTTGTCGTTGACCAGGTCAAGTTCCTGGACAGTGGCGGAGTGGACCTTGCCCTGCAGGACTTCCTCGAGCCGTGCGTACAGTTCGCCGTCCTCCGCCAGTGCCCGGTCCAGGATGACTGTCTGGTGCCGGTGGGCGGGCAGGACTCGGGGGTGGTCGCCGACGAACATCACCAGCAGGATCAGGCCCATCAGCGAGGCGGTGAGCCAGATGGGCTCGATGCCGAGGCCCGCGATCAGGCCGAGCGCCAGGGCCGAGAAGTAGTAGGCCACTTCGTGCTGGGCCAGCTCGGTGGAGCGGAGCCGGATGATGGACAGGACGCCGAAGAGGCCAAGTCCCAGGCCAAGCCCGGCCGCGGAGCCGGACAGTGCAGTGGCCACGGCCAGGACGCCCACGTTCATGCCCAGGTACGAGACCACCAGGTCGCGGCGGCGGTGGCGGCGGAGGTAGAGGACGAACGTGAGGATGCTGATAGCCGCGAGATCTGCGGCGATGAAAATGAGGGAAGTCATCGGGATTCTCCGGAATCTGTTGGTGGGCTGTTCTCTACGATCCCGGGCGATACTGTGCGGGTGCTGTGACGGAACCTAGGTCCGAATATGAGTGCCGGCTGGGCGCTCCACTGCTGTTTTCCGGGCGTCATGCAGCCGCCGTTCCTCCTGGCGGATTTCGATCGATAGGATCAAACCCGTGCTCCAACTCAAACGCCTTGCGGTTTTCTGTGTGTTCGCGATTTGCGTAATCACCGCAGTGTCGTTCTGGGCGCTCGGGCAGTCCGGCGCGCCCGCCCGCGGGGCTCTTCCTCCTCCGCCACGGTCGGAGGCGAAATTCGACACGTCCTCCACCGGCCTTACAACTGCCGTGAATATCACTCGGAACGCGGACGCTGAGTGGCTCATCCTGGCTGCCGCACAAACCGGCATACCCGCCCGCGCGCTTCGGGCCTACGTGGGTGCGGCCAGCGCGGCCAATCATTCCGCTCCGACGTGTGGGATCGGCTGGAATACGGTGGCGGCGATCGGCTTCATCGAATCCGCCCACGGAGCTTACGGCGGCGGAAGACTGACTCCCGCGGGGCAGGCGAGTGGACCAATTGTCGGCCCGAGCCTGGACGGCAACGGATTTGCAGCCATCGCTGATACAGACGACGGCGTCCTAGATGGCGACGCTCGCTGGGACCGCGCCGTTGGACCCATGCAGTTCATCCCCTCCACCTGGGAGCTTGCGGGACTTGACGGGAACGGCGATGGAAATGCGGATCCCTTCAACATCGACGACGCCGCCCCCAGCGCGGCCGGTTACTTATGCGCCCATGGCCGCGACCTCACCGCCGCGAACGGCTGGACTGAGGCCATCTACTCCTACAACCAGTCCGATTCCTACGTGGACCAGGTGCGCCACCAGGCCACTTCCTATGCCGAGAAGACGGGCACCACCGGCTAAGGCAACGCGGCTGCTGCCCTCTCGCGCGCAGTACCTCGACTACCGGCGCAACGTCCCAGGGTGGTGGCCGCGGCTCAGGTCCAGAGCCTGATCCTCAGCCTCCCGTGCGGTGCCCCTGGCCGTGCGCCGGGAAAGAGAAAGCGCTGCTGCACCACGTAACTGACGGCCAGGAGTGCGATTTCAGCCAGGATCTTCGCCGGAAGTGCCGCCACGGAGAGCGAGTCCTGGGCAGAGATGAGGCCGTAGTTGGCGGCCAGGAGAACAAGAACCAGGCTGAAATAGCGCAGGCCGGCAGCGGCCGCGGGCCTGTCCCGGCCGTGCTGGAACACCACCCCGCGGTTGACCAGGAAGTTCACCGTCGAGCTCACGGCCCGGGCCCCCCACCACGGCCAGCAGTAGGGAGTCGGTCACCAGAGTCAGGAGCAGGAACATCACGGTGTCCACGAGAAACGCGGTGAAGGAGGACGCCAGGAACTTCAGCAGCGGCGCATAGATGCGGACCGAGTCCGCCACCGGCCGGAAATGGGACCCCGAATTGTGGTCCAGATAGACCGTGGCGATGTCCACGGTGGTGATCACATAGCCGGACTGTTTGGCTTCCAGCAGGAGGTTCAGTTCGTATTCATAGCGCTCACCACGGACGGACCGCAGCCACGGGAGCATAGCAGCCGGGTAGCCGCAGAGGCCTGTCTGGGTGTCGGGAATGCACTCGCCGGTGGCCAGCCTGAACAGCAGCCGGGTGGCGCTGTTGCCGAATTTGCTGCGGGCCGGGACGTTGCCGGTGAAGTTCCGGGTCCCCAGCACCATGGCGGGAGAGCCGGGCTGCACCGCTGCCGCAACCCGAAGAATGTCCACGATGGTGTGCTGGCCGTCGCTGTCAGCACACACCACGTTCCGGTCCGGGAGGTGGTCGGCGATGAACCCGAACCCGGTCTTCAGCGCGAAGCCCTTTCCCCGGTTGCGGGAATACCCGATGACGTGGCACCCGAGTGCCTTGACGCCGTCGAACACGGCCTTGTACTCCGGCCCGCTGCCGTCATCAACCACCACCACGGTGGCCCACGGCTCGGCGTCGCGGATGGAACGGATCAGGGCCGGTAGCTGCTGGTCCGGCTCGTAGGCCGGGATCAGGATGATCATGGCGGGCCCTACCGCGCGATGTAGAGGATGTCGGAGGTGCCGCGTTCCTTGTTTTCGCCCAGCGGGTTGTTGACCAGTTCGCCGTTGAAGTACATGGTGGACGAGCCGCCGCCGTCGAGGTTGTACGCGGTGGTGGCGCCAAGGCCCTGCATGATTTCCGCCAGCCCGGTCATGGTGACGCCGGAGCTGTAACCGGGGCTGCGGCCGTCCACCACCACAAACACCAGGTGGTTCTCGTCGGTGATGCCGACGGCGGTGCGTGGCTGTTCGCCCTGGATGGAGTGGTTGCCGAAGTTGGTGTCCACCTCCACGTCCTCGACGCCCCCGGCCACTTCGCCGTTGTCCAGCAGGCACGGTCCGAAGGAGAGGGTGTTCCAGACGCCGTCGGCCAGCAGCTGCTCGGCGGTGGTGGCCGTTTCGTCGTAGACCCTGACGGTGCCGTCGCGGTAGAAGGCCAGGCCCCGGCGGGCGCCGTCGTCGCGGAACACCACGCCGTTGCGGATCACGATGCCGGTGTCGCGGAAGCCGTAGTAGTCGCCGTTGATGGCGAAGACCGCGTTGTTGGCCTCGGCGATGGCGGACGTGGTTTCGGTGATGTTCTCGCCGAAGCTGTTGTTGGCGAAGGCTGACTGGAGGGTGGTGGCATCGTCAAGCACGACGTTGGCAACGTAGTAGGTGACGGTGCTGTCGCCGCTGCCGGTGGTCACCGTGGAGATGCTGATGTTCGAGCTGTCCGACACGTAGGACGTGTCCGTGGTGACGGCGGTGGCGCTGGAATCAGTGGTGGTGGCCGCCGTCGTGCTTTGGCTGGTTCCCGCTTGGCTGGCCTGGTACGCGGAGACGTCCGAGATTTCCACGTGCTGGACCACAAAACGGTCCAGCGCCCAGGCCGTGGCACCGCCTGCCGAAAGCGTCAGGGCCACGGCCCCGGCGACGACGGCGCGCCGGACGCGGCTGCCCTTGCGTGGTTTGTTCTTGAGAGGAGTCATGCCTCATTTGTAGGCAGCCAAGCTAACGCTTCGATTTGCCGGTGCTGGGCTGGGAGTAGCGGAGGCGGGCGGCTTACGGCTGCCGTTGTGGCGTCGGCTTCTGGCGTCGGCTTCTGGCGGGCGGGGGCATCCGCCGGGCAGAGCTGCAGTGCGAGCTCCTGCAGTTCCTTGGGGTGGAACGGCTTGGTCAGGTAGGCCGCAGCGCCGGAGGCCATTCCGGCCAGGATGTCGTCCTCCTCGGACCTGGCCGTGAGGAACAGCAGGGGAGCGGTGCTCAAGGCGCGGATTGCCCGGGCAACGATGTGTCCGTCCATGTCCGGCAGGCCGAGGTCCAGGGTGATCAGCGCAACCGATGGTTCAGCGGCCGCCGCAATTCCTTCGGCGCCGTTGGCCACCGAACGCACGGAAAAGCCTGCGCGGGTCAGGACCACCGTGATGAGACCGCGGATGTCGTCGTTGTCCTCGATGACAAGACAGATGCGTTTTGTTTCCATGAAAGCCCCTCAGCCAGCTTTGCCACCAGTGTACGGGGCCGGTGGGGTGGAAACGTCACAATGACATATTCTGCAAACCGCCCGCCGGTCGTCTTAGCCGTCACATCGCTGGCCGCCGGCGGTGGGGCCGGGTTCAGCCGTCGTAGTGGGTCCGGGCCGGCCCCTGGCCCAGCGCACTCACCACGGCCGCGGCGACGATATGCAGCTTGGAATTACGGGTGCTGGACGCCGCTTTGAGGAGCTCGAACGCGTCCTGCTGGCTGCACCGGTTCTGGGCCATGATAATGCCCACCGCCATGTCGATCACCGTGCGTGATTCGAGGGTGGCACGCAGATGCGCCGCAGTCTCGCTGTAATGCGCGAAACGCACCGCAAGCCGCAGGGCCAGGGAGGTCTGGCGGACGAAATCCTCCGCAGCTTTCAGGACGCGGCGTTCGAAGCGGGAGGTCCGGTGGGAGTAGAGGAGCAGGGTGGCTTTGGTTTCCCCCTCCAGCCGAAACGGGATGGCCAGGACTGACCGGATGCCTTGGTCCAGGACGGCTTCGCAGTATTCGGGCCAGCGCGCTTCGTCTTTCACGTCAGGAACATGGACCGTCACCTGTTCCAGCGAGGCAGCCATGCCCGGGCTTTGCTCGGACTGACATTCAATCTGGCTGACAGCGCGGGCAGCGGCGCCGCTGCTGGCAATGGTGGCCGCCTTGCGCTGACGCAGGAGAGTGATGCCGCACAGCACTTCGTCGCCGGGTTCGGAAAGGGTGCGGGCCGACACCCGGGCAAGCTCATCCAGGAACTCCTCCACGTCGGAGCTGTTGAGGAGTTCTTCGTGGAGGTGGTCGGTGATTGATGTAGCTGTTTTTGCTGTTGACTCGCTGGCCACGGTTCTTAGTGCCATTCGCTCAGGTCAAACGAACCGGTAACCCTCCGCATAACCCTGCCGTAGTGGCAAAAGGGTGGCGACGGTCGCTGGATCGACGAACTGTCCAACGGCCTGCTGCTAAACCGATATCCAGAAGTATATACAGGCCAGAGCTTGGGAAGCTCCACAAGGCGGCCAGGCCGGGGAGGACTCAAGTACTACTTGCTTACCGTGCTGGTGGCACCGCCGGAGGATCCGGCAGTGAGGCCTCTGGGCTTGAAACTACATGGAATGCGGCGGGTTCCCGAGCGCCCGCACGAAGAGTCCTTGCGCATCGGACACCTCACGCCTCGTCGACCAAAACTGAGTACCCTGCCCCTCATCCAAGAGATCGTGGCCGAGGAGGTCTGCAAAAGTCCAGTACTGCTACGCGTTGTTGGGACCAATGAGGCCGGGAAGTATGGGCGTCATCGATCAGCCGGAAGCAAGGTCCCTTAGTGGTTCCCGATGGCTGTGCGTCTCAGCATCTGTCTTTACCCCCAGCCCAAAGGAGTCTCTCTCATGCGCAAAATGACCAAGAAGAACAAGATCCTGGCAGCAGCCGGTGCCCTGGCACTGGTAGCCGGCGGCGGCGGGGCCGCCTACGCCTACTGGACCACCACCGGCGACGGCTCAGGATACGCTGCCAACTCGGCAGGCGGCGGCACGGTGACCCTGCACGCTGCGTTCGACCGCGGACTGACGCCCGGAGACTTCCGCACGGTGACGTACACGGCGGACAACGCCGACCCGAAAACCAGCACCAGGGTGGGGGAGTTGACCGCTACCGTGACCACGGACAAAGAAGGCTGCCTTGCCGTCTGGTTCCCCGTCACCGCCGTAACTGACGACGCGCTCGTGGCAGCCCACTCGTCGGGGACCACAGTGGGCACCGGACGGCTGGACTTCACTGATCTTCCCGATACCGACCAGGAGGCCTGCAAGGGCGCCATCGTCACCATCACCGTTGGCAGCCTCTAACAATAGTCTTCGCCGGCGGGGAGGAGCAGAACCTCTCCGCCGGCGAATTCCACCTCCTCCCACTCAATTAAGAACAGGCCAGAAGGGCTGAACGTGCAGAATGATTCTGGGTACTTCCGCACAGTCATGCGAAGAACCACCACCGTAGCGAAGGTGCTGCTGGTGGGTCTTGTAGTGATGCTCGTTTCTGCGGGCACTATCTTCGCGGCCAGCCAGGGCGGGAGCCAGGGCAACAACACAAAGGGCGTCACCATCCAGGTGAATCCCTCCAGCCGGACGGTTGACCGGGGCGACCCGGTCAACTATTCGGTGTCCCTGACCTCCACCAACGGATTCAGCGGCAGCGTCACCCCCACTGTTTCGGGCCTGCCGGCCAGTACGACGGCGGCCTTCGCACCGGCGTCGGTGACGCTCGCGTCGGGCAAAACGGCTACCGTGACGCTGACGGTGGCGACGTCGGCCACCACTCCGGACGGCAAAGCGGACCTGACCATCGCCACCGCGGCCGGCGCCAGCCAAGCCGCCGGCGTCGTGGTCCAGCTGTACGTCCAGTCGTCCAAAAAAACCTTCAGTATTTCCGGAAACCTCGGTGAGCCGCTCACGCCGGGCGCCAAGATTGCGCTGAATCTTTCCTTCTCCAACCCCAACAACAAGAGCCTGGCACTGTCCAGCCTGTCGGTGACCATTGCCGGGATCACCCGGACCCGGGCTGCCGTTGCGGCGGGGCTCCCCTGTACAACGGCGGACTACGCGGTGACCAACTACAGCGGGGCCTATCCGCTCACGGTTCCTGTGGGGTCCAAATCGCTCCAGGAGCTCAACCAGGATTCGGCACAGTGGCCCCAAATCGCCATGCTGGACACGGCGCTGAACCAGGACGGCTGCAAGGGCGCAACCCTCCAGCTCTCCTACTCCGGAGCAGGAGAGGGGAACTGACATGACACGCACAACGAAAACCACCTCCCGACGGCTGGCTGCCAAGACTGCAGCAGCAACCGTCACCCTCTGCCTCGCCACGGGCGTGGGCGGAGCGTACGCCTACTGGGCCACGGTGGGTGCCGGATCCGGCGCCGCCACCAACGGCACCATGGCAACCGTCACCGTAGAGGCCCTCGTGGCGGGCGACAGCCCGCAGAACACCCTTGCCCCGGGCGGCACCGCCGATGTTGCCGTCCGGGCGCACAACCCCAACGGTTATGCCGTGCGGGTCTACGCCATCCGCGGCGATGGGGCCGCGACGGCGGTCGGCGACCCCACCGGCTGCCCCGCCACTGGCACCGGAGTGACGTTCGTTGATCCTGCGGCCCCGCTGGCCCCCACAGTGAGTATTCCGGCGAACTCGTCCGTGCTCATCACCCTGCAGGGCGCCGCCGCCATGTCCACGGCGTCGTTGTCAGGCTGCCAGGGCGCCACGTTCAGTCTGCCCGTCACTTTGGAGGCACGGAAATGAGCCGACTCATCCCTCCCAGGCGGCCGGTGGTTGAGCCTGTCGAAACCAGGCCACGACTGCTCCGCCCGAATCGCCAGGCCCGCATTGCCGGCGTTACGGCTGTAGCCCTCGTCATTTCCTGGGGCGCCCCGGCGGCCAACGCCTATTGGCAGACGCTGAGCAGCACCTCTGTCGGAGCTAAGGCTGACTCTCTCCAGGAATTGGCTGCGCCCACAGCATCCGCCTCGGCGGGTGCCGCGTCCGTTGGTTGGTTGACTCGCTCGACGACGGCGGGCCGGGCTGTCTCCGGTTACACCGTTGCGCGCTACTCGGCGGCGACCGGCGCCAAGGTTGCCGCCGGCGGAACCTGCGCGGGAACAGTTACCACGCCCATCACCACGCTGAGCTGCAGCGAAGCTGCCTTGCCTGCCGGAACCTGGTATTACACGGTTACACCTGTGCTCGGCTCATGGGCGGGGCCGGAGTCTGCCCGCAGTGTGGGAGTCTTCGTTGCTGATACGACGAAGCCGGACGCACCCTTGATCAGCGCTCCGGCAATAGTAAATAATGCCAACGTGACTGAGGTTCCGGTCAGCGTTACGGCTGAGCCGGGTTCATCGGTAACGGTCACTATTACTGATGCTCTGCCTGTTGCTACACGGCAGACGGTCTCGTACGTGCTGACGGCGGATGGCTCCAGTCAGACGACGAGCGTCAATCTCTCGACGCTGACGGACGGAATCGTTACTTACACGGCAGTTGCCACTGATGCCGCAGGCAACGTCAGTGACCCAAGAACGGCAACGTCTACCAAGGACTTGATTCCGACAGCGAAGGTCAGTCTGAGCAACGGCCCGGATGCGAACAAGAACAAGGTTGGCATCGCCGATCCAGGAGACAAACTAGTCCTCACCTACTCTGAGACGATGAACGCGTCGTCGATCTGTAGTGCATGGCAAAACAATTCGGCGAGCTACACGATCAACGGCAACGATGTAGTCAGCATTCAAATCAGCGCTGCGAAGGTTCTTACAGTGACTGCGGCCGGATGTTCACCTCTGCGCATTGGGAGCGTGTCCTTGGACGGCGTGTACACCGCCACTGCACCTCTTGTTTTCGGCGGTAGCGGCAGCAATGTTTCATCGATTGCATGGAACGGAGCAGAGAAAACGCTGACTCTGACGTTGGGGAAGCTGACAAGCGGAAGTCAGGCGACGCTCGCGGCCGCAGAGGGCCAGCCAATGGTGGCACCACCAACCGGCGTTACCGACCTGACCGGAAACCAAGCTGTAGGCGCTGTGCCGCTGGCCAAATCCCGCTTCTAGACCCCCCAATCCAGCGCCAGCCTCCGGCTCCCTTCCCGGAGGCTGGTGTTGTGCTGCGACTTGTGGGCAGAATGAAGCACAAGTTGGCGCTGCCGACAGTGGACCCGAGACCAGCCGGCAAGGATGCCGTGGAGGGACAGGAACATGACCAGACTGCTCATCATCGGGCCGCCGGGCTCAGGGAAAGGAACCCAAGCGGTGCATATCGCCAAGCACTTCAGCATTCCGAACGTATCCACGGGCGAAATCTTCCGGATCAACGTCAGCCACGAGACGCCGCTGGGCGTAGAGGCCGCCAAGTATCTCGACGACGGCGCTTTTGTCCCGGACCATCTCACCAACGCCCTGGTCAAGGACCGGCTCCTCGACGCCGATCTGCAGCCCGGTTTCCTGCTGGACGGATACCCCAGGACAGCTCCCCAGATCATGGAACTGGACAACATACTGGCGTCCCAGGGCCACCGCCTCGACGCCGTGGTGGAACTCCGCGCACCGGATTCCGAACTGGAGCAACGGATGCTGCGGCGGGCCAAGGAACAAGGCCGGAAGGACGACACCATCGAAGTGTTCCGGCACCGGCTTGACCTCTACCACCGCGAAACCCACGAGGTCGTGGCGGTCTACGCCGGCCGGGGCATGGTTGTTTCGGTGGATGGCAGCGGGGACCCAAGTGCCATCACTACAAGTGCCATTGCCGCCGTCGAAAAGTTCCTGGCCGCCCGGGTGTCCCCATGAGAATTGCAGTGACCGGCGGCAGCGGAAAACTGGGACGGCATGTGGTCCGCAGGCTGACCGACGACGGCCACCAGGTGCTGAACCTGGACCGGGCGGGGGAGCGGCACCGCGGGTTGGCAATCGTGGACCTGCGCAACTATGGCCAGGTCCTTGACGTGTTCCTGGGTCTCGACGACCGGCATGACGGCTTCGACGCAATCGTCCATCTGGGAGCCATTCCGGCGCCTGGCATCATCNGATGAGGAATACCCGGCCCGGCCGGAGAGCACGTACTCACTCGTGAAGCACCTCGAGGAGCAGATGGCGATCCAGCTGACGCGCTGGGATCCGGAGCTGAGCATTGCGGGCCTGCGGTTCTCCAACGTCATGGATCCTGAGGACTACGAACGGTTCCCGTCGTTCGATTCGGACGCCTGTGCGCGGAAGTGGAACCTCTGGGGCTACATCGACGGGCGCGACGGCGCGCAGGCTGTGGCGCGTGCGCTGGAAAACGGCCAGCCCGGGTTCCAGGCATTCATCATCGCGAACGCGGACACTGTCATGACGCGTTCCAGCGCCAGCCTCGCCGCGGAGGTGTTCCCCAACGTCACCGTCACCAAGGAACTGGGCGAACACGAGACCATGCTGTCGATCGACAAGGCCCGGCGCCTGTTGGGCTACGAGCCTGAACACACGTGGCGGACCTACCACTCCAACAGGACCACGCCCACGGAAGACTGAATCGCGGAAGACTGAACCCGAAAACAGGCCGCTTTGGAGGGTGGTCCCTCAAGAATTCCGCAGGCACCGAAGGGTTGGCGCAGGATCGGCTCAATTCGCCGCATCGGTGCGTGGCGGGCTCCTAATCTGGTGATAGGCGGGGATTTGTTGCCGCCAGCATCAGTCCAGACCGCCACGCTAGTGTAGCGTGTCGTTGATTACTTTGGGTCTGATTGTTTGTCAGACTTGATTCATGGTTTATCTGGCAAGGGCATTGGAATTGCGCGACGGGGACCGAGG
>NZ_JBTNDX010000030.1:0-41878 GCF_054510755.1 Pseudarthrobacter sp. MDT3-1 | reverse complement strand
TCCCTGATCCCGACTGGTTCTTGTGCAGCAGGGCGTACCCGGCCACCGCCAGGGCCCCGGCAACCGCTTCGGCGACCGCCGATAAAACCTTGGCCGCGTACCAAACCGGCTCATACATCGACGGCAGCGGCCCAATAGCCGGGACCTGGACATACCTGTACAGGATGACCGCGACCAGGGACGACAGGCCCACTGCTGCGGCGGCCGCGAAAGCGGCGCGTGAGCCCGTGACCAGCACAAACACCGCGGCCAGGACAGCGGCTCCGGCCTGGACCAGAAACAGGGTCCCTTGCCCGAGACCGCCCGGCGCGGCCTGCTGATAGCCCGGGGCGAGCTGGACATGGATCACGGCACTGACCACCAGGCCCGCCGCGACACCGACACGCAGCACCCACAGAAACCGTGAATGCGGTTTCAGTTCCGACCGACTCATTTCTCGGTTCATTTCACGACCAGCGTCCCGGTCATCTGCGGATGAAAGCTGCAGATGATCCCGTGCTCACCGGCCGCGTCCGGTGCCTGGAAGATCACCGTTGCGCCGCCCGGGACCTCGATGTCGAACCCTCCCTTGTCCTTGGCGGTTAGCGTGTGCGGGGCGCTGTCCGCGTTCGTCACCGTCACCATCGCTCCCGGCTTCACCGATGCCGGAACCTCATACGCGAAATCCCGGATGGTGATAACCCCTTCGGCCGCCTGCGTCGACCCATCAGCTGATGGGGCAGCGGAGTTGGCGTCGGGCGGCGGGGCGGAAGAGCCCCCTTCCTGGGCTGCGCAGCCGGTGATGGCCGCTAACGACACGGCTCCGCCGCGGCCAAGAATACGGTTGATCGTTCTCATGACAATCCCCTTCAAAAGGGATGTTGTCCTCCACCCGCCGGACGGCGCGCCCATCAGGAAACCACCCCACACACTCTTATTCGTCACCCCTGTCCTGAAGGACTGCCCGACCGGGACTGGCGGAATAACCAACCCAATTGGCTCGATGATGTCCGAAGGAAGTTCTCTGATTTGAAAGACAGCATGCTTACTACCTGTGTAGGCTGGCCCCATCCGGCACGATACAAGCATCGAAGGGTGAGTCATGACCGAAATCACTGCACATCACGGATTGTTTAAGGACACCAACCTGCACGTGGATGACACCGGCGGCCAGGGTCGGCCGGTGGTCATGATTCACGGGTGGCCGCTGTCCGGGGAAGCGTTCCAGGCCCAGATACCGGCCCTGCAGGGAGCCGGATACCGGGTCATCACCTATGACCGGCGCGGCTTCGGGCGCAGCGACAAACCAGTGTCCGGCTACAAGTACGACACCCTGACCGAGGACATGCGCGCCCTGCTGGAGCAGCTTGACCTGAACGACGTCACCCTGGTCGGGTTCTCCATGGGCGGCGGAGAAGTCGCCCGCTACTTCAGCCGCTACGGCACGGAACGGCTCCGCAGCGTGGTCTTCGCCTCCGCGGTCCCGCCCTACATGATGCAGACCGAGGACAACCCCGAAGGGCCCCTGACCAAGGAGGCGGCCGCGAAGATGGCCGCTGACCTGACCAAGGACGAGGACGAGTTCTACGACGGATTCACCCGCGAGTTCTTCTCCGTCAACGGAGAACTCAAAGTCAGCGAACAACAGCGCCAGGACGCCGTCGCGTTGTGCAAGCAGGCGGACAAAAAAGCAGCCCTCGCGTGCATGGCCGCCTTCGGCGGCACCGACTTCCGAGAGGACCTGCCCAAAATAACGGTTCCGGCACTCGTGCTCCACGGAGACGGCGACGCCACCGTACCCTTCGAAGGATCCGGTCAGCGCACCCACGCCGCCCTTCCCGGCAGCGAACTGCGCGTCATCACCGGAGCCCCCCACGGATGCAACGTAAGCCACCCCGACGAATGGAACCAAGCCCTTATCCAGTTCCTGGCGAAGTAGCCTCAACACATCCGAACCGCCTTCACCCGCTGCCGGGTGGGGCTGCCCGGGCACAGGAGGTGCCCGGGCGGCACGCCTTCACCCGGCAGGCTGACGCGTTCGGAGGCCGGAGCTGAGGTTGACTGTTCCAGGGCTCACTGTTGCGAACATAAGGACGTCGAGCACCATGGAAGGGGCGGGAGGGCTGCGATCAGGGCCGCAACGATCAGGCCCGCCCAGCAGACCTGGCCCTGGCCCGGGCAGGGTGAAGACCGGGATCATGCTCTGGGCCGATCGTCGAGCCGAGACAGATGACGGACGCATCATATATGCCCAGCCGACGCCGTCCATACGAAAAGGACTCAGCGACCCATGCTCAGCTGCCCGACTGACGACATGCTGTTGCCCGCCGCCGTTGAGGTCCGCGGCGGCTTATCGCCTCAGGATGAATGCGCCTCAGCTGCCGCCGCTCCTGTGAGCTTTCCGTTGACGCCGGCGGGGAAGAACCCGCCGGATTTGACCGATTCCGGGGTCAGGTAGGCGATGTTCAGGACCTGCGCGGGGGTACGGCTGAACGCGAGAGCGTTGGCGTCGGCCGGCACGAGGTTGGCTACCTGGGCGGTTCCGATGCCCTGATCGAGGTCCGATGTGCCGTCCAGGCTGTCGCGGGCGTTCGAGATGGCCTTTGCAGGTGCCTGCAGGTCCCGGGCGTACATGGTGGTTCTAATGATGCCCGCGTGGTGAGCCTCCACGGCAAGGATCCCGGCGGCCGCCTCGAGATAGGTCTTGTTGTCGATGAACGGGGCAGCACCCTTATAGGCGGTGACGCCGACGTCTTCAAAAATGAACGCCCCGAGCAGGAAACTGGTTTCGTCCGTGAACGGGCTGAAGGTCTGCCCGGCCACGTAGGCATCTACGTCGGCAACGGCCAGGTCCTCAGCTCCGGCCTGAACGGCAAGAACGAAACCGCCGTCCGCTCGGTCAGGAACCCGCTCCCGCCCTTGGGATCTCCCTGGCGTAGTGAAGCGGGCCGCCCGGGGTCATTTGAAAAAGTACATACGCACCCTGGCTACTATGTCACGTAGTAAATAAGCTACTATGTCATTTAGTAACTAAGCTATTTGTCAGGTAGTAAATCGAAGGGATTCATGATGTTGGTACGTACTTCCGTAGTGGTGGCCGCAACGGCAGCCGCACTGGCTGCAGGGGCCGTCATAGCAGGACCGGCGGTTGCGGCCGCAACCCCGCGCCCACCAGTTGTGGCTTCCGAAGAGGGCAACCCGGGCATGGAGCGCATGCACGAACTCATGACCGAGGGCAACCCCGGCATGGAGCGCATGCACGAACTCATGACCGAGGGCAACCCCGGCATGGCGCGAATGCACGAACTTACGATGACCCCCACCGACGCCACTGGACGCAACTGACGATGACCAGGGCGTTGCATGCAGTACCACTGCTGGGTGGCACTGTGGCCGTCGGGCTGCTGATGTCGTTCATGAAAGGCTAAAGGGACGCTTCCTCGGACGACTCCGCCGCCCCGGACGAGGCCCAGCACCTTCGCTTAGAGACCGAACGCAGCCGCGACGCCGAACCGCTGGACGTCGACACCACTCGTAATGCCGTCGATCCAACTGATGAATACGTGATTTGACGCCCTAGACCAAAGTTGCACGGGGCCTGTGGGTCGGAATCGTTGGGATTCCGACCCACAGGCCTTTCTTGTATCAACATTCGTTAGCCGCTAAAAAGATTACCTATCGAACACGCCCAGATGTCCGAACGGACCCGGGACGGGCTGCCGCCGCCGGGCGCTGGGCCGGAAAGCCGTCAGAAACCAAAACTCGGGCCCCGCCAGGTCAAGCTGGCCCGCAATCTACCGGCACTCCGGCGCAACCGGCGATCCTGCGAATGCCACGCATCGCATGTCTTGCCCGCGGACCCCACCACCGGCAGACTCCGCCGGCGCATTCGCTCAGCTCACGCGGGTAAGCGATTTCTCACGCCGGCTCAGCGATGGCGTCGGTGAGAAGGGCCTTCAGGGTGCTCTTTTCGGCCACTCCCAGGATCCTGGCGGCCACGCGCCCCTGCTTGTCAATCACCAGCGTCGTGGGCACGGCCTGCGGCGGAACGTACTGGCTCATGGCCAGCAGCACCGTGCCGGACTTGTCCAGCACGCTCGGATAGCTGATGCCAAAGGACCGCTCGAACGCCTCCCCTGTCGGAGCCTCGTCGCGGATGTTGACGCCATTGAAGACGACGCCCTTCGAGGTGAACTCCTGATGCAGGGATTCCAGAGTGGGGGCCTCGAGGCGGCACGGCGCACAGGCGGCGTACCAGAAGTTGAGCACGGCCACCTTGCCGCGGAGGTCCGCGGAGGTCAGCTGAGTTCCGTCCATCATCGGCACATCCAACTCAATGGGCGCCCCTCGGAGTGCGGCCGAATACTCGGTCACTGACCCGTCGCCGGCCACGTAGTTCTTGTTATCTCCCGCCTCGGCCTGCTGAGCCAACGAGCCGTTGGCTGCGGCGCAGGAGCTGAGTGACAGGCCCAAAACGAGCGCTGCGACGGCTGCTCCAAGCACCCGGTGTGTCTTTGGCCCCCCGGTCCTGACACCTGGGCGGGCTGTTTGCTTCGGCGTATCTCTTGGGGAAGGACTCATCATTTGCTTGCTGCACCCTCACGTTCACGAACTCGGCCCCTGGGCATCCGGCCTGCACCGCCGATGCCCGCCGGCGTCCATTCGGCCGGGCGAGACACAACACTTCTACTAGGCTATATAGTAATACATGTCCGGCATCCGTCCCTCCCCCCTGAGGGCGGATGTCGGCTCCTCGGGTTCAGGATCAGTCATCCGTAATGGTGCCTGCACGCCCATACGAGGCAGGCGGGGCGTGGATCACCGAGATACGGAAAGTGCGCTGGATGCCCGTAGGAGGCGTTCGGGATGGCGACTCCGAGCACGTAACCCCACCTGCGAACCGCTGCTAGATACCCCTAGGGGGTACTTGACCAATACCCCCTAGGGGTATATTCTGGGTCTAGTCATCCGTTCCGAAGGGAAAACAATGAGTGACCGGCATTCCGCAGACCCCGCTGCGGGGCCAGGACAGGCCGCATGGGGATACTCGCCCCACAAGGCCGCTTACCTGCTCCGGCTCAAACGCATCGAGGGCCAGGTGCGCGGCATTGCCCGCATGGTCGAAGAGGATAAGTACTGCATCGACATCCTCACGCAGGTTTCGGCGGTGACGAAGGCCCTGCACGCCGTCAGCATCGGCCTCATGGAGGAACACCTCGCGCACTGCGTGGCCAGCGCCGCCGCAGAGGCTGACACAGCCACAAGAAACGACCAAATCGACCTCAAAGTCCGCGAAGCCTCCGGCGCCATTGCACGGCTGCTGCGCTGACGTCGAGCTACCCACCACCACCGCCCTCCGAGGAGCATTCCATGTCCCCCGTCACAACCACCCTCAACATCCCCGGAATGACCTGCGGCCACTGTGTGGCTTCTGTCACGGAAGAGCTTGAAGCGCTGGAGGACGTCACCAGCGTCACCGTCGAACTGAACAAAGGCGGGATCTCCCGGGCCGCCGTCACCTCCGGAAGCAGACTTCCCCCGGCACGGCTTGCAGAAGCCGTGGCCGCGGCTGGGTACTCCGTCGTCTCCGGCGACGCCTAGGACCACCTTTCAACAGAGGATCGATCATGAGAACCGAAGAACTCCTTCACCAGCCCCGGACACGGATCATCGAGCTCGACATAGACGGCATGACCTGTGCCTCCTGCGTGGGCCGGGTGGAGCGCAGACTCGGCAAGCTTGAGGGCGTCAAGGCATCGGTGAACCTGCCGCTGGAGTCAGCGCATGTGTCCGTGCCGGAGGGGATCAGCGATCAGCAGATCTTGGACGCCGTGAAATCGGTCGGCTACGCGGCGCGCGCGAAGACGTACGGAAGCGCGGTACCGTCTGCCGGTGTCCCGGCGGAGCTGGACCGTCCGACCGCCCCCGGAGGGCCGCGCCGCCGCAGCAAGCCGGACTTGCTGTTGCTCCTCCGGCTGGTGGTTGCCGCGGCCCTGACCGTCCCGGTCGTGCTGATCGCCATGGTTCCGCCTTTGCAGTTCCCGAACTGGGGGTGGGTCGCCGGGGCGCTGACGCTGCCTGTCTGGGCGTGGTCGGCGTGGCCGTTCCACCGTGCAGCGGTCATCAACGCCCGCCATTTTGCCTCGACGATGGACACTCTGGTGTCCATCGGTGTCAGCGCCGCGTTCATGGTCTCCACCTACCTGCTGTTCACCAACCCGACGCTGACGGAAGACCCGGCCCACGGCGGCCACGTTCCGCTGTACTACGAAGTCACCGCTGTGGTCATCACCTTCCTGCTGCTGGGCCGCCACCTGGAGGCCAACGCCAAACGAAAAGCAGGCGACGCGCTCCGGGCCTTGCTGGATCTGGGAGCCAAGGACGTCACCGTGATCCGTGACGGTGAAGAAATCCGCATCCCCGTTGAAGATCTCGTCCGCGGAGACGTGTTCCTTGTCCGGCCCGGGGAAAAGATCGCAACGGACGGCGTTGTCACCGACGGTCACGGTGCCGTCGACACCTCCCTGATCACCGGTGAATCACTTCCCGTCGAAGTGGTTCCCGGCGACACTGTCACGGGAGCGACAATCAACACTGACGGCCGGCTGCTCGTGCGCGCCACGAGGATAGGCAGCGAGACCACACTGGCCCAGATGGGCCGGCTGGTCAGCGAGGCCCAGGGCGGCAAGGCCCCGATCGCCCGCCTGGCTGACCGCATCAGCGCCGTCTTCGTTCCCATCGTCCTGGGAATAGCCGCCCTGACCTTCACCCTCTGGGCAGTCGTGGGCCAGGACGTGCAGGGCGGACTCCTGGCGGCTGTGGCTGTCCTCGTCATCGCCTGCCCCTGCGCCCTGGGGCTGGCCACGCCGACAGCTTTGCTCACTGGCACCGGCCGGGCGGCGCAGCTGGGCATCCTCATCAAGGGCCCTCAGGTCCTTGAGGACACCCGCACCGTGAACACCGTCTTGCTTGACAAGACAGGCACCGTTACCACCGGCAAACTCGCCGTCAGCAGGATCATCAGCCTCGGAGAGATGGGCCAGGACAAGGAACTGCACCTGGCCGGCTCGGTCGAAGCAGCCAGCGAACACCCCGTTGCCCGCGCCATCGCCGACGCCGCCAAGAGCCACACCCCGCTCGCCGCGGTCTCGGGCTTCCGGAACGCCGCCGGCGGCGGCGTCCGCGGAACTGTTAACGGGTCCCTCGTGATCGCCGGCAAGACCGGCTGGCTGGAAGAGAACGGCGTTTTTCCCAGCGTTGCGGAGACAAAAAGGCTCCATGAGGAGCAGGCCTCCGGCGCCACTGCCATCTGGGTCGCCGTGGATGGCAGGGTAGAGTGCATCATCAGCCTGCAGGACTCAGTTAAGGAAGGGTCGGCGGCCGCGATCGCCAAACTCAAGACCTTGGGATTGCGGCCGATCCTGCTCACCGGAGACAACGCGGCCGTCGCGGCCGCCGTGGCGGCCCAAGTGGGGATCGCCCCGGGAGACGTCTTCGCTGACGTGCTCCCCGAGGGCAAGGTGGACGCGGTCAGGAAACTACAGAACTCCGGCGCCACTGTCGCCATGGTCGGCGACGGCGTCAACGACGCCGCCGCCCTGGCCCAGGCGGATCTGGGAATCGCGATGGGATCAGGGACGGACGTGGCCATCGAGGCCGCCGACCTGACCGTCATGGGCAGTGAGCTCGCCCAAGTCGCCACCGCCATCGAACTTTCCCGGAAGACGCTGTCGACCATCAAAGCCAACCTGTTCTGGGCGTTCTTCTACAACACCATCGGCATCCCCATCGCAGCCCTGGGCCTGCTGAACCCGATCATCGCCGGCGCCGCCATGGCGCTGAGCTCCGTCCTTGTCGTCGGCAACTCCCTCCTCCTCAGGCGGTTCCACCGATAGGAGTGCCAGCAAACATCCTGGTGCACCCACGCTCTGATCCCCCGCACGGTGCAGGGCAATGACTCGATCCCAAACTCCTGGGGTCCGCCGCCCCAGCCTGTGGCCGGCAGGCGCGCATCCCGCGGCTGCCGGCCTCCTGGCACGTCCCGGCCGGGAGGAAACGCAGTCCGAAAATTCAACCGGCTAGCGCCTACCTGAACGGGCATTGGCGTCGCTGCCACAGTTCGCCGCGCGAAGGCCCATCACAAGACCGGCAAGGAGCAGACGAGTCTCCCTCGGGAACTTCGCCGCGAGCCTGCCAAACAAATCACTCTGTGCGCTGCGCCGCCCGATGGCTTGTGCCTCCTCCGGCGCCAAGGTGTCCAGCAGCTTAGGCAATCCGGCGAATTCTGCCACGTCGGCTGAGCACTGTGCGCATTCGGCCAGATGCGTCTCATATTCGCGCCGCTCCCCGGGAGTGAGGGAGCCCAGGACATAGACGGCAGCCCAATGCCGGTACGTATCTGCCTCGTTCATATTCATGCCGTGAAAACCTTTCTCGGTAACTTGCAGCGCGTCAGTACGGGCCCCCGCCGGACTGCAGGGCTGCTTCCACAAATGATTGGCGCGGCCGTCCATCAAGCATGGTCCCGGCAGGCTATTCCCTGCTGTGGACCTCGTCGGCCTCTTCGCATGTCGCCTGGGCGCTGCTGCCCGGCGACGCTCTGGTTAAGCGACAGCAGCCGCTCTTTCCGGTGAATCAGCACTTCACCTCCTGCCACTAAAACGAACGCGGAGCGGTCATTGGTTCACATGGCTCCGAACTGTCATCGACGGATGATGGGGGACCAATGACCGGCTACTACGTGACCGGGCGATGCAGAAGTATTGTGCCGATGAAGCCCGGCAGCGCTGACCTTCCCTCCGCAGAGGCGGGATCAGCCGCGCCTCTGGGGCCCGATCGCTTCTTTGGCAGGCCGATCAGCGTTTTCCGGTGGTGTTGGTAGTGGATTGCGGGACGTAACGGCAGGCTGCAGGACAGCCACGCCGAGCGCGAGCAGCGGCACCAGGGCTGACCCCCATAGCACCTCACCCGCGGTGCCTTGCTGCGCTGTAGCGGAGTAGTTCCACAATGACTGGATGTAGGCATACCATTCATCGCCGTGCATGCCGCCGGCCATCACCGCCACTCCCGCTCCGGCGTGTACGGTCGCGGCCGCCGCCAGGACCCACATGACGGCGCTGCCGGCGGTGCCCGTCGCGCGGTCGCGTGACTTGAGCAGGGCAGCGGCCAGATTCAGTCCGGCGCCCAGGGCCGAGGTCATGGCTGCGAGTCTGAAGGGGTTGTTGCTCAGGGACAGCTGCAGCACGGGGGTGAACCAGTATCCGGCCACAAAGACGGCGTACAGGGCCAGGGCCGGCATCGGCCGGCCGATCCAGAGCATCGCGCGGGATTTCAGAAACACGGCAGCCCATTCCCGCAGGCCGCGGCTTCCGTCCGTGCGCCGGGGGAGTGTGGTGCCGGCGAGGATCCCGGGACGGCCCAGGAGGAGCAGCACGGGGACTGTCAGGCCGACGATCATTTCTCCGAGCACGTGCATACCCGGCAGTAGCCGGCCGTAGACGGCCGGTGCGCCGCTGGTGGCCCATGCCAGGAATACGCAGCCCAGCAGCCAGAAGAACGTGCGGGTGCGCGGCCACGGCCCGGTGCTGCGGTTCCACCGGGCGACTGCGGTCAGGTATCCGGCGACCAGCAGCACGGTCACAGGTGCCCAGACGACGTCCGCATGCCACTGGGTCAACCACTCGGCCGCGCCCAGCCATGGCGGCAGTTCGGAGCCGAGAAAGGACTCGGCGGTGCTCTGCACGGGGCTGGTCGCAAACGGTGAAGTGCGGCCCAAGGCGACCGCCAGACCCACCGTGACGGCCATCAGGGCCAGCTCGGCGCCGGCAAGGCGGACGAAGCTCGCCATGCGGTGCGGATTGCTTTCCAGGGCCCGGATGGTGCGTGCCCGGTGCAACCAGCCGGCGAAGCCGAGCAGGACCAGGGCCGCAGACTTGAGCACCAGGAGCACCCCGTACGCGCTGCCCAGAAGGTCGGCGCCATTCAGCCGCAGCACCGCACTCCAGAGGCCCGAGAGCAGCACCAGGAGGAAGCACCATCCGGCCAGCCGGGAGTAGCGGCGGACCGAGACTACGAGGTCGCGGCCCATCTGTTGGCGCAGGACGTACATGGCGGCCAGGCCGCCGACCCAGATCGTCGCGCCGATCAGGTGAAGGGCCAGCAGGTTGACGGCGTCCTCGTGGTTGGAGGCCCCATGGGCGGTCACCGTCAGCGGGAACAGCGCGCCCAGGGCCAGCAGCGTGCACACGCCGGCCGTCGTGGTGCGGGTTGCCAGCCACGCTCCGGTGGTTGCGGTCGCTGCCAGCAGGACATTTACAGCCAGCGAGCGGCCGAGTGCCAGGTCGAAGATGAAGGACGTGACTGCATCGAGGGAGGCTCCCGGGCCGAACGGGTCGGTGCCGGCCATATCGGCGTAGGAGAAGGTCAGCGCCGCTGTGCCGGTGAGAGTCCACACGCTGCCCGCGATGGCGGCGTAGAACATGGCCCGCGAAGCAGACGGGCCGAGACTGCCGGGCCGGTCCGGGTCCTGCGGCAGCACGGTGGCCGCGAGGGCAAGAAAGCCGATCGTCACGGTCGCCGCCACATCATGAAGGGCACGGGATGCCGGCAGTGCCCACCGGGTCAGATCCCCGGGGTCCGGAAGGCCGGGCGAGGGCGCTTCCATGGCGCCGACCAGATTCAGGACAAAGAGGGCCGTGATGGGAACAAGCAGGACCAGGGCACCGGCAAATGCGGCGCGGGCAAAACGGCTCACTGGCGTCCGGACCTCTGCGCCCGGAGGGCGAACAGCCAGAACACGCCGGCCACGGCCAGCGTCACCGCGGAGAGCAGACCCACAGTCGGCCATGGGAACGGTTCCGGGGCGTCCGGCACCGCCTGCTGCGCGGGGGCGCCGGCCCCGGCCGCGGACGATTTCCCGGGTTCGGTGGGTTGTGTAACGGCTTGCGGCGCCGCGGGTGCTGACGGAGCGGATGCAGTAACAGCGAAGGTCAGGGCCCCCTCCACCGGGTGACCGTCGGCGGCCACCGTCCGGTAGGTAATCTTCCACGGCTCGGTGCTGCCTTCGGGCTGACGGCCGGCGATGCTGGCAGGGACCGGGACAACGACGTTTTGCTCGGTGATTTCCGTTGCCAAGGTGGCCGGCGCGCCCGACCCGACAGCCAGGGTCACCTTCGTGAACTGGGCCTGAATGCCCTCAGCGAAGACCAGACTCACCCGGGTCGGGGCGGCGGGCAGTTGCGTGTCCGGGGCCGGGTCGCTGCTCTGCAGATAGGTGTGCGCCGATGCCGGCGCTGCCGGAATCACCGTCGCCGCCAGTCCCAGCAGGAGGGCCAGGAGTACTGTCTCCCGGCGGGCGCGCTTGCGCCCCGCGTCGTGTGGCATGGCCTTCTTTTCCCTGTCAGTCGTTCGGGGACGGACCCTACCGTCCTGCCCGGAGGCATATCGAAACATCGTGTACTACTATACTCAATAGTAATTGCTACTATGTTCAATAGTACTTCAGTGGCGACCCGACTATTCCGATTGGAGCTGGTCCATGGAGCAGGTTCTGCTCTCCACAACCATCCTCGCGTCGTTCCTCGGCGGCATTGTGGCGCTGATGGCGCCGTGCTGCGTCTCGGTGATGCTTCCCGCGTTCTTCGCCTCCAGCTTCCGGCGCCGCAGCCGGATACTGGCCATGACTCTCGTTTTTGCGGCGGGCGTCGGAACAATCATCCTGCCCATCGCTTTGGGTGCGGCGGCCATCAGCCGGGTGCTGTTCGGCTACCACATCTGGATCTTCAGCACTGTGGGCTTGGCGATGATGGCCGTCGGAGCCGCCACCCTGGCTGGCTGGAAGATGATGCTGCCGATGCCCTCCGGGCGCGGCGGCGGCACAGGCATCGGATCGGTTTACGGGCTGGGTGTCTTCTCCGGCGCGGCCAGTGCCTGCTGCGCACCGGTCCTGGCCGGCGTGGCCGCACTGTCCGGCGCCGCTTCTTCCTTCCCGGCTGCGATGGCTGTCGGTGTCGCCTACGTGTTCGGCATGGTGGCCCCGCTGTGTGTCCTGGCCCTGGTGTGGGACAAAAAGAACTGGGGTGCGAGCCGGCTGCTCTCGGCCCGGACCGTCCCGCTGTGGCCCGGCGCGGCAAGGCGTGTGCCGCTGGTAACACTGCTCTCAGGCGCCCTGATGATCGCCATGGGCCTGATCACGGTCATCATCGCCATCCAGGGCCCGGGAATGGCTCCGGACGGGTGGCAGGTGGAAGTCACCGCCGCCCTCAACCACGCAGCGTCCAACATCGAAGAGTTCCTTGCGTTCGTGCCCGGCTGGCTCTCAGCCGCCGCAGTATTTACGGTCTTTGGCGTTCTGGTCTGGAAGGCCGTCCGGCGCAGGAAGCCCTCAACCGCCCCCACGGCCGGCGGCGCCGTCCCGGCGGGATCCTGCACCGCCTGCCCCTCTGAGCCGGACAGCAACGACGGCCCTGGAACGTCAACACAGACATCGTCCCCTGAAGGGGACCACCCCGCACCCATAAAGGAGACCAGCTAATGGCATCGACCAAAACCGACCGGCGCCCCGCCAACAACCCAAAAAGCCGGCCGAAGCGTCGGGGCCTGCTCTGGGGCGGTATTGCCGCCGGCATCGTGGCGGTCCTGGCCGCCGGCATTCTTCTCATCACGACCAACCAGCCGACCGCCACCACAGGGGGGCCGGCGCAGTCTTCCGCTGCGGGCTACGCGATCGGCAACCCAGGACCGGGCGCCCAGGCCCCGGGCTTCTCGCTGCCCTCAACCTCCGGCAGCACCGTGAACCTGAGCGACTACCGCGGCAAGACAGTGCTGCTGTACTTCCATGAGGGTCTGGGCTGCCAGCCGTGCTGGGACCAGATCCGCGACCTGGACGCGGCCCGGCCGGAGCTGAAAGCAGCCGGGATCGACCAGCTCCTGACCATCACCAGCGGACCGGTCAACCTCATCGCCCAGAAAATGGACGATGACAAGCTCTCCGCCATCGCCCTGGCCGACACCCGACTGGACATCTCCCGCACGTACGAGGCCAATAAGTACGGCATGATGGGCGATTCCCGCGACGGACACAGCTTCATCCTGGTCGGGGCGGACGGAACCATTCAGTGGCGGGCGGACTACGGCGGAGCCCCCGACTACACCATGTACGTTCCGGTCAACAAGCTCCTGTCCGACCTTCTCAATGGAAAGACAACCAAGTGACCGATCCGCAAACGACAGACATCACCATCCTCACCAAGGCCTCGTGCGCCTCCTGCGTGCAGGCCAAGGAGGTCCTCTCCGGGCTGCGCCAGGACTACTCCCTGGAGATCCGCGAGGTCAGCCTGGAGACCGAAGAGGGACGTGAACTCGCCGGCCGGACCGGCGTCGTCTTCGCGCCCGGCATCCTGATTAACGGGAAACTGTTCAGCTACGGACGGTTATCGGAAAAGAAACTCCGCCGCCACCTCACGCACCCCCCGCCCCCCGTTCAATAAGCCGCATCTGGCCGGAGGAGCAGAGGAGCAGCCAGAAGGAGGCCCCGGCATGTGACTGGCCCGCCTACAGGGCTCAGAGAACGGCAAGCCCTCGTGGCGGAAATGCGGCCCAAACAGCAGCGGCAGGAATTGCGGAGGGCGCTGGGATCTACGGAACCGCGGCCGTTTTCATCCTTGCCCTGGCGGCCGCGGTGCAGGAATAGTCCAGACCACTACTGGAGCGTCCCGGCCAATCAATGGGCGTCCAAAGCTTTGGCGGGCTGGCCGAAACCTCTCCGCCAGCGGGCCGCCCTACCCGCAGACACCGCCGATCGGCGGGGAACCTGCACCTTGATGGCTCAGTTGCGGGACCTGCACCCGGCCGGTCAGCCCTTGGCCAGTGGTGCACTCCCTCGGAACACGGCGCCGTCTGGCTCATCTACTGCCCGGACCTGCGGAAAGGAGCAGATCGACGTACTGGCCAAGACGTATTGGCCAAGCAGGCGGCAGCGGGCTGCCGAGCCCTTTCCCGGGCCTTCAGTCAGCGGTGGTGGCCGGCGCTTGGGGCAAGCAACTGATGCTGGAGAGCGCCGGTTACCCCCACCTGCAGGCGGGTCCTGAAGTCACACCTTCAGGGCCTGCAGACTCCGGAGCCCGGCCGGCATCCAGGGCTGAGCCCCACTGTCCGCTAAGAAACCGCGCCGGTGTCCCTCTGGGATACTATGGAGGATAGTTCAGTGCGGCCGCCCTGGCCGGACTAAGAAAGGCTCGTCCCGTGGTGCGTCAGCTCGGAGAACTCGAAAAGTTGGTCATGGACCGGGTGTGGTCCTGGGATCATCCTGTTGCCGTGCGGGAGGTCCTTGAAGACCTCCAGCGCGACAGGGTCCTGGCCTATACGACGGTCATGACCGTCATGGACAACCTGCACCGTAAGGGTGTGCTCACACGGCAGAAGGACGGGCGGGCCTATATGTACCGTCCCGCGCAGACCCGCGAACAGCACACGGCTGCCTTCATGAGCGAGGTCCTGGCCGGCAGTGCTGACCGGGAGGTGACCCTGCTCCATTTCCTGGAGCAAATACCCCCCGAAGAAGCAGCCCGCCTGCGCCAGGCACTGGGTGGACACGCCCCGGACGGAAGCGCACAATGATTGCCCCGGTCGTCCTGACCCTTCTCGCCGTGGTGCTTGCCGTGTTTGGCCCGATGCTGCTGAAGCGAAGCAGCTGGCTGGAGCGCGCCCCGCGGATCGGCATTGCCGCGTGGCAGGCCCTGAGCATCTCCCTGCTGTCTACGGTCGTGCTCGCTGGGCTGGCCCTGGCTGTTCCCGTGATTCCCTGGACGACAGACCTGGCACAGCTCGTCCGCGCCTGCGCGATGGCCCTCCTGGAGCAGTATTCCACCCCGGGCGGTGCCATTGTCAGCACAACCGGCCTCGTCGCCGCCGGCGCCGTACTGGCCCGGGTTGGTTACAGTCTTGCCAGGGGCCTGACGAATGCTGCCCGGAGCAGAAGGCGGCAGCTGGAGGCACTGGCCATGATCGCCAGCCCGCACGAGAACCTGGACGCGCTGGTCATCGAGCACACCGCCCCTGCCGCCTACTGCCTTCCCGGGCGGAACAGCCAGATCGTTCTGACCAGTGCAGCCCTCTCGGCCCTGGACCCGAATCAGCTCGACGCGGTGCTTGCCCACGAACGCGCCCACCTGAGCGGACGCCATCACCTGATACTCGCAGCGGCCGATGCCCTGCTGCACGCCTTCCCCGGAGTTCCCGCGTTCCGCGAGGCCCGCGCTGCGCTCGGACGTCTGGTGGAGATGCTGGCCGACGACGACGCCGCGGAAAGCAGTGACCGCCTGACCGTGGCCACGGCCCTCGTCCGCCTGGCCGAGCGCAGCACGACCCCCGCGGCGGCCCTGGGCGCCGGCAGCGAGGCTGCCATGAGCCGTGTCCGGCGCCTCGTCGCCCCGGCCCGTCCTCTGGGCACGGGACGCACTGTTGTGGCAACGATGGCAACGGGCGCCATCCTGGCCCTGCCTATGTTCTTCGCCATTGTCCCGGCAGCCGCCGCAGGGACCATGCCCCCCTGCCCGGTGGACGGCATTTCGACGGCTGCATAACGCCCGGGCTGCGGATGGTCGGGTGCGCCCCCGGCACCGTACCCGCTCCTCAAGCGGCGGGTACGGTGACCGCTGATCAGGATGTGGCTGCCAGCAGGATGACGGCACCCAGGACGAGGATGCACACCGCGATCGTCAGTGTCCGTCCCCACAGGGTCCTGGAGTCCTCGCGTAGCGGGAACAGCAGTTGCCGGCCGAGGGTGTAGGCGGTCACGGTTGTGATGAAGACCAGTCCTGGAATGTTCGGCGGCCCCGCCAGCATGAAGGGCAGCGACCCGAGTCCGATCAGCAGTGCCAGGAATGCCTCGTACAGCTGGACAGGGTGCCTGCGGCGGCCCAGCCGCCTGTCGGAGGACCATAGTCCCCACCGTGAGGCGGTGGGGCGTCCGGCGCAACAGCCTGTGAAGAAACAGCCGGGCCGTCCCAGTGCCATTCCGAAGAAGAGTCCGGCCGCCGTTGCATCGAGGATTCGCCCCACGGGCAGGCCAAAGATCAGCGAACCGACAATGACGGTGGCCAGTGCGCCGGCCAGAAAGCCCTGGATGCAGGCACCTGCCTGAAGAAAATTACCCAGCGGCTGGCGTTTCAGCGCCAGCCACCAGAGCCGCGCGCCCACTCCTCCCACGGTATTCGCAAGTACTGTCAGCCAGAGCGCTCCAACAGGGTCAATGCCCTGCAGTGTCAGGAAAATGGCCTGGAGCACTACGGCCAGGATGGCACCCGAACCCACCAACAGCGGCCACGAGGCGAGATTGACGCCTGGTCCTTGGGCGAGGGCGGCAAACCGGGTCTGAACTGTCGAGGATGCCGGCGCCGTCCCTGGCAGCGCTGTGCGCGCGGCGGGTGATGCTGCGCGCTCGGCCCGGGGAACAGGTGACAATGTGAGGTTCCAGGTGCCCGCGCGGATGCCGGTCACCCGCGATGTGACCGCGATCCGACCGGTTCCGGGCATGATGGAATCCACGTCTTCGTACGTCTCGAATTGTTCGGGAGGTGCTCCGGGTTCGCTGGCGGCCCTGGTGCCGGAGAACCGCACCGACACGATTTCTGGGCCCTCCCACGTGTCGGTGTCGATCCAGTACGTCCCCGCCAGCCCCTGCGGGTCCAGGCTGTCGAAGAATCCGCGGTGATCCTTGTCTGCGGTGGGAGCCGGGACTGAGTCTGCGGGCGGAGCCGGCACAGGCGCGACCGTCGAAGCCGTCGCGGACGCGGCCGCCATGCGCAGGGCAGGGCGTGGCGCAGTTTTCGGGAAGGGATGGGGGCTGCGTGGTGCGTCGGCGGGTTCGTCCGTCCGTCCCCGTGCCCCGGCGGGCGCGCTCTGCCTGGCGGCTACGGCTGCGACGATGTCGATTCCCCCGGGATGGCCGGGAACGGGACGGGGTGCCCCGCGGGGATGGTTCGTGGTGGCCTCGTACGGCCTCTTTTTTACCGGCCTGTGCTGTTTCTTGGTCATGGTGAAAACGTGTCCTTTAAAATGATGGGCCGGGAATTTTTCGCTGTTAGGGTCCCGGAAGGGTTGGCGGGTTGCCGCAGAGGGGCAATTGCGAGATCAGTTGGGAACTGACGACTGCCGGGGCAGGCCGGAATGAACGCGGCGGCCAGGGCAGCGGGACCATCTGCGGGCAGCAAAGCCACGGCGGACGGATCTGGATGGGGGCTCTATGTCCGGCTGATCGAAAGCTGCGTCAGAGACGGTGTGCTTGGGGGGCGTGTCCGGATAACCCGTGTCGCCCCGGGAAGCGCGTGCGGAGCGGCCATTGCGCGGGAGATCGGCGTCGCGTCAGCCAGCTGGGCCAACTGGGCCGGCTGGGCCTGGTCCCGTGCGCTGGCGGGGACAGGAATGTCACTGGCGCACGGTGCAATCGGAGCGGGTGCGGCAGCCTTCTCGCTTCCCGGGGCGGTGCATGATTCGTCCGGAGCCGGTGTCGCCGCTGCTGATTGCACGGCGGGAAGAGGTGCCGCCGCAGAGCCCGGCACCGCGGAGAAGTCGGTGCCGGACGGAGGAAAGTTTGTGGCACACACAAAAGAGAGGGCCAGCGCGATCAGGACCAGCAGCGCCGAGGCTGCAGGGGTCAGCCGCTGTCCTGCCAGCCGGCGCCTGGATGGACCCGCCGAGCGGG
This sequence comes from Pseudarthrobacter sp. MDT3-1, assembly GCF_054510755.1. Taxonomy (NCBI): domain Bacteria; kingdom Bacillati; phylum Actinomycetota; class Actinomycetes; order Micrococcales; family Micrococcaceae; genus Pseudarthrobacter; species Pseudarthrobacter sp. MDT3-1. The sequence continues at coordinate 24,198 of NZ_JBTNDX010000030.1, read as the reverse complement.
CGGCCGTCACCGCAGGCCCTTGCCGACGGCGAGCCCCGCGGGCCTGTCAGGGTCAACGGGCGGGAAAGGACCAGTCGCGGGGCACAGAGCGGCAGAGGCCAAGCCAAAACAGCTCCGCGGCTTAGAACCGGACATGGAGTTTCCTTGCGGTTAGGGGGGCGGTGGCTGGCCGGGCTACTTGGTTTCCGGCATTGCCGACTGCGTGCGCAGGGCGGTGATCTCGGCTTTAAGGCGCGCAGCTTCCTCTGCGGCCGCGGGGTCCTGGCACGCCGTGCCGCTACCGGAGACCGTCTGGCCCATAGCGCAGCTGCCCTTGCGCATGGGCCGGACGCAGAAGAAGTAAGTTGCTCCAAGAGAGAGCAGCAACACCATGAGGGCGATGACGGTTCCCGTCATCGGGGTCCCTTGTCGGCAGCGCCGCTTTCATGAGCGAGGCTCTGGCCCGCGCGCAGCCTGTCAAGATCTGCTCGCAGCTGGGCGAGTTCGGCCGCGGACGCTTCAGTAGGGGCGGCATCTCCTGACGTTTTTTTGCCCGAACGCATCATCAGCCACATCATCGCGCCCATGCCCAGGGGGCAAGCCAAAACTGCCAGGCCGTAGAAGATTTGTTCCATTGTTGTGCTCCTCGAGTCAGTGATTGATAAAGACGTTCTACTACGTTACATAGTAGTCCATGCGGGCTGCAGTCGTCGAGTGCTTGCGTCCCGCCGAACCTCGCCCGACCCCTTACGGACCGTCCAGCACGGTAAGGCGCCGCCTGAACTCCTCGTCGTCAATGTCGCCCGCCGCGAAGCGCCGCCGCAGGATCTCACCGGCCTCCTACCCTCCGCCCCCGACCCCTCCCTGCGCGGCGGGCGCCCGCCGGACGAGCCAGGCGACCAGCAGCGCCACGGACGCCACGGCGGCCAGCACCAACATCAGGGCCAGAATGCTCCATGTAAGGGACCAGCCGCCCATCATGGAATTCCCGTTCCAGCCGCCCATCATTCCGTCGCCGTAGCCCATCATCCCGATCTCACTCTCTCTCGCGCTGCAGTTGCCATCACTATAATACTATTCCCCATAGTAGATGGGAAGAAGCAGCATGCGCACGTCGGGTTGGAAAGCAGCAGCAGCCGGCGCCGAAGCGGTGCCGAGGCAGGTTTCACCGGCCGCGGGATCCGTGCTTTGCGGTGATTCGCTGTAGCGGCCCAGTGAATATGTCAGTCTGATCGGAGCCCACCAGGACGGCCCGAACGGTACCCACCTAAGCGAGATACCGGACCTGATGACGGCTTGAATGGTACCCACCTGTTGAGCGTTGATTCCATCAATATCGGGGTCAGGTGCAGGAGGGCCGGGATGTAGTTGTTCGCGAGTATCCGCAGGGACGCCAGAATCGAGGGCGCGTCGATCCGGGAACTTGCGCGCAGGCACCACGTGGCGAGAAAGACTGTGCGGAAGGCTTTGAACTCCCCACTACCGCCGGAGCGAAAATCTCCGGTACGGTCCTTGCCCCGTCTCGATCCGTTCAAAGCAGCGATCAACGCAATGCTCATCGAAGACACCACGGCGCCGCGGAAGCAGCGCCATACCGCCCGCCGGCTGGCTCTATGACCGGATCGGGTTGAAGGTACTCCTTGCTCTTCCGGTACTCGCCGCGGCCGTCCCGTGGCTCGGTTTCAGCAACAGCACGCCGCTGGCAGTCATGGGAGTGCTGCTCTGGGGAGCCGCAATGGGCGTTCAGGAAAGCACCATGCGGGCCGCCGTCGCCGAGCTGGCCCCGGCAGGAAGGCGAGGCAGCGCCTACGGCATCTTCACCGCCTGCTACGGCATTGCCTGGCTGGCCGGAAGCGTACTCATCGGGGTCCTCGACGAGCAGTCCGTCTTCGCCCTCGCCGTCACCCTGACCACCATCCAGGCCGCCGCCCTGGCCATATTCATCGCCGTCAGGCCCCATCGGGCTGCAAACGGCGCCTAATCCAAGACCTTGTTCTGATGTGAACCCCGCAAGTTGGAGTCGCAGCAAAATCAAGGATTTACCCGAGGGCTTGGAAGAGGGAGGTCCTGTCCGGTGCAGACCTCATTCGTGATCCGGGTGGATTCAGTCCCCTTCGAGAGAGCCTGCGGAAATGTTGCTAGCCGTGGCTCCAGACTTTGATCGAGGACAGCAGCAGGAGCAGGACGAGGAGGGGAATGAGGACCACGCTGGGAACAATTCCCAGCAGGAGACCGCCGACCACGGTCCCGCTGATCGAACCCAGGGTCATCGCAACGAGGAAGGGCTTGTTCTGCCCCAGGACGGAGAAGCTTTTGTCTCTGCTGAAGCGGGCGAACGCTACGAGCATCGTGGGAAGTGAAACGGCCAGGGACAGGCTTCCTGCGATCTTGATGTCGGTGCCAAAGAGCAGGACGATCGTGGGGATGAGCAACTCCCCGCCGGCGACGCCCATCAGGGCCGCCACGATGCCGATGATGATCCCGGCCGCGATGCCCAGCACGGTCCTGGGGGCCGGGGCAATGTTGAGCGGGTCCATCGCGAAGAAGTGGGTGACGAAGAGCAGAGCCGCGATCAGCACGAGCAACACCGCGATCACGCGGTAGAGCGTTTTGGATTTGAGCCGGGTGGCCCAGTGCGCCCCGATCCAGGCACCGAAAAGACTTCCGGCCAGGAGGTTCAGGACAATGAACCAGTAGGGCGAGAGCTCGCCGAGGGGAACGCCGACGAGGCGGGCCGGCAGGGCCGTGATGACCACGATAAGGCTCATGGCCTTGTTCATGATCACAGCCTGCAATGCGGCGAAGCCGAAGACCCCAATGAGCAGGGGCAGCCGGAATTCGGCACCGCCCAGGCCGATCATGCCGCCCAGGACACCGATGATGGCACCGGCGAGGAAGACCAGGGCCAACAACTGTTGTCGTGCCGGCCCTGGTGGTAACAGCGGCAAAGCAGTGCTTTCCATGCCTAGAAATTATCAGCTTCACGCCTTTAGACATGGCGCCCGGAATTGGTGCTGACACATTCGTGAAGCTTTTGCCCTGGCAGAACTGCCTCAACCCTGCCAGCAGCTTGATGTACGAAAGGAGGGCCCCGCCAATTCAGCGGGGCCCTCAGCGCAGCTATCGTAACCGGCCGGCGTCAGCAGCACGCGTTGCCGCATTCCTCCGGCGAGCAATTACCGTCCTGGCAGCAATCATTCATGTGAGATCACCTCCTCCCTCTGGGAACTCTGCGGGGAAGCCTTGTTCAGTCATCGTCATCGTCGTCTTCGACGAGTTCGCCCTCCCAGGCTTCTTTGCCTTCGTGGATGGCGAAGGCCGCGATGATGAACCCGGCCACGGGATCGAGCCAGGCGGCGCCGGTGAGCATAAAGATTCCAACACCGAGCAGGGTGGAGATGCTCAGGAGCACGCAGATTTTCGTTTCGGCCGCGTCGGCAAGGATCAGCTTGTCGTTCAACCTGGTCCCGACGCGCCTTTTCATTACGGCAAGGAACGGCATCACGATCAGAGACAGCACCAAGATCCCGATGCCCAGGGGTGAACTTTCCGGGGCCTCCCCGCCCACCAGAGACCGGATGCCTTCGAAGACGACGTAGGCGGCCAGGATGAAGAAGCTGACGGCTACCAGCCTAAGGGCCAGGCGTTCCTTGCGTTCGTCCGCATGGCCGTGACGGAGGCGGGCCGCGAGCCGAATCCCCACCAGGACCGCGGCGATGGATTCAATGCCCGAATCAATGCCGAAACCGACCACGGATACCAGGCCTGCCAGCACGCCGGCAGTGACCGCGATGATGCCTTCAACGACGTTGTAGCCGACTGTGAACTGGGCCAGGCGCAGCCCTTTGCGAGTGAGCTGTTCGGTATCTTCGGCGGTAAGGGTCGCTGCCGTGTCCACCTACTTCCCTCCTGCTTCCGGAGTGCCGTAGTTGGAGCAGAGCGCGACCTTGTATCCGGTGGCGGCCAGCAGTTTCTCTGCCGAGGCCAGGGTATCGATCAGCTCCGGCCGGCTCAGCACGTAGAAAGTCTGGCGTCCTTCAGGACGACCCTCCACCAAGCCGCAGTCCCGCAGGCACGCCACATGGGCAGAAACCGTGGACTGCGCCAGCGCGAGGTGTTCCACCAGATCACTGACGCGCTGCTCGCCCTGGGCAAGCTGCTGGATAATCGCCAACCTGGCAGGGTCCGCCAGGGAACGGAACAATGCGACAGCAGGGGAAACGTCGGGCTTGCACTCTTGAATCGTCACACGCCGATAATATCGTTAAACAACGATCAATAGTAGCGGGGCTGCCGGGCATAACTCATGAGAAGTGGGTCGGGCTGCAAAGAGAGCTTGTTCACTTCCTCGACCGCAGCTGACATCCCATATCCCGGCCGATTCAAGCTCTGATTGATCAACGCTCACAGGTGGGTGACCATTCAAGCCGTCATTAGGTCCGGTATGTCGCTTAGGTGGGTACCGTTCGGGCCGTCCCGGCGGGCTCCGATCAACTTGACACAATCAGCCCAGACCGGTGTTGTGCTCAGACCGGTGTTGTGAAGGTCCCGATAAGGTTCTGGAGCCGGTAAATCCACTGGGTCCAGACGCCGGAGACCATGAGCAGACCCAGGGCCGCCAGGATGATGCCGCCGCCGATGTTGAATTTACGAATGTGCCGCCTGATGAACGAGACCGCTCCGCTGACCCAGTTAACACCCAGCGCCACCAGGAGAAACGGGATGCCGAGGCCGATGCAGTAGGCGAAGGCAAGCAGGGCGCCACGCCAGGCAGAGCCGCTGGCGGTACTCAGAGCCAGGACGGCACTGAGTGTGGGTCCGATGCACGGCGTCCAGCCCAGACCGAAGACAACACCCAGGAAAGGTGCGCCCGCAATCCCGGACGATGGCTTCCACGGCAGTTTCACTGTCCGCTGCAGGAAGGGCAGACGGCCTATGAGCACAAGACCCATCACGATGACCACGAGGCCCAGAATTCGGATCAGCAGATCCTGCCACCGGGCCAGCCAGCCGCCGACCGCCCCGAAGGCAGCACCGTAGAGCACAAAAACCACCGCGAAGCCCAGAACGAACAAACTGACCCCGAGGACGATCCGGCGCTTTGCCCGTGCATGGTCCGCGCCGGCCAAGCCCGATACGTAGCCAAGATAGCCTGGCACCAAAGGCAGCACGCAGGGGGAGATGAAGGAAACGATCCCGGCGATAACGGCCAACGGGACCGCGATCAGGAGCGCACCGGACAGCGCCGTCTGCGCGAAGAATTCACCGGGACTCATTGTGCTCCTGTAATTCATCGGGAACTGGAGGCCCGCTAATACTACCGGATATAGTACTGGCGTTCTGTGAGGGCACCCGTCCAGGAGAGCGCGCCTTCCCGGCAAACGCCTATTCCGGCACGCCGGATGCCGGTCCACCCGGCGGTTGGTCCGAAGACCTGGGCCCCTGCAGCGGGGAACCACGATCAAGGATTCGGCCGGGCGCTCCATGAAAGGTCAGCACAGTAGCTTAAGAACGGGGGAGTCACACGGGAGCAGGAAGCCACCAGGCGGCGTCCCGCTTCAGGAAGGTGGGTAACCTCGGATGGCGGTTCTTGTGAAATATTCCCTGATCCGGTCCGGCTTGCCCTCTTCGTGCCACTGCTTTCCCTGTTCGTATTCCTGAAGTTGGGTTGGCTGTTGGCCGTGGTCTGCGCGGGACTGATGTCCTACGCCATCACCTACCTGTTTTTCCAGAAGCAGCGCGATGCCGCTGTTTGCGAGGCAATTTGCCCTTAGGATCGGGGGCGGCAGCCGGTGTCCGGACAGCGCGCCCTTAGGCACGGGCAGTCTCCTAGGAAAAATCAGGGAGAGAACAGGACGGGCCGGACGTTAGGAAACTGTGCAGGCAATCAACGACTTCATCCTGGCGGCCGCGGCCCAGCCTTGGGTGCTCCTGCTCGTGCTGGCCTGCAGCACCATTGACGGCTTCTTTCCTCCGATTCCCAGCGAATCCGTCGTGGTGGGGCTGGCCGCCCTTTCCGCAAGCGCCGGTGTGCCCAACACGTGGCTCCTGTTCCTCCTGGCAGCTGTCGGCGCATTCACGGGCGACAACATCGCCTACCTCATCGGTCGGAAGGTGGGCCTGGAACGCTATCGTTGGATGCGGTCCGGGCGCGCCCGGGCCGCCTTCCGGTGGTCCGGCAGGGAGCTACGCCGACGTCCGGCCTCGGTGATCATCGTCGCCCGGTTCGTCCCGGTGGGCAGAGTCGCGGTCAATCTCACTGCCGGCGCGACGCATTACCCCCATAGCCGTTTCACGGCATTGACAGCCGTTTCCGGAGTCCTCTGGGCAGGCTATTCGGTGACGATGGGATTGTTCTTTGGGCAGTGGTTCAGCGACAACCGTCTTCTGGGCGTTGCTCTGGCAATCATCTGCGCCGTCACTCTTGGCATCGTGCTGGATGTGGTCATCAGCCGGTTCCTGAACAGACGCCCTGACGGCATGGAGGAACCTGCAGCGGACCCCTAGGCTCCTCCCGGAAACATGCCCTGAGCCCGCCTGGTCACCTCACCCTTTGTGACCATACGAGGAACAGCAGCCTTCACTCCAGCCGTGCCAACTGCGATCCGCATACAGCGCGGCTCCCGCCAGGCCGGTTTAAGCGCCGGCACGCGGCCATGGGTTTTGCGTGTGGACATGAAAGGGCCTCTCCCTATGCCTGCGGGGTGAGCTGTGGCGTTCGGGTGGGAGACACCCGGCCGTCCGCCCTGCCCAAGGCGGGGGCGCGGCTTCCCCCCGCGGCCAGCGGAAGCTGGCCAAATTGTCGTTCCCCGTCTCTGCCGAACGAATTGTGCGAAGGGGTCCCGCGGCGGCGAGTTAGGCAATGCGGCTCGGGAGTGCAGTCCTGAAGATAACCGGCACGGACCCGACCGTACGTGAAAGCTTCCCATTGCCACATTTGGGTAACGGTGGGGGAGTGTCGCATCTGGATGACACCAAAAGCGCAGGGATGGGGCGGGCCGGAGGCGCACCTTGACCACTATGCACGATAGTATTCAAGGGGCGGCGCTTGCGATACGGCCCAGGTGGCCTGGGCCGCCCGCTTCGCTGGCGGGGCCGCCGCCGCGACGTCAAAAGGGCCGGCCCGTCACCGTGCAACTGCGGAGTCGGGACGGGTAGTGGCAGAGTTTCGTGGATGGGAGAAGGGCAATGGACCTTGTCGATGTTGTGGTGATTCTCGCTGGCGTGGTCCTGGTGGGGTTTCTTGCCTGGTTCTTCTTTGCCCCGCGCCGGGCGGTTTCGGCGCATCCTCGCGGCGGTGTGCAGGTCGTCGACATCGCAGTCCGGGGTGGATACTCGCCTAACTTTGTGCGCGTCACCGCTGGGGTTCCGGTGCAGCTTCGCTTTGACCGGCGGGACAACAGCGACTGCACGAGCCGGGTGGTGTTTCCGGATCTGCGCAAGAGCGTCTCGCTGGCAGCCTTCGACACGGCGGTCCTGGACCTGACCGTTGATGAGCCGGGCGAGTATCCCTGGGCGTGCGGGATGAACATGCTCCATGGCCGGCTGCTCGTTGAACCCGATGGCGGCGCGGCGGGCCACAGCACCCGGAATGATGACACGGATGAGCCCGCGGCGCCGACGGGCCCCACCGCTGCCGGCGGCACACCGGCAGCGGAGACGCATGTCCCGGGCGGGGAGACCGCACGGGCCGTCGGCGTCGGTCCGGTGGTTGAGCCGCAGGACCGGCCCGAACGGGCGGAGTTCATGCTTCCCGGTGCACTGCGGAGCATGCCGATTGATACCGGCCGGGCTGAGGGGGTCCTCCGCCGGATCCCGGGCGTGGACAGCGCCACCGTCAATTTCGGTGCTGAGCGGGCCGTGATTCTCTATGATCCGCAACAGGCCGATGTGCGGGACCTCGAACGGGCCGTCGCCGACGCCACAGGTTTTCCCGCCCGGCTGCGGGCCGAGCCGGGCTCGGCGGAGACTGAGGACGCGGAGGCCCAGGCACGGGAGGCCGAACTGCGTGATCTGCGCTGGCGCGTGGGCCTGGGAACGCTGTTGACCCTGCCGGTCCTGTACGGGGCAATGGCGCCATATTTTATCGACGAACTGTTTGTGCCGGATATCCTGCAAAGTCCGTGGGTGCAGCTACTGCTGACTCTGCCGGTCATGGTCCTCGTCGGATGGCCGATACACAGGATCGGATGGCGCGCCCTCGCCAACCGTTCGGCGGAGATGAACAGCCTCATCACCCTGGGCACTACGGCCGCCTTCGCCTACAGCCTTCTCGTTACCTTTGCTCCTCAGATTTTGCCTGCCGATGTCCGCGACGTCTACTACGAGGTCGTGTCCTTCATCATTACGCTGATTCTCCTGGGCCGGCTCGTGGAGGCCAGGGCGCGGGCAGGCACCGGCAATGCCATCCGGGCGCTGATAGCCCTCACCCCCGCAACCGCGAAGGTCATCCGGAACGGACAGGAAATTGAAACGGCAGTCGAAGATGTCCGGCCCGGGGACGAGATCCGGGTCCGGCCGGGTGAAAAAATCCCCGTCGACGGTGAGGTCATCCAGGGCCGATCCGCGGTGGACGAATCCATGGTGACCGGTGAGAGCCTGCCGGTGACAAAGCAGGCCGGCGACACCATCATCGGCGCCACCGTCAACGGCACGGGGACCTTCAGTATGCGCGCCACCCGTGTCGGCGCCGACACGGCGCTGGCACAGATCATCCGGCTGGTTCAGGAGGCCCAGAGCTCAAAGGCTCCGATCCAGCGGCTTGCAGACGCTGTCTCCGGATACTTCGTGCCCGCCGTGGTGTTCATCGCGATCGCCACCTTCGTTCTGTGGTTTACGGTGGGAGATTCCCTCTCGCTGGCCGTCGTCGCGGCTGTCAGCGTCCTCATCATTGCCTGCCCGTGCGCGCTTGGGCTCGCGACGCCATTGTCCATCATGGTTGCCACCGGCAAGGGCGCAGCACTGGGCGTGCTCGTCAAGGACGCCGCGGCCCTGGAAACAGTAGACAAGCTCCACACTGTGGTGCTGGATAAAACCGGCACCTTGACGCGCGGCGAACCTGCACTCACTGACACCGTCCCAACCCCCGGATACGAGGCCGGGCAGCTCCTGCGCCTGGCCGGGGCGGCGGAAGCGGACAGCGAACATCCGCTCGCGGCGGCCATCGTCGCCGCGGCCCGCAAAAACGGCGGCCTTCCGCAGGCAACCGCCTTCGACTCGATCACCGGCAAAGGGATCCGGGCAGCAGTGGAACACCACGAAGTGCTCATCGGAAACAGCCGCCTTCTGGCCGATGCCAACATCCCAACCGGCGCATTGGAGGCCGAGGCGGAACGGTTGGCCAAGGACGGGAAAACACCCATGTATGTTGCCGTGGACGGAAAACCGGCCGGAATCCTCGCCGTGGCCGACACCCTCAAGCCCGGCTCCGCTGCCGCCGTCGCCCAGCTGCAGCAAAGGGGGCTGGAGGTGGTCATGATCACCGGTGACAACAAGGGGACCGCGGAGGCAATCGCGCGTCAGACCGGCATCACCCGCGTGCTCGCGGACGTGCTGCCCGCGGACAAGGCAACGGCAATCCGGTCCCTCCAGGATGAAGGGAAACTGGTGGCGATGGTAGGTGACGGCATCAACGACGCCCCCGCCCTGGCCCAGGCCGACGTCGGCATAGCCATCGGCACCGGAACCGACGTTGCCATCGAGGCCGCCGACGTCACGCTGATGTCCGGTGAACTCTCCGGCCTGATCACCACAATCGCGCTCTCCCGGTCCAGCATGCGCAACATCCGGCAAAATCTTGTGCTGGCCTTCGGCTACAACACCGCCGCAATCCCGCTGGCGGCCGGCCTGCTATACCCAGTGACGGGCGCACTCCTGTCCCCTATGGTCGCCGGAGCCGCCATGGCGCTCTCAAGCATCAGTGTTGTCCTCAATTCCACCCGCCTGAACGCCTTCAAAGCCCCTCCTATCACCGGATCCCGACACGACGACGAAGCCCAAAGCCGAAAAATGGCCCAAGAAAGCCGCTAATAATCTCATCAGTCAAACAAGCATGAATCACGAACAAGCCGATCCGTCCCCTTCAATCTGCGGGGCGGCCAGCGGGCTGCAGAGCGCACAACGGCCCCCGCAATTTCCTCCCCGCCCCGGCACGACCCGCACCGCCGGTGCCCTGCCTCCGCAGGATCCGCTCCCAGTTCCGGCAATCCGCATCCCTTCACACAGCCCCGTCCCTTCACCCTCACCATCACTTCCAGGAGCCTCCATGCCGTCCAGCCCCCGTTTGCTCACCATCCGATACGCCAGCATCCCGGCGACCGCTGCCTCGCTGCTGCTGGTACTGGCCGCGTGCACCGCACCAGCAGGAGCCCCGGAGTCATCCTCGTCCGCCGCCACCGGCTACCCGTCCGCCCACGTCCATGGCATCGCTGTTGACGAGGCCACCGGAAAGATCATGGTGGCGACTCATGAGGGCCTCTTCGATGTCACCGCCCGGCCGGCGGTCAAGATCAGCCCGACCATCGACCTGATGGGGTTCTCGCCCACGGAAGATCCGGACGTCTTTTACGCCTCCGGCCACCCGGGGAAGGGCTCGACCCTTCCGAATCCCGTGGGCCTGATCCGATCCGGCGACGGCGGCAAGACTTGGGAAGAGCTTTCACGCCAGGGCGAGTCCGATTTCCATGCCATGACCATGACCAAAAGCGGCGTTGTAGCCTTTGACGGAATCCTGCGCACCAGCCCGGACGGGAAAACCTGGAACACGTCCTCCGCAGGGTTCCAGGCCGCCGTGCTGGCCGGCAACCCCGGCTCCGACACCGTCCTGGCCACCACGCAGCAAGGACTGCAGCGCTCCACCGACGGCGGCAAGACCTGGCAACTGCTGGGTTCGGGGCCCCTCGTTCAGTTCGCCGCGTTCGCCACCAACACCGACGCGATCGGCATTGAGCCCTCCGGCGCGGTGCACTACTCCGCAGATGGCGGCGCAACGTGGGCCCCCAAAGGCAGCCTCAACGGGGAGATCCAGGCGGTCACCACGGCCAAAGCGGCCGATGGTCAGCTGAACATCTGGGCCGCCACCGGCGACGGTGTGCTCGTTTCCAAGGACAGCGGCGCCAGCTTCACCCCGTATGACCCGTCCTGACTGACTTCCCTTCGAGGGTTTTCTTCCCTCACATGAGGAGAAGCCACCGTCCAGGCCTAGTCTCGCGAACAACTGATCGCGAAACCACAAGCCAGGCCCGCCGCCGTTCTCATGAAACTGGCGCTGCGGTGTTTTCCTGGCACAGGATGACCTGAAGCACGGCCGGATGCAGGACAATACCGGGACGGGCCGCCACTGTTCCCCACGGCCTGCCGGCAAAGTTGAGTTTCATTCCCTCTGTCATCTGCAGGACAGGGCGGGGGCCTCGCTGCGCGCATCCGCAGACATCGGTCCGGGCGCCTGAATCACTGGATTGCAGGGCTGACCGGCAGCGCCGTTTTGCTGTCAGCCGTCGACGCCGCCGGTGCAGACGGCGCCGGGTTCGGGGGCCTCGGGGCTCTGCCGGTATTTTTTAATGAAGGTGGCGATGCGTTCGTCGCTGCTGCTGTCCACCGAGAGCTGTTTACCCCAGGCGGTCGCGGTAACGGGCGAGGTCTGATCGGTGACCGGGCTGAGCAGAAGGTAATCCTGGGCGCCGGCCAGTGAGGTCAGTTCGGCAACCTGGTCCTTGGGAAGGTCCTGCCGGTAGGAAAGCCAGACGGCCCCGTGTTCAAGGGAATGCACCGCCCGCGTCGGTTCGATCGGGGCGGTGTAGATGCCGCAGTTCGTCCATACGGGTGCGTGGTCACCGCCGGTCGGCGGGTTCCGGGGGTAGCTGACAGGCCCGCCGATGTGGTTTCTGGACTGGTCGGGGAAGTCCTGGACGCCTTCGACCGGCCGGGCGGCCTCAGCCTTGGCGGTCTCCTGTTTCTGGACCTCGCCGACGACGACGAAGCCCGTGGCAGCGATGATGGAGGCGACGACGGCGCTGCCGGTGCCGTATATCAACCAGGCCTTGCGCCGATCGGCCGCGCGGTGTTTGGACCGCATTGCCTTGACAAGGGCTTTTCGTTCCTCAGAGCTCATCCTGGGTGACGGCATCTGTGTTCTCGCTTTCCTTAGGGCGGTCAGAGTCTGCGGCGCAGCTCTTGGAGGGCGGTGATTTCCGCGGTCTGGGCGTCCACGATCAGGGCCGCGAAATCCCGTACCGTCGAGGTCTTAGCCAGGCGTACTCCGGCAGAGGCCATGGCGACGCCGCCCTGGTGGTGGCGGATCATCAGGTCAGTGAACAACCGGTCCGCCTCGGCGCCGGAGGACCGGCGCAGCGCCTGCATCTGCTCTGGGGTGGCCATGCCCTCCATCGCACCGTCAGCACCGCCGGCGCCACTCTGCGCGGCATGCGGCGAAGCGCTTCCATGACCGCCGGCCCCTGAGCCCATCCATGCCATGGGCGGGATCGGGCGTGCTTGCGACAGCCCCCAGTCCTGCAGCCAGGCGTACATCTGCCCATTCTGGTGCTGCTGGCTGGTGGCAACGTCGTAAGCGACAGCCCGGATCTCCTCGTTACTTGACCTGTCACGGATCAGCAGGGCCATCTCGACAGCCTGCGCGTGGTGTGCCTGCATGTCCCGGGCAAACCCGGCGTCCGCGCCCGTATCCGACACGGGCCGCGGCGTGGCGGACGACCAGCCAATACCGAAAAAGATCAGCGCAGTGAGGACAACAACAGCAACGGAACCAAGCCACAGATATCCGGCCGGGAGCCGGGAAATACCCGGTCCGACGCCCTCCGGCGGGACTGCTGATGAAAGCGGCATCGGGAATCCTTCGGGTGTCAACGTCCGCTAAGACGTTCGTTCTACGGTGCTGGCCGTCGGCGAATCCCCAACGTCATATGAACTGGTTTCGGCGTGATCGACGGTTGAGCGGAAAGGAGAAAACCCCTTTCCTCCCTCAACCGGTCGTATCCATGTTAGCCAGCCCGCGAGGCGAGGCCCCTGATGGTCGATCAGTTCCCGCGTGCGCTGAAGGCCGGAATGCCAGCCTCAAGGACCGGGTCCTTGACCCCCCGCTGGATCAGCCATCGGACGGCCGGGTAGGCGGTAGCGAATCCGAGGATGTTTCCGATCCCCATCAGGAACAAGAAAGTCACGTCGGTGGGTGCGGGCATGAACATCCCGAAGTGCAGGAAAATCATCCAGCCGCCCATGCCGATGTCAAAGGCCAGTACTGTCACCGTCGCCGCCAGCAAGGCAGCACCTGTGCCCTTCCTGGCCTGAGGCTCGCCCCAGACAGGGGATGCAAAACGCTCGAAGAAGAACAGGATCGCGATCGCAAGTAGGGCGATCACGATGATCAGCACCCACAGTTTGATTCCGGCTATGGTGAGGCCGCTGGCGATCACCAGGGGAACACCAATGACGTGCGCCACCGTGGCCGCTGCTCCGCCGGGAGTTCCGCCGGCCAGCGCCTTCAACGACAGACGTTGTTCAGGAAGAGCCCCGTTCTCCTGCTGCCATTTCGGGCTGCCTGCGCGGCCCAGCCGGTAGTAGGCCCACAGAGCGAAGGGCCCGAGGTACAGGGCCGTTATGGGCCATACGATCTCCATCATGCGTTCGCTTTGGCGGTAACGCCGCCCGTAAAAGTCATAGAGAACGACGGCCGCCGATAGAACTCCCACTGCGACATAGATCCAAGCGACGGGGGTCAGCCACTCGGGGATGGCGGATTCCATGGCCATCATTTCTGTGGGGTCATTGTGCATGCTCATACAGGTTCCTTCGCAATAACTGTCGATTCGGGGTGCCGGCGTGATTTCTTCCCATAGGCAATATGTCTCTGACCGCATCGCGGTTGAGACAAGACACCCCGCGGGCGAAGTACTACCCTACATAGGATGTGCGGCAGTACTATCCTACATAGGAGCAGGACAAACCTGAAACGGTCACTGCTGCGCCTTTTACCTGATGATCGCGATGCCGCCGCGTCGACACTGCAGGGGGCCTTCCGATGACCGGTGAAAGTGTTTTTCCTGACTTCGGGGCTTTGGCCTCGCTCGGTGACGTTCTTTCACAGCTGCCCTGGTCGGACCCCGACGGGGCGATTGAATTTTTTTGTCCGCTGCGTTTTGATGCCCCGGCGCTCGTGTTTCCGCTGCTTGACCGCCGACGTGGAGGCCGGCTGCGGGCAGGCCCCCTCAGCCCCGGGCGAACCCTTTTCCTGCAGCCGCCGCTATGGTCCGGCCAGCGCCGTCCTGAACCTGGAATGAGCCGGGCCCGCAACAAAGGCACGGCTGCAGATGGCCACGACGTGGCCCCCGCGCGAATCAGGCCAGGAACTCCCTTGGCTGCTCGATGGAAGGAACGGAAGGGCCGTTTACCATCGCCAGCTTCTGGCTGGTCGAAGCCCTCACCTGGCCGGGCGGGGCAGGCAGACCAAAAACTCTTCGAGGACCTGCTGGCCTGGGCGCAGACTTGGGAATCTTCGCCGAAGAGATTGATCCGCGCACCGGCGCACAACTGGGAAACACCCCTCAGGCCTTCAGGCATGTCGGTCTCATCAACGCCGCACTGCGTTTGGCCGGCACCTCGGCCAAAGGCGGCAAGGCAAGCGCGCCGGCGGCCGCGAAGGACTGACCCAGTACAGCGGCAAGCCTGTGGAAATTATGAACAGCGGCGAGAAGTACTCGCGGGCTTTATGAATCAACCCTTCTCGGCCCAACCGTAATTGTCGATATTGGACCTTCCGTCAAGCTTAGGGTGGCGAGGAGCAGGGGAGTAGCCTATTCGCTCTTCCAGGTTAGGCCGAGGAGCTGAAAGGCGTCCTTGATCGCGTCGCTGTTGTGGTGGAGTTCCTCTAGCCTCGTGCGCCGAAGCTTCGGGCTGACAGCACCGTCGCCTGGTCGTTCGAAGATTGCCCATAGCCGCAGATCGTCGCCGTGGCGGGAGGTGAAGGTAACGCCGTCGAGGTCTGTGGTCTCGTAGATCCAGGCGGCGACTGCCTGGGTTCAGTCGGCGTGGTCGGGCGTCTTTCAAGGCTGCGCCGTCAAGGTCCGCCAGACCAAGGCTGAGAGCCATGCCGATGAAGTGGGGATACAGGACTGCAATGGACTTGGAGTCTGTCACAGTGCAGTATGTGCCTATCAGGTCGGCTGAGGTCGCAGCCCGGGCGCCAACCCATTCGGGAGCTGTGCGTTGACTGGGAACTTCGGGACCGGGCTGCAATCCGGCCGCCACCGTAATGGTGTCGACCTTTTCCCGGGACTGGACCCATCCGTGCCCCGCACTGTGTCGAAGCACTTTCAAAGCATTACATGAGGACGAACTATTCCCCAGGGTTCTGGGGGCGTTTCTGCCGGTCTGAGAAAGTGGCGGGGACCGAAAAGTATTTGCCGGTGGACACCGGCAGTTGATCGGAGGTGGGATGGACCGCACAACCCGGAACATAGTCCCTGCCCTCCGCTTGCTCCTTGTCGGTGGGCTTTTCGCGATGTTCTGGATCATCTTCGGCGCCGGCAGCGCCCACGCCGCCGCGCCCCCTCCCCCCGGTGAGAGCTCGCACACCTCCGACGGACTCGTCCCTTCCCTGACGGCACCCGTGAAACCGCTCATCACCACGGTTCAGGCCCGGACAGAACCGTCACAGGCGAGCACAGCAGCGCCCGCGCCCGCCCCGGGACCCGCATCATCGGCCCCGCCCTTGGGCGGCAACACTCCGGCCGCCGCTCCCGTACGGACCGCCACAGTGCCCCTGACCGACGCACCCACGACGGTCCAGGGACCAGCAACCGTGATCCAAGAGGTAACGGCCCCGGTCATGGGACTTGCCGGCAGCTCCGTTGCCCCGCTCACCGCCCCCGTCACCGAACTCATTACCAGTACTGTCCAGCCGCTCCTGGGCCCGGTTACGGGACTTGCCGGCAGCTCCGTTGCCCCGCTCACCGCCCCCGTCACCGAACTCATTACCAGTACTGTCCAGCCGCTCCTGGGCCCGGTTACGGGACTTGCCGGCAGCTCCGTTGCCCCGCTCACCGCCCCCGTCACCGAACTCATTACCAGTACTGTCCAGCCGCTCCTGGGCCCGGTTACGGGACTTGCCGGCAGCTCCGTTGCCCCGCTCACCGCCCCCGTCACCGAACTCATTACCAGTACTGTCCAGCCGCTCCTGGGCCCGGTTACGGGACTTGCCGGCAGCTCCGTTGCCCCGCTCACCGCCCCCGTCACCGAACTCATTACCAGTACTGTCCAGCCGCTCCTGGCCCCGGTTACGGGACTTGCCGGCAGCTTCCTCATCCCGGTAGCAAACCCGGTGGATGCCATCACTCACCCCGTGGCAGGGTTGATCAACGGCACTACGTCGGCAAAAAATTCCCCGGGCGGCGCCGACCAATCCACCACCGTGGAGTTCAGGCCGGCTGCGGTTAGCAGCGCAAACCCGTCCCCCTCCACCGTGCTTCCCCGCCTGCTCACGGGCATTACGGACGGCAGCGCCCCGAGAGGTGCCGCGTCCATGGACGGCGGCGGTCCTTCCCTTCAGAGCCCGTCTGGGTTTCCCCGCGGAAACGAAACCGCAACGGCGCCGGTGCTCTCACCGGTGTCCGGCGGGGCCGGTGCATCTAGCCCGACCGGTGCCGGTGCACAGGCTGCAGGGGATCTTTCCTACCGTTTCGTCCTGCCCATGACCCAGGGCGGGGAAGGATCACTGTTCAGCTTCGCCCTTCCGGGGTCACCGGACGATGACCCCGGGTTCTCACCGGATTGATGATGCCCGCGCCGCGCACCTAATACCGCGGCATATGCAGGCATACCGGCCCCCTGGCCGGAACAACATTCATTCCATGTGAGGAAAAACAGTCATGAATTCATTTGTCCGCAACACCCTCTGCGCCGCAGCTTTCGCCGGCGGCGTCCTCGTGCTCGGCGCCGGAGCGGCCTCAGCCGACACAGGCACAAGCACCGGTCTTGGTATCGGTACGCAGAACCAGAGCAGCATCAGTTCCGCGTCCTCGACCACAAACCGCGACAGCATCGCGTCGAACCTTGGCCTGAACCTGGGCGCCAACGCCGGTGTTGCCAGCACCATTCAGAACACCACGGATGAGAACAGCACGACCGGGACTGACGGTGGTTCGTTCGCTTCGGCGTCGAACCTTGGCCTGAACCTGGGCGCCAACGCCGGTGTTGCCAGCACCATTCAGAACACCACGGATGAGAACAGCACGACCGGGACTGACGGTGGTTCGTTCGCTTCGGCGTCGAACCTTGGCCTGAACCTGGGCGCCAACGCCGGTGTTGCCAGCACCATTCAGAACACCACGGATGAGAACAGCACGACCGGGACTGACGGTGGTTCGTTCGCTTCGGCGTCGAACCTTGGCCTGAACCTGGGCGCCAACGCCGGTGTTGCCAGCACCATTCAGAACACCACGGATGAGAACAGCACGACCGGGACTGACGGTGGTTCGTTCGCTTCGGCGTCGAACCTTGGCCTGAACCTGGGCGCCAACGCCGGTGTTGCCAGCACCATTCAGAACACCACGGATGAGAACAGCGGAATCATCGGCGGCTAATCCAGCCAGCCGGGGGGCCGGATGCCGTGTTCGGCATCCGGCCCTTTCCGTCCAACCAATGTCGCCGCCCCCGCACTGGCACAGGGCCTCGAAGCAGACAACCAGTTCGATCCCGGCGAAAATTTGGCGAAGGCACCCATCCCCGAGAGCATGAGGTTAGCCGTCGGGGAGCCTCGCCGGTGAAGAGCAAGTTTTCCTTGACGAACTCCACGCGCACGCCTTTGCGGTCATTGCTTGGACCACTGAACGCAGGCCATCGAGGTTGCTGGCGAGCCGGTCCATGCTGTGGACCACGACAGTGCCTCAGTCACGGGCGAAGCGCTTCAGTTCGGCCAGCTGGGGACGGGGTGTACGACCGGAGGCCTTGTTTCTGAAAATCCGATCCCGACCTGCGCGCCGAGCCCGTCTGGGACCGGCGCGCAGACTGGATGAAGCATCGATGGCCCGGGCGCGGCAATTGGTCGGATTGAAGAGCTACGTGACCGTGAAGACGAAGGGAACCCATGAACAGCGCACCGTCAGTCATTGTTTTCGATGTCAACGAAACACTTTCGGACATGTCGCCTATGGGGGTGCGGTTCGCCGAAGTCGGCGCTCCGGCCCAATTGGCGAAACTTTGGTTTGCCACGCTGCTGCGGGACGGCTTCGCGCTCACCGCTGCCGGCGGCAACGGCGCCTTCGCCGAGATCGGCGCAGAGGCCCTGCGCGGGCTGCTACCCACTTCGGACATAGGGATGGACCTGGACCAGGCGGTGGCGCATGTCATGGCGGGAATGACAGGACTCAGCCTGCATCCCGACGTCCCGCATGGCGTCCGGGCCTTGCGGGCAGCCGGATACCGGCTGGTCACGCTGACCAACGGCTCCGCCCAGGTCGCAGAAAAACTGTTCACGCCCGCCGGAATCCTGGACCAGTTCGAGCTACTTCTTTCCGTGGAGGATGCCCCAGCGTGGAAGCCGGCAGCGACCGCTTACCACTACGCCTCCGGGGCCTGCGGCGTGGAACCTGGCGAAATGATGCTCGTTGCCGTGCACCCCTGGGACGTCCACGGGGCAGCCCGGGCCGGGCTGGGAACAGCGTGGATCAACCGGAACGGGGCCAACTACCCGGACTATTTCGCCGCCCCCGACTACACCGTCGCGACCTTGACCGAACTCCCGGAAGCGCTGGGGCAGTGCGGGCGTAGCGTTCCTTAAGCGGTGGAGGTTAACCCACCGACGGCAGGGCTCCACTCCACCCGCGGCCGGACGGGCGGAGGAGTCAGCTCAGGCACCGAGCTGGTGAGCCAGCCCGGTGATGCTCGACGCCGTGAGGTCCCAATCGCTCTCCGGCGTCAGGTCCGCATCCTGGCTCGGGCCGTATTCGGTGGGGCGCGCGATGAACGCCGTTGCCAGCCCGGCCTCCCGGGCAGCACGCAGGTCGTTGTTGTGTGCGGCCGCGAGCATCACCTCACCGGGCCTGAGGTCCAGGAACTCCGCAGTTCGAAGGTAGGCCGCCGGCAGCGGCTTGTACGTGCGCGTCATGTCCGAGCCGATGATCACGTCCCACGGAAGCCCTGCGTTTCTGGCCATGTCCACAAGCAGCGAGGTGTTGCCATTGGACAAGGGGCCCACGATGTAGCCGCGGCGGACGGCGGCCAGGCCCTCCACGCTGTCGGGCCATGGGGGCAGGCGGTGCCAGGATTTGTTCAACTCCTCCAAGGCCCGTGCGTCCAGCAGGTCCGGATCGAAGCCGTGGCTGCGGAGCACCTCGTCCAGGTTTTCACGGTGGAGTGAGTCCAGCGTGGCGAATTCACGGGATCCGGAGCGGATGGCCTCCATGGCTGGCTGGTATAGGGCGCGCCAGTCATCAGCGAACGCCTCGGCGTCGAGCTCCTGCCCGCGCGCCGCGGCGAAGGCGGCGGCCTGCCCGGCGACGCCGGTGCGCCAGTCCACCACCGTGCCGAAGGTGTCGAAGAGGACGGCGCGTACCCCGCACCCCGTTGATGGTGAATGGTATGGCTGGAACGTCATGTCCTGTGTCCTTTCCTTTGCTTACCTGCCCGTAGTCTGGCAGCATGCGAACTGATTTCAGCCCCACTGACACGTCCGCCCGCGATTTCTACCGGCTGCTCACCGCGGTGGTGGTGCCCCGGCCCATCGCATGGGTGTCGAGCGTATCGCCGGAGGGCGTTGACAATCTTGCCCCGCACTCGTTCTTCACCGTTGCGTCCACAAATCCGCCCATCGTGCAGTTCACCTCCGTGGGGGAGAAGGATTCGCTCCGCAACATCACCGAGTCCGGAGAGTTCGTGGTGAACCTTGCCCCGGCCGCGCTGCTGGAGGAGGTCAACGCCACCGGCACAAATTTCCCGCCGGATGTCAGCGAGTTCGACGCCGCCGGCCTCACCCGGGAGCCGAGCCTCACCGTGGGCGCGCCGCGGGTCAAGGAATCACCGGCGGTGCTCGAATGCCGCCTCCATACGCTCCTGCCGATGGGAGACTCCATCCTGGTCTTCGGCGAAGTGACGCACGCTGCCGTGAGCGACGCGGTGCTGGAAGACGGCCACCCGCGGATCGACCTGCTGGAGCCGCTGTCCCGGCTGGGCCTGGACGAGTGGGGCACCCTGGGCACGATCCATGACCTCAACCGGATCCGGCTCAAGGACTGGCCCGGGCACTTCCGCCCGAAGGCGTAAAAAGTTAGGGAAGCGGGAAAGGGGTGCCCGGCCAGGACACCCCTTCCCTTCAGCTTCGCAGTGTTTAGCCGAGGCCGAGCTGCACGAACACGAACCACACCAGGAGCGGCACCACGGCGATCATCGCAATGGCCCACACCAGCAGCGCCCGGAAGAACATCCGCTCGTCCTTGGGCTGCGCACTCGCCATCAGCAGGGCACCGCTGGTGGACATCGGGCTCACGTCAACCACCGAGGAACTGATGGCAATGGCCGTCACAACCCCAATGGGGGTGAGCAGCGGATCCATGGCAATGGGTGCCACCACCGGGCTGATCACGCCGAGGGTGCCGGTGGTGGAGGCGAAGGCCGAGACGATGGCAACCACATAGCTGGTGAGCAGAGCGGCAAGGGAGCTGTTGCCCAGGCCGGCGATGCCTTCCTGGAGTTCCTTCAACGCACCCATCTTTTCCAGCATGCCCACGTAGGTGACGATGCCAGTCACCAGGATGATCGCGGACCACGGCATGCTTTCCACTGCCGGCTTCTGCACGCTCGAGTCCAGGACGATCAGCACGGTGGCAATGACCAGCGAAGCGACGCCGACGTCCAGGCCCAGGACGGTGGTGAGCACCAGCAGGGCGCCGATGCCCACCAGGGTGAGGATCCGCATGGGCGTTGCGGCCACCTTCTCGGGACCGGTCCTGATGGTGGTTCCGGCAGCCACGGAAGTGTGCGCCGGGGCGGTAAGGACAGCCGTTGCTGTCCCGGACGGGCCTGTCGCGCTGCTTCCGGCGGGAGCGGCAGCACCGCCGTCGTGCCTTGCATCTCCAGCGTCACCGGTCTGGTGACGGGCCCCCACCTTGGCGGCGCGGCGCTTCATAATGGCCTGGACCAGGACGTAAGCGATCGCGGCCAGGATGGCATTGAAGACGAAGCAGTAAGCGTAAAGCTTGAAGGAACCGTCCGAGGCGCCGGCGCCGTCCAGCATCTTGTTGGCCAGCACGCCGAAAGGGTTGACCGGGGAGAAAGCGCCGGCGTTGGCGCCCTGGACTATGACGAGGCCCATGGCCAGGGTGCTGATGCCGAACCGCATGCCCAGCGCCAGGCCCACCGGGGCCACGATGGCGATGGCCGCGGGGGTGAACGCGCCGGCCGAAGCCAAGGCGGCCGTCAGCAGGAACATCAGGATGGGGACCAGGATCTTCCGGTCGCCGGCAAGCCGTTCAGCCCAGTACGCCAGCAGATCGATGGTTCCGTTGATCCGGACAATTGCGAAGAGCAGGGTGGCACCCACCAGGATGAAGAACAATCCGGCGGGGAACTGGCCGATGACGTCCTTGATGGACATGCCGGCCAGGAGGGTTCCGACGCCGAAAGCAGCGACGGTGGCCAGCAGACCGGCGTTGATTTTGGTGAAGGAACCGATGGCGAAGGCCGCCACCAGGACCAGGAACGCGATAAGTGACAGGGACATGGTGCCGGCCGCCTAGGAGTCCGCGGGGGTGAGGACACCGGCGCCGGACAGCAGGCTGCCGGCACCGGTGATGGCGGGCTGGTGACCGAGCGCCTTGAGGATCTCGTACGTGGTGGCGATGGCCGCAGTGATGACCGGCAGCCCGAGCTCGTCCTCAACTGCCTGGACGGCAGCCAGAGAGGGCATCTGGACGCAGGCGGAAAGTACGACGGCGTCCGCGCCTTCGCGCTGCAGGCTGCGGGCAAGCGCGGGCAGGTTCTGCGGGTCCAGGCAGCCGACGTCAAGGTTGTCGGCCACCTCGAGGCTGATCGCGTCCAGCACCGTGATGCCCGAGCCTTCGATGTAGTCCACAACCATCTGGGTGAGCGGCTTCATGTAGGGGGTGATCATGGCCACCTTGCGTGCCCCGATTTCCTGCAGGGTCCGGACCAGGGCGCCCGCGCTGCTGGTGACCGGGGCAGGGTGGCCGTTGCCGGCGGCGGCCTCCGCGATAACTTTCTCCGAACCCACATGGGCCTCGGGGCCCTGGGCCATGACGGCAACCAGGCACGCGTAGGCGATGACGTCCACGTCGGCGTCGGAGACTGCCTCAGCGCAGTCCGCTGCCTTGCCCACCATGGCCAGCAGCTCTTCGTGGGTGACCTTCTTCATGCCCGCCCGGGCGGAGTGGAACGTGTATTTGTGGCCGGTTGCCTCGGCCTGGCGGCGGAACAGCTCCGGCAGTTCAGTCTCCATGGTGGTGTTGGAGCTGGGGACGATCAGTCCCACCCGGGAGGAGCCCGGGCGCTTGGGCTCGGGCGCGGTTTCGCAAGTGACTTCGGGGGTGCTCATGGTTTCTCCACGTCTTTGTGCTGGGGCTTGAGGGATATGACCCACACCGTGGGTTCTTGTCCCATGATGTGGGTCACCCGGCTAGGATGTCAAATAGATCACGTTCCGAAGGTCCGCTTCCGGCTCACTAAGCTGGAGGCTCTCACGGAACAGTAGCTGAAGGGATGTACAAAAAGTGGCGATGGAACCGGGCGCTGGGGCCTCACCCCTGCTGGTCCTGCATAAGGTGGCGGAGATCCTGGACTGTTTTTCGGTCGACGCTCCGGAGCCGACGCTTCAGCAGATCGTCCGGAAGACGGGCCTGCCTTCCAGCACCTGCCAGCGGCTGGTGCAGAACATGCTGCGGGAAGGCTTCCTGGACCGCGAGGGCGACCGGTACCGGATCGGCATCGGGCTGGTGCGCTGGGCTACTCCCGGGACGTTCGGGCTGGACGTGGTCCGCTTGGTGAAACCGGTCTTGCAGCAATTGCGCGACGACACAGGTGAGACCGCATGCCTATACGTCCGGGATGGGGCCTTCCGGACCATCGTTGCCGTTGCCGAGACGCGCCACGTGGTGATGCGGCCGTTCATGGTGGGCATGGTGATGCCGCTGCATGCCGGAGCCCCGGGCAAAATTTTTCTTGCATTCGACCCCGAGGCGTGGGATGCCCTGGACGAGCACGGACTCGACAGTTTTACCCCCGGCACGCCGGCGTCCTTGGAAAAGCTCCAGAAACAGGCGGCTATGGCCCGGGAACAGGGGTTTTATGCGGCTTTTGGGGAACGGAACGAGGACGTCGGTTCCATCAGTGCACCCGTATTCGACCACGCCGGGCGGCTCACTTGCGCTATCGGCCTGGGGTTTCCTAACCAGCGGATTGGGCCCGCCGACGTCGAACGGCTGGGACCCGTGGTTGCCCGCGCTGGCCTGGAAGCCAGCCGTGCTCTGGGGTATGACTGCAGTGCGTCAACTTAGATGGACACGGACACGGAACGGGAGTTCTCGCATCCACTGCAACTCCCGCGCTTTGAAACGCCGATAACCCACCTTTCGTCAACCTGACATCAAGGAACACGGCTGGCCACGGAAGCTCCGGCCAGTGCGGGTGCGCTTGCGATGATGTAGTCCAACGCGGCCGGTCTTGTCATCGCCAGGCCGTTCCTGCTTGGCAGGATGCCCTTGCGTCGCAGTGCGCGCAAAATCTTCTGGAGATTCGACTGAGTATGAGTTCAGCAGGCACCAACTCGTATTCAGCCCGTAGAGCTCCTCATAACCCAAGACCTATGTAGCTGCGTGCCGCTCTGGGAACGTAGGACACTATCCGCAGAAGGGGCGGCCCAACAGGTGAGCCGCCCTTCTACAGGAGATCACTCTCAAGGGCTATGGACGAGATTGCTCAACCGAAGCACTGTATGACCAGCCCTCAACGAAGCCGTCGTCAGCCTTCGTTAGCGCTTGAATGAGTCCGACCGGGACGAGCACACCATGCCCCGGGTAGTTCGGATTGTCAGCACCATAGTTCATTCCCACCAACAGGCCAGATGAACTTACAACTGGGCCACCCGAGTCGCCCTTTAGCCCCAATGCCGTTCGGTTAGTCGTCTGGGTCGGGTGTCAAGATTCTCGTGGTGAGTGTCGCGGGGTAGGTTCGGCGGTCGATGGCACGGCCTTTGGCCCGGTA
>NZ_JBTNDX010000003.1:0-269552 GCF_054510755.1 Pseudarthrobacter sp. MDT3-1 | reverse complement strand
CCTCGGTCCCCGTCGCGCAATTCCAATGCCCTTGCCAGATAAACCATGAATCAAGTCTGACAAACAATCAGACCCAAAGTAATCAACGACACGCTACACTAGCAGTTTCCACATAGGTGTAGCCGGGACTGTCACCCGCGGCCCTGCTTCCCTAGCGTTGGGAGCATGTCACGCCGGGACGCTGGAGCAGCACGCCAGGGGGCCCGGCATGCCCGGGACCGGCTGCAGTCCACGCTCGGAGCCGGCCCGGGGCTTCTGCTCACCGGCAGTGGCGAAAAGGTCTTTGAGTACGACGGCGGTACTTACCTATCCGGTGACGACGCCGCTTCGGGGGCTGCTGATGAGTCCGCTGCCGGAACAGGCAGGACAGGACCGGCGCTGAGATGGCGGGTGGGCCTGCGGGTCGCCCTGCTCATCGCCGCACTCGCGGTGCTTGGCAGCGTCTGGTTCTGGGCACAAGTAGCCGCCGGTCAGCCAGAAGTCAGGCCACTCAGTGACGTCTCCGCTCAGGGCAGCATGCCTGCTCGGGAAGGAACCGAAGGCCCGGAGCCCCACGGGGCCGGGCCGCCCGAACTGCCCTCGGAAAGTCCACAATCCGGCACGGTCATTATCCATGTGGCCGGGGCCATCGCTGTGCCGGGGATTGTTCAGTTGCCCGCTGGCAGCCGGGTTCACGAAGCAGTCGCCGCGGCAGGCGGAGGCACGCCTACAGCAGACCTGAACCGCCTCAACCTTGCTGCCGTGCTGGCGGACGGTCAGAAGCTCTACGTTCCCCAGGCCGGCGAAGAAATCCCCGCCGGTTCGTCCGGTCCACTCGGGGGACCGGGGGAGGAGACTGACGGCGGTGGGACCGCGTCAGAAGGAGGAAAGGTCAACCTCAACACAGCAGGCGTCGAAGAACTGGACGCCCTGCCGAAGGTTGGGCCCGTGCTGGCGCAGCGGATCGTGGACTGGCGCAAGGAACACGGCCCGTTCACATCGACCGAGGAGCTCGACGCCGTGGACGGCGTGGGTCCAAAGATGCTCGAGACACTCCTTCCCTTGGTAGGCGTCTGAGATGGCCAGGCGCAGCCCGTGGAGCCGCTTTGTTGACTCGGCCGTGCAGGGCCAGGGAGCTCCCGCGGCACCGGCACCCGTGGATACGCCCGCCATGACTACGTCCGCCGGGGTCCAGGCCGCGGGGCTGAAGGTCCGCAGGCTGGGTGAACGCGTCGGGACGAAACTCCGGGGCCAGGAGCCATCGAGTGCAGCAACGGCCGCGCCGCGCCGGCGCACCGACGTCAGGCTGGCCCTGCCCGCCCTCCTCGTCTGGAGTGCCGCCGTCGCCGGCGTCTGGCTTAGCCCTGTGGCGCTGGTGGGGCTCTGTTGCGGCTTGGTGCTGGTGGCCACGTGCCTGTTGATCCGGGCCTCACGCGGCCGGGCGCTGGTGGCAGGCCGGCGGAGCTTTCTTATGACCACCGCGGTTGCCTTGCTGCTGGCCGCGACCGCCGCTGCCCATTCGGCCGTCTCCTCGTCGCAACGCCACGACGGGCCGCTTGCCGAAGCTGTAGCCGCCGGCAACTCTGTGGTGGCCATCCTGGAAGTCACCGGATCGCCGCGGGCCATGACGGTCCCGGGAACTTCGGGGCCGCCCGAACGGTGGTCGGTAACGGCGCAGACGGAGCAGGTCACCGTCAGCAGCCGGGTCATCCGCACCCGTGCCCCGGTGGTGGTCATGGGCGGCAAGGGCTGGGGGGACCTGGTGCCCGGCCAGGTGGTCCGGACCGCCGGCAAGCTGAAGACACCGGACGCAGGCCAGCAGGAAACCGCTGTCCTGTCAGCCTCCCTGCCACCCCGTGCCGGTTCCGGGACCGGCAGCAGCGCCGCAGTCGATGATGCCAGCGCCCCGGGCTGGCAGCTGGTCGCGAAGGACCTGCGCGTCCGGTATGTCTCCGCTGCGTCCTTCCTTGTCGCCGATCCGGCCGGCCTCCTCCCGGGCATGGTTACCGGAGATACCAGCGCCCTGGACGAAGGGCTCAATGCCGCGATGAAAACGGTGGGAATGACCCACCTGACCGCGGTCAGCGGAGCCAACTGCAGCCTGGTCCTGGGTGCACTGCTGATCGCTGCACGCAGCCTGCGCCTGCCCCGGCTCCCCGCGGCAGGACTGGCGCTGACCGGCCTGGCAATGTTTGTGGTGCTCGTGGGCCCGGATGCCAGCGTGCTGCGCGCCGCGCTGATGGGTTCAATTGCCGTGGCATCGCTGGCAGGTGGCCGGACGGGCCGCGGACTCAGTTTCCTCTGCCTCGCGGTGTTGGGCCTGCTCCTGATCGACCCCGGCCTCGGTACCAGCATTGGGTTCCTCTTGTCGGTACTCGCGACCCTGGGCATCATCGTCCTGGGCCGACGGATGATTGACTGGACCCCGGCAGTGATTCCACGCTGGGCAGCCGCCGCCTGGGCCGTCCCGCTCTCCGCGCAGTTGCTGTGCGGCCCGGTGGTTGTGCTCCTGCAGCCCCAGTTTTCCACGTACTCGCTGCTTGCAAACCTGATGGCAGCCCCGCTGGTAGCACCGGTGACATTGCTGGGAACGGCAGCCGTCCCGCTGGTGGTTGCCGCGCCGTGGCTGGCCACCGTCCTGATCGCCGCGGCAGGCACTTTCAGCGCCGGAGTGGCAGGAACCGCACGGATCACGGCAGGATTGCCGGGGGCTGCGCTGCCCTGGCCCGAGGGCCCGTTCGGACTCCTGACCATGGTGCTGCTCTCCCTGCTGACCTTCGCCGGTGTGTGGCTGACTATCCGGCCGCGTCAGGTGTTGCCCTGGGTCCTGGCACTACACGCCCGGACGGAATCGATGCTGGACTTTCTGGAACGGCAGCTGGGGGCCACGGTGTCCCGGCTCTGGCCGGCGCGGTGCTTGCCGGACCGGCGCGGGCCAGGCCAGCGTGGCCCCGGCTTGGTGGCGGCGGCCCACCGTGGCAGGCTTAGACACTGCACCAGAATTTCCGGGAGGAATCCACCATGGCCGCAGCCCAGACCACACGTACCAGGACTCCGGCGTCCAACACGGCCACCTGGCGGGACGTGACGCCTGCCGAAATCGTCCTGGTGGGCGGACCGGAGGAATACCTCGGCATCCGTGCCATGGACCACGTCCGCGCCCAGGTGCGGACGGCGTTTCCCGACGTGGAAGTCAGCCGCCTCATGGCCGGAACGTACGAAGCCGGGACCCTCGCTATGCAAGTCAGCCCCTCACTCTTCGGTGAGCGCAAACTGATCGAAGTCGAAGGCGTTGAAGGCATGAACGATGCCTTCCTGGCCGACGCAATGACCTATCTGGCCCGCCCGGAGCCGGATGCGGTGCTCGTCCTGCGCCACGCCGGGGGAGTCCGCGGCAAGAAGCTCCTCGATGCCGTCAAGGCTGGCGGTTGGCCGGTAGTTGACTGCCAGCCCCTGAAGAAGGATGCGGATAAGGCCACTTTCGTGGCAACGGAATTCAGGGCCGCCGGACGCAAGATCAGCTCGGACGCCGTGCAGACGCTTGTTAATGCCGTCGGCGCCAACCTTTCGGAGCTCGCGGCGGCGTGCAGCCAGCTGATCGCGGATGCCACGGGAGCAGTGACCCCGGAGTTGGTGGACCGCTACTACGGTGGCCGGATCGAGGCCACGGCCTTCAAGGTCGCGGACGCTGCCATGGCCGGAAACGGTCCAGTGGCGCTGTCCACCCTTCGCCACGCGCTGGCCACCGGGGCTGATCCGGTTCCGCTGGTTGCCGCGCTGGCAGCCAAGCTGCGGACGGTGGCCAAAGTTGCCGGCGCCCAGGGATCCCCGGCGCAGATCGCCCGGGAACTGGGCATGCAGCCCTGGCTCGTGGAGCAGGCCCAGCGCGATGTGCGCCGCTGGACCCCGGAGGGCCTGGTCCGCTCCATCCAGGCCACCGCCGAGGCCGATGCCCAGGTCAAGGGCCTTTCGCGTGATCCCGTCTATGCCGTTGAACATGCGGTGACCGTCATCGCAACCTCTGTGCGCGGGCACTGACGTCAGCTGATCGCGCCTGCGGTAGGTGGCTCTGGCGCAGAGACGCTGGCGGCTTAAAGATGTGTGGCCGGCACCCATCGGGTGCCGGCCACAATCATCAGTTCAGGTGAACTGGAAACCTTACAGCGCGTTGACCTTCTTGGAGATGGCCGACTTGCGGTTTGCTGCGTTGTTCTTGTGCAGAACACCCTTGCTGACAGCCTTGTCCAGCTTGCGGCCGGCAACAAGCAGGGCAGCGGCAGCCGCATCCTTGTCGGTGGACTCAACGGCGGTGTTGACGGCGCGGATGGCCGTCTTCAGCTCAGACTTGACTGCGTTGTTGCGCAGGCGAGCCTTCTCGTTGGTAAGGATGCGCTTCTTCTGGGACTTGATATTAGCCACGTGTGAACTCTCTTTTTAATGCGGAAATGGTCTAGAGGGCTTTCAGATTGGCCATTGACTGAGCGGCGTGGGGATACCTATGGCGGCCAACCATCAGTGGCCGTCGACCTGCACGGACACACAGCTATACAGAATAGCAGACCCCCCGGAAGCTGGCCATTTGGCGGGCTATTTCCAGCTGTGTCGGCGCCGTATGCCTGCAGCCACCAGATCGAAGCGTTTCCGGTCCAGAACTGCACCTTCGCGCCGGATGGCGTCCGGGCTGATCTGCAGGATCCGTCCAAGGTTCGCCTCGCTGGGCCGCTGCTGGCGGTCCCAACTGCCAGTTCCGATGTCCACGTAGTCTCCGGATCCGTTGCCGGCACGGTCATGGTCCCTGCTGGTGAGCATTACCCCCAACAGGTACTGTCCGCTCTTGCCCACCAGCAGAACCGGACGGTCTTTGCCCCGGGTGTGGTCCTCCTCATACGGCACCCAGGTCCACACAATCTCGCCGGGGTCGGGACTGCCGTCGGGCTGCGGGGCGTACTGGATGGACGCCGCGCCGGCAAAGTCGCCAGGATAGACGCCGTGCGGGGCCGGCCTCACCGGCGCCGCATGGCGGGCCGGTGCAGGCGGGTGCGGTCCGGCTGATCGGGTTGCCCCGTTACGGAACTTCTGCAGGACCCTGACGGACGTCCGGAAAGCGTTGGCCAAGGAGCGGAGGTTGATAGGCATGGGCCAAGACTATCGCCGGGCCACCGTGCCGGGTTTGAGCTGAATGCAATACGATGCGCCCGGACGTGGGAGACTGGAGGTTCCAAATGTGCGGTCCAGCCGCAGGGTGCCTTCGGTGCGTCCTGGCGGGGGTTGCACGAATGTCTACAGCACGAATGTCTACAGCACGAATGTCAACAGTAAGGACCCTGCGTGTCTCCCATGGCCCGCACCGCCCCGGTGCCCGCCGCGACTGATCCGGCCATCATTCGGAATTTCTGCATCATCGCGCACATTGACCACGGTAAATCCACCCTGGCTGACCGCATGCTGCAGTTCACCGGGGTGGTTAAGTCCCGCGATATGAAGGCCCAGTACCTGGACCGCATGGACATTGAGCGCGAACGCGGTATCACCATTAAGTCCCAGGCGGTCCGCATGCCCTGGGAACTCGACGGGACCAGCTACGCGCTGAACATGATCGACACCCCCGGCCACGTGGACTTCACCTACGAAGTGTCCCGTTCGCTGGCCGCCTGCGAAGGCGCAGTGCTGCTCGTTGACGCGGCGCAGGGCATTGAGGCGCAGACCCTCGCGAACCTGTACCTGGCGATGGAAAACAACCTCACCATCATCCCCGTGCTGAACAAGATCGACCTCCCGGCAGCCCAGCCTGAGAAGTACGCGGCGGAACTGGCCAGCCTGATCGGCGGCGACCCCGACGACGTGCTCCGCGTCTCCGGCAAGACCGGCATGGGCGTCGAGGTCCTGCTGGACAAGATCGTCCGCGATCTGCCGGCCCCCGTGGGGGACCCGAACGCCCCCGCGCGCGCCATGATCTTCGACTCGGTCTACGACACGTACCGCGGTGTGGTTACCTACGTCCGTGTGGTTGACGGCATGCTCCACCCCCGTGAACGCATCCAGATGATGTCCACCCGGGCCACCCACGAACTCCTCGAGATCGGAGTGAGCTCCCCGGAGCCCACCCCCTCCAAGGGTCTTGGGGTTGGCGAAGTGGGCTACCTCATCACCGGTGTGAAGGACGTCCGCCTGTCCAAGGTCGGCGACACCGTCACCAACCTTGCCAAGCCTGCCACAGTCTCCCTTCCCGGATATGCCGATGCCAAGCCGATGGTCTTCTCCGGCCTGTACCCGCTGGACGGCACGGACTACCCGGTGCTCCGCGATGCGCTGGAGAAGCTGATGCTCAACGACGCCGCACTGGTGTACGAGCCCGAAACGTCGGCCGCGCTCGGCTTCGGCTTCCGCGTCGGCTTCCTCGGCCTGCTCCACCTGGAAATCACCAGGGAGCGGCTTGAACGCGAATACAATCTCGACCTGATCTCCACCGCCCCCAACGTGGAGTATGAAGTGACGCTGGAGGACAAGAAGGTGGTCCATGTGACCAACCCCAGCGAATACCCTTCCGGCAAGATCGCAGAGGTCCGCGAGCCGATGGTGGCCGCCACCATCCTGGCGCCGAATGAGTTTGTGGGCGCCATCATGGAGCTCTGCCAAAGCCGCCGAGGCGTTATTGGCGGCATGGACTACCTGTCCGAGGACAGGGTCGAAATCCGCTACCGGCTGCCACTCGCTGAGATCGTGTTCGATTTCTTTGACATCCTCAAATCCAAGACCCGGGGCTACGGCTCGCTGGACTGGAAAGCCGACGGCGAGCAGGTGGCCGACCTGGTCAAGGTGGACATCATGCTCCAAGGCGAACAGGTGGATGCCTTCTCCGCCATCACGCACCGCGAGAAGGCCTATGCCTACGGTGTAATGATGACCGGCAAACTGCGCGAGCTCATTCCCCGCCAGCAGTTCGAAGTGCCCATCCAGGCTGCCATCGGCTCCAGGATCATCGCCCGGGAAAGCATCCGCGCCATCCGCAAGGACGTTCTGGCCAAGTGCTACGGCGGCGACATTTCCCGTAAGCGCAAACTGCTGGAGAAGCAGAAGGAAGGCAAAAAGCGCATGAAGATGGTGGGCCGCGTTGAGGTCCCCCAGGAAGCCTTCATCGCTGCGCTGACCACCGACGAGTCCAAGGACAAGGCCAAGAAGTAGTGATGACAGTGGCCGGCAACACCGGAGGCCCCTGCAATGCCTAGCATTCTTCCGCTCGGTGACCCCGCGCCGTCGGACGGTCTGCTGCCCGCCCAGGCAGTGGCCGGTGCGGCGGACCGGGCCTTCGGGCTGTACGTGCACATCCCGTTCTGCGCTGTTCGTTGCGGATACTGCGACTTCAACACCTACACGGCCACCGAGCTGGGCGGCGGGGCGTCACAGGACGCCTACGCCACCACGGCCGTGTCCGAAGTCGACTTTGCCGCCACAGTCCTGCGGAACTCGGGTCTCCCGGACCGGCCGCTGAGCACAGTCTTCTTCGGCGGCGGCACTCCCACGCTGCTCCCGGCGGAAGACCTAGCGCGGATCCTGACGGCCGCCGTCGGGCACTGGGGCCTGGAACCCGGCGCCGAAGTGACTACCGAAGCAAACCCGGACTCGGTCACCCCTGCATCCCTTCAGGTCCTGGCCGATGCCGGTTTCACCCGGGTTTCCTTTGGCATGCAGTCTGCCGTTCCCCATGTACTGAAGGTCCTGGACCGCACGCACACGCCCAGCCGCGTGCCGCAGGTGGTGCAGTGGGCGCGCGATGCCGGACTGGCCGTGAGCCTGGACCTGATCTACGGGACGCCGGGGGAGTCCCTGGAGGACTGGCGGTTCTCACTGGAGACGGCACTGTCCTACGAGCCTGACCACATCAGTGCCTACGCGCTGATCGTTGAGGACGGCACCAAGCTGGCCGCCCAGATCCGCCGGGGTGAAGTCCCGGGAATCGACGACGACGACCACGCCGACAAATACGAACTCGCCGACCAGCTGATCGGCGCTGCTGGCCTTAGCTGGTATGAGGTCAGCAACTGGTCCCGGACGCCGGAGCAGGCATGCCGGCACAACCTCGCGTACTGGCGCGGGGACGACTGGTGGGGCATCGGGCCAGGTGCACATTCACACGTCGGCGGGGTGCGGTGGTGGAACGTCAAGCACCCCACGGCCTACGCCGGACGGCTCGCTCAGGGCCTGTCGCCGGCCGCCGGGCGGGAAACGCTGGACGCCGAAACCCGCGACGTTGAGCGCGTGATGCTTGAGGCCCGGCTCGTGTCGGGGCTGGCAACGTCAACGCTGGGCGACCACGGCCGTCACGCCGTGGCCGGGCTCATTGCCGACGGCCTGGTGGAGCCACCGGCTGCCTTCCACGGCACGCTGGTATTGACCCTGAAGGGCCGCCTGCTGGCCGACGCCGTGGTCCGAAGGATCCTGCCAGGCTGACCTGCCGGACAAGCTGGTGGGCCCACGCCCGCAGGGTTCCCTGGAGGAGGTTTAGGGTGACGGTGGGGACTACTTGATCCAGCGCAGGTTGTACTGGTAACGGTGGGGCTGGCCCTTGTTGACATGGATACCTGCGGCCACGGAGAAGCAGGTCAGGGCAATCCAGATCAGGGTGGCGATGACGGCGAAGATGTTTCCCACCACCGGAATGAACACCAGGAGATTGGCCACCAGCGCCGCGATGGTGGGCGGCAGGCTGAAGTTCAGCGCTTCCTTGGATTCCTGGGCGGTAAACGGCCCGCGCTCACGGAAAATCAGGTAGATCAGCAGTGACGGAACACAGCCGAGGATCCCGCCGAAGTGTGCCAGTGTGGCCCACTGGCGGTCTTCGCTGGCCGTCAGGGGCAGCGCGTTAGCCGGAACGCCCTGGTACTCGGAACGGCCCTGGCCGCCGTGGTCGTCCCGGTGCTCGCGTGCGTTTTGTGCCACGGTTTTCTTCCTTCGAAAGTGCAATGGTGCTGGGTTGGAGAATGCCGGAGTGAAGCAACGGCAGCCTCCGCAGTACCAAGAATACTGGTTCAGCCACCAAATGCTGCCGCCAGGAGCCGGATCCGGTGTCAGGGCACCGTCAGGAAGTCGATGACTTCCTCCACTCTCCCGAGGAGTGATGCTTCCAGGTCCGCGTAGCTGCGGACAGCGCCCAGCAGCTTTTGCCAGCCAAGCCCGATGTCTTCCTTGGTGGAGTGCGGCCAGCCGAACGCTGCCAGGATTCCGGTCTTCCAGTCCTGCCCGCGCGGCACCACCGGCCATTGCTCGATGCCCAGTACAGCGGGCCGGATGGCCTGCCACACGTCAACGTAAGGGTGCCCGACGATCAGGACATTCCCCACCGCGCCGGGGGAGGCCATCACGGCAGCCGCGATGCGCCACTCCTTCGAGTCCGGCACCAGGTGGTCCACCAGGACCCCCAGCCGCCGCCCTGGACCGGGACCGAATGCGGCCACCGCCCCTGCCAGGTCATCAATGCCATGCAAAGGCTCGACGACGATGCCCTCTACGCGGAGATCGTCACCCCAGACTTTTTCCACGAGTTCGGCGTCGTGCTTTCCCTCCACCCAGATTCTGCTGGCTTTGGCCACCTGGGCGCGCTGGCCGGCCACGCGGAACGAGCCGGACGCCGTCCGGCCGGCGGCCACGGGGGCGGCCTGCCCGGGCGCCGGGGGAACGAGCCGGATGGGCTGCCCCTCCAGGAGGAACCCGAAGCCCAGCCGGAAGGACCGGGACTTGCCGCGCCGGTCTTCGAGGGCCACGACATGCATGCCCCCGGACTTCTCCACCCGGGTCACCGCTCCCACCCAGCCTGACTGGGCGTCTTCGAGAACCATGCCACGTTCCACGGGGACCTCGGGGAGTTCGCTTCTCACAGGCGCGGTGATCTCCTGCGGACCCCAGTTCTGGTACTGCATGGATTGATTCCGCCTTGCCGCTAGATCCTGGCCCGGAATTTCGCCCGGAGCGGTACCAATGCTAACAACGGGGTGACTCATATTAGACTGTTAGCACTTAGGCATGTCGAGTGCTAACCCTGCAGTGACCACGGATGGAGGTGGAATATGAGCGAGCCGCGCAAACTCGAAGTACTGCGCGCCATCGTGGAGGACTATGTGCACTCCCGCGAGCCAGTAGGTTCAAAAGCGCTCGTGGAACGCCACCACCTCGGCGTGTCCAGTGCCACCATCCGCAACGACATGGCGGCCTTGGAAGACGACGGCCTGATCACGGCCCCGCACACCAGCGCCGGACGGATCCCCACAGACAAAGGCTATCGGCTGTTTGTGGACCAGATTTCAGCGGTAAAGCCGCTTTCCCATGCGGAACGGCGTGCAATCCAGTCGCTGCTGGAGGGCGCCGACGATCTGGACGACGTCCTTGACAGGACCGTCAGGATGCTGTCGCAGCTGACCAACCAGGTCGCCGTAGTGCAGTATCCGCATCTGAGCCGCGCCACCATCCGCCACATCGAATTCGTCCTGCTCGCGCCCCGGCAGGTCCTGGTGGTCCTCATCGCCACCACCGGCAAGGTCGAGCAGCGCGTGATCGACATCGGCCAGGACCTCGGCGACGACGCCATCGCCGCGCTGCGGTCACACTTCCTCGGATCACTCGCGGGCATCTCGCTGAGCCGGCTGACCCCCTCGCTGCCGGGAGTCGTTTTGTCCGTCAGCCCGGGCCAGCGCGCGGCGGCCCAGGCCTTGGCCCACGGGCTGGAAACGCTCGCCCACAGCAGCCGGGAGGAACGCATGGTCATGGCCGGAACGGCGAACCTCGCCCGCTCCAATGTGGATTTTCCGCTCAGTATCGGGCCGGTCCTGGAAGCGCTCGAGGAGCAGGTTGTCCTGCTGCGCCTCCTGAGCGACATGGCGCAGGATCCGAGGGGCGTGGCAGTCAGCATCGGGCGTGAAAACCCGTACGACGGGCTCGCGGAAGCCTCCGTGGTGGCCACGGGCTACGGACCAGACAGCACTGCCAAGATCGGTGTGCTCGGCCCTACGCGGATGGACTATCCCACCACCATGGCCGCCGTCAGGGCAGTAGCCCGTTACCTTTCAAGAATTCTGGGTCCGTAACAGCACCGCGGTCCAGGCACGAAGAGCAGTGCCGGCAGCCCGGCTGCCGGCAGTACAACAAGGAAGAGATACGAACTTTGAGCAGCCACTACGACGTCCTCGGAGTCTCGCCGGAAGCCACCGGGGAAGAGATCAAGAAGGCCTACCGCAAGCTGGCCCGCACTCTTCACCCGGACGTAAACCCCGGGGACGATGCATCGGACCGCTTCAAGGCCGTGACCCATGCCTACGAGGTACTTTCGGACCCGCAGAAGCGCCGGATCTATGACACCACCGGCAATGAGAACGGCACCGACAACGGGTTCGGCGGCGGCGGATACTCCGGCCAGGGCTTCGCGTTCCAGGACATCTTCGACACGTTCTTCGGGGCCGGCGGCACCTCCGGCCCCGCGTCCCGGGTCCGCCGCGGCCAGGACGCGCTGATCAGTGTACGGATCGAACTCCGCGATGCCGTGTTCGGCGTCAACCGGAAACTCGAAGTGGACACAGCCGTCACCTGCCCCACCTGCAACGGGTCATGCTGCCGCGAAGGCAGCCACCCTGTGCGCTGCGATATCTGCGGCGGCAGCGGCCAGGTCCAGCGGGCGGTTCGCTCCATCCTGGGCCAGGTCATGACGGCGGCCCCGTGTGGCAGCTGCGAAGGCTTCGGGACGGTCATCAAGGACCCCTGCAACGAATGCAGCGGCCAAGGCCGCATCCGCAGCCGGCGGTCGCTCACCATCAAGGTGCCGGCCGGTGTTGCCACAGGCACCCGGATCCAGCTCTCCGGGCAGGGCGAAGCAGGCCCGGCCGGCGGACCGTCCGGGGACCTGTACGTGGAACTCCGGGTCAACAACGACGCCACCTACGCGCGCGACGGTGACGACCTGCACGCAACGCTGCACATCCCGATGACTGCCGCCGCCCTGGGCACCGAGCTGTCACTGGAAACCTTTGACGGGCTGCAGGAAATCGACGTCAAGGCAGGGACGCAGTCCGGAGAGATCATCACGCTCCGTGGACTCGGCGTGACGCACCTGCGCGGTTACGGCCGCGGGGACCTGATGGTCCATCTGCAGGTGGAGACGCCGGCCAAGCTCGATGCCGCGCAGGAGGATCTCCTGCGGCAGCTGGCGAAGCTGCGGGGCGAGCAGTTCACGGAAGGCAAGCTGGCTGCCAGCGGCGGCGTCTTTGCCAAGCTGCGGGACCGGTTCGGTAACCTGTAACGGTGAGCAATCCCGTTTTCTTCAGCGGTGCCGGGTCGCTGGACGAGCTGGTGCCCGGTGCCCGTTTTGTCCTTCAAGGGCCGGAGGCACGCCACGCCGTGACCGTAAAACGGCTATCTCCCGGAGAAGCAGTGGACATTGCCGACGGCGCCGGAAAGCGGCTGACAGGAACTGTTGTCTCGGCGTCGCCCGCGGAGCTCACCGTGGAATGCTCCGCCCTCGTGGTGGAGGACCGGCCCGATATCCGGCTGGTGCTGGTGCAGGCCCTGGCCAAGGGGGACCGCGATGAAATGGCCGTGGAAACGGCAACCGAACTCGGGATCGATGCCGTAGTTCCCTGGCAGTCCGAGCGATCAATTGTCCGCTGGAAGGGTGAGCGCGCGGCCAAGGCCCACGCAAAATGGCAGTCCGTGGTCACTGCCGCCGCCAAGCAGGCACGCCGCGCCTGGATCCCCGAGGTGCGCGCCGCCGTCGAAACGCCAGGCCTTGGGGCGGCCGTGGCGGCAGCGGATCTGGCCGTAATCCTGCACGAAGACGCGGTCCGGCCGCTCCGGTCTGTCCTGGAAGCATGGCAGGGCAACCAGGCTGGCGCCGGACCCCTGGAAATTCTGCTCATCGTTGGCCCGGAAGGCGGAATCAGTCCTCGCGAAGTCACCCGGCTTTGCGACGCCGGCGCCGTGACGGCGCTCCTGGGACACCACGTCCTGAGGTCATCCACGGCCGGACCGGCAGCGGTTGTTCTGGCGAGCGATGTACTGGGACGCTGGACAGCCCCGGTATCCTGAGGCCGCCTGCTGCGCATGCTGCTACCGGACGTTGAAGTTCCGCGTATCCACATTCAGCTCCTGGCTGGTGCCGGCCGCATCCACCTGCGAAACGCGGAGCTCGTAACTCCCCGAGGACAGGCTAAGGGCAAGCGTAAAGACTCCGGACTGGGCGGCTTCGGCAGCTGCAGTGGTCTCCCCGGTCAGGTAGGGCGCCTTGTTCCCGTTCGCTTCGGCCCGCAGGATCTGCCAGCGGAGCTTACCGCCCGGAACGGTGCTGCGGCCGGTGATCTTGACGCTTCCGCCGGCCAAATCAGTCCCTTCCTGCGGATCGATGATCCACACGGGCGCCACCATTCCGGCAGCTCGGGACATGGGGTCGCCAAGCTGGACGTGGTCGAAGGCAACGTAATCGGTGTGGCTATCCACCAGGATCCTGACCTGGATCTGCTGGCCGGAATCGATCAGGCCGGAACTCGCAGCCGCTGCCGTAGCGGTAAAGACCAGCTGCTGAATGGCGCGGCCGGCCATGTCGGCGTCGAGATTGCTGTTAAAGGCATCCTCCGAGACGTCGACGGTAATGACGTTCTTGCCGGAGATGGACGAGGCGAGTTTCTCGGGATCCTGCCAAGGCGTGAAGAAATCCGGGTCCAGCGGCTTCTCGGACATCATGGCCCGCAGGGCGCGGGTCACTGGATTCTCCTGCTCCGGCACGTCCCGGAACTCCCGGTATAGGAACACGTTGCTGTTGCTTCGGCCAATCCAGTAGACCGGTGCCTTATTCGAGGACTGTGTAGTTTCCAGGGGCGCACTGGTGGAAGGTGCTCCGGGGGAGCCGGTGGCGGCAGCACTGGAGTTTGCCGTCAGGTTGGGCTCAGGGCTGGGTTCCGCGATACAACCGGTGAGAAGGAGGAATGCTGGCAGCAGGCCCAGGAAACGTTGCGGACGAAAACGCGGCGCGACGCGTTTGGAAGTGAGGGGGGTAGCTGTTTCCGGCATTCTCGTGGCCCTGTCCTTCCTGGCGGTGAAATGGTGAGGCCTGGGCCTCGGGAGCCGGTCCCCCCGACGGCCTTGATTTCCAGCATCGCATAGCCAGCCCCGCCAAAAGGACCGAATACGGGCGGGCGGCGCAACTGCAACGGGAACGATATGAGCCCGATATGAAGTTGATACCTAATGACGCCGACCGTCCCGCAGTAGGCCGGTGACGGGAGCCCTTGCCGGAGACCACCGGGCGCTGCTGGGAGGCGCCGCCTGGCGTAAGATGGAAGGACTCCGCTGGCTCCGGCGTGCTCGGCAACAGCCCCGTCCACGCAGCAGTCGGCGGCATTTAAGTTTCGAACTGGAGGAGACCACGGGCCTGCGGGCCAGCACCATGACTGAATCAGCGAACGGAAAGCGCCGGCTCAATACTGAACGCGCCGCCGGAGAATTCCCCCATTCACTTCCCGGTGTTCGGACGGAGGTGGTTCTCTTCGACAACTCCGATCAGATGGTCCAATCGCTCGGCAGCCATGATGAGGCCTTGCGTTACATAGAAGAGCAGTTCCCGTCCGTTAACTTCCACGTCCGTGGAAACGAACTGTCCATGAGCGGCCCTGCCGACGAAGTTCCCCGCATCATGCGGCTGCTGCATGAAGTTCGCGGTCTCGTGGCCCGTGGCACAGTCATCAGCCCCGCGGTGTTGCAGCAGCTCGTCTCGTTGCTCCGCAGCCAGTCATTGCAGAACCCTGTGGACGTCCTCACCCATGACATCCTCTCCAGCCGGGGGAAGACCATCCGGCCCAAGACCCTG
Source organism: Pseudarthrobacter sp. MDT3-1 (assembly GCF_054510755.1). Lineage (NCBI taxonomy): Bacteria > Bacillati > Actinomycetota > Actinomycetes > Micrococcales > Micrococcaceae > Pseudarthrobacter > Pseudarthrobacter sp. MDT3-1. The sequence goes on along the minus strand of NZ_JBTNDX010000003.1, from coordinate 254,734 downwards.
AACCAGAAGAACTACGTGGACGCGATTGACGCGAACACGGTGATCTTCGGGATTGGCCCTGCAGGTACGGGCAAGACGTACCTCGCGATGGCCAAGGCTGTCCAGGCGCTGCAGCAGAAGGAAGTCAGCCGTATTATCCTGACCAGGCCTGCCGTCGAGGCCGGCGAACGGCTGGGATTCCTGCCGGGCACCCTGAGCGACAAGATCGATCCCTACCTGCGCCCGCTGTACGACGCGTTGCACGACATGATGGACCCCGAGGCCATCCCGCGCCTGATGGCCGCCGGGACCATCGAAGTGGCGCCGCTGGCTTACATGCGGGGGCGCACGCTCAACGACGCCTTCATCATCCTGGACGAAGCGCAGAACACCACACCGGCACAGATGAAGATGTTTCTTACGCGTTTGGGCTTCGGGTCCAAAATGGTGGTCACCGGAGACGTCACCCAGGTGGACCTTCCCTTCGACACACGCTCAGGTCTGCGGATCGTGGAGGAGATCCTGCAGGGAATCGAGGACGTGAACTTCACCATCCTGGACTCCACTGACGTGGTCCGCCACCGTCTTGTGGGTGACATCGTGCGTGCCTACAGTCTCTGGGACGATCTCCAGCGGAACAAGGTGAAACACTCGGTGAGCCGGGAAAAGCGGGGGGAAAACGCGTGAGCATTGAGGTCAACAACGAGTCCGGCATCCAGGTTGATGAAGCGGAGCTTGTGTCACTGTCCCGGTACGTTTTCGAACAGCTGTATATCCACCCGCAGGCTGAACTCTCCATCCTCCTGGTGGATGAACCAGCCATGGAAAAGCTCCACATCGAGCTTATGGACGAGCCGGGATCCACAGACGTGCTCTCGGTCCCCATGGACGAACTGACCCCCGGTACACCGGACCGGCCCACCCCGCAAGGGATGCTGGGTGACATTGCCGTGTGCCCCCAGGTCGCGCAGGTTCAGGCCGTCAACGCAGGGCACTCCCTGCAGGATGAAATGTTGCTCCTGACTACGCACGGGATCCTCCACCTGCTCGGCTATGACCATGCAGAGCCCGAGGAAAAGGAAGAAATGTTCGGCCTCCAGCGCCAGCTGCTTTCCGGCTTCACCGGCAAAGAAGCACCTGCCGAGACCACGCAGTGACGCCCCTGCTCCTTGTCGGCATGGCCCTGGCGTTCCTCGGTACCGCTGCACTCTTGACCGCAGCCGAGGCCGCGTTCACGTTCCTTTCCCGGCATGACGCCGAAGACGCCCTGCTGAAAAGCCGCGGAAACGCCATGAAGCGCATCCTGGCCCAGCCGGTGGCGCACATCCGGGCCTTGCGGTTCTGGCGGGTCTGGTTCGAGATGGCTTCAGCCGTAGCGGTGGCCGTCCTGCTCCACAGCCTGCTGGACAACGTCTGGCTGGCCGGGCTGGCCGCCACCGGAATCATGGCCCTGCTCGGCTTCGTCATCGTCGGCGTTTCCCCACGGCAGCTCGGCAGGCTCCATTCGGCCGCAGTCGTCCGCTCCACAGCACCGCTGATCAGGTACCTGACGTGGGTCCTCGGACCCATCCCGGGGTGGCTCGTGGCGCTGGGCAGTGCCGCCGCTCCCGGCGCTCCGGCGGGTGATGACGCGTTCTTCAGCGAACAGGAATTCCGCGAACTTGTGGACCGCGCATCCGAATCGGACATGATCGAAGACACCGAAGCTGAAATGATCCAATCAGTCTTTGACTTCGGCGACACCCTGGTGCGCGCCGTGATGGTGCCCCGGACGGATATCCTCAGCATCGACGCCGGCTCCAGCCTCAGGCGGGCCATGTCAATGTTCCTGCGGTCGGGCTATTCGCGGATCCCCGTTATCCGCGACAACACGGACCAGATCCTCGGAATCGTCTACCTCAAGGACGTTGCGGCGACGCTCCATGAGCTCGGACCCGACGACGAACAGCCCCCGGTCGAAGCCCTGGCCCGCGAGGTCCGGTATGTCCCGGAGTCGAAGCCGGTGAGCGATCTGCTGCGGGAACTGCAGAAGGAGTCAACACACGTTGCCATCGTGATCGACGAATACGGCGGCACGGCCGGCCTTGTCACCCTGGAGGACCTCATCGAGGAAATTGTCGGCGAAATCGTGGACGAGTATGACACCGAAAGCGCCGAGGCCGTGGCCTTGGGCGGCGGTTCCTACCGGGTGAGCGCCCGGATGAGCATCGACGACCTCGGCGAACTGTTCGACATAGAGCTCGACGACGACGAGGTTGACACCGTGGGCGGGCTGCTGGCCAAGGCCCTGGGCCGCGTTCCCATTGTGGGCAGCCGCGTGGTGGTGGGCGGCATCTCGCTGCTCGCCGAACGGCTCGAGGGCCGCCGCAACCGCGTCAGCCACATCATTGCCTCGGCAGTACCAAAAGCAGACACTGACCTTGAAGACCTCCTCGAAGAGGCGAAAGCAACCCAGCAGGGAGTTCCACGTGAGCAAGAAAAGTAATCGTCCGGCCAACCCGGATTCGGCCGCAAAAGACTTCGGCGGCTACAGGGCAGGCTTTGCGGTCCTCGTGGGGCGGCCTAACGCAGGAAAATCAACCCTGACGAACGCACTGGTGGGCCAGAAGGTGGCGATCACCTCCGCAAAGCCGCAGACCACGCGCCACACCATCCGGGGGATCGTGCACCGCGATGACGCCCAGCTGATCCTGGTGGATACCCCGGGCCTGCACCGCCCCCGCACGCTGCTGGGAAAGCGGCTGAACGAACTCGTCGCCGACACCCTCGCCGAGGTCGACGCGATCGGCTTCTGCCTGCCCGCCAACGAGAAAATCGGCCCGGGCGACAAGTACATCGCCGCCCAGCTCGCCGCCATCGGCAACAAGCCGGTCATCGCGATCGTCACCAAGGCGGACACAGTGGACCGGCAGGCGCTCACCGAGCAGTTGCTCGCCGTCGCAGCACTGGGCCGGGATGTCGTCGGCGAGGACGGCTGGAAGGACATCGTCCCGGTCTCCGCCACCGACGGCTTCCAGGTGGACACCCTCGCAGACGTCCTGATCAGCCACATGCCGGCGTCGCCGCCCCTTTATCCGGACGGTCACCTGACGGACGAGCCCGAAGCCGTGATGATCGCCGAGCTCATCCGGGAAGCTGCCCTCGAAGGCGTCCGCGACGAACTGCCCCACTCCCTGGCCGTCGTCGTCGATGAGATTGTTCCGCGTGAGGGCCGGCCCGAAGACAGGCCCTTCCTCGACGTCCGGGTTAATCTCTATGTGGAACGTTCGTCCCAGAAGGCCATCATCATCGGCAAGGGCGGTGCACGGCTCCGGGAAGTCGGCACCAACGCACGCAAGGGGATCGAGGCGCTGCTCGGTGCCCGCATCTACCTTGACCTGCATGTGAAGGTGGCCAAGGACTGGCAGCGCGACCCGAAGCAGCTGGTCAAGCTCGGCTTCTGACGCTGCCCCTTTCGCTTTACCCGGCCGGTCGTCGGGAAGTTCCCAGACTGGGCAACTAAAATAGGCCGGATTCAATTTTTTCGAGGAAGGTACACCACACATGGGGCGAGGCCGCGACAATCGCGAGTACGGAGCTGACGCGTCAGCCGGGACCGGTCCGGTGTCCCGCCACGCTGATGCCACCGCCGTCGGCGTTGCCCGGCATCTCGGATCCCGGAGCCGGATGCCGGCCTGGCTGAAGGTGACCACTGCGGTGGTCACCATCCTGGTTGTCGGCGGTCTTGGCTACGCAGGCTACTGGTATTTGCGGTTTCAGTCGAACATCACCACGGCACCGCTGAACGCCGGTGGCGCGGCGAACCCATCGGACGACAAATCGGGCCGGATGCAGATCCTGATCCTTGGCTCTGATACCAGGGACGGCGCAAACGCGGAGTACGGCGCCGTGGAGGACTCAACAGGTTACGGCAAATCCGACGTCATGATGCTGATGGACGTATCGGCCGACAACAAGCGCGTCAGCGTCATCAGCTTCCCCCGGGACCTGCTGGTCGATATTCCGGAGTGCACCGACCAGAAGACCAAGCGGACGTATCCTGCCCGCAGCGGTGTCATGATCAACGAGGCCATGAATGAAGCCGGCATCGGCTGCGCCGTAGACACCGTCAACAAGCTGACTGGCATGGAGATCGATCACTTTATGATGGCGGACTTCACCGCAGTGAAGGAACTCTCCAACACGGTGGGCGGCGTTGACGTGTGCATCAGTGACGCGGTCTATGATCCTGACTCCCGGCTGCGCCTGCCGAAGGGCACATCCGCCGTTCAGGGCGAAATGGCTCTTGCCTTCCTGCGGACCCGTCATGCCTTTGCTGACGGCGGCGACCTGGGCCGGATCAGGGCACAGCAGGGATTCCTTTCCTCCCTCACGCGCAAGATCAAGGACGACGGCACACTGTCTGACCCCTCTAAGATGCTGACCATTGCCGATGTTGTGACCAAGAACCTCACGGTGGATGAGGGGCTGGCCTCCGTGCCGTCGCTCGTGAGTATCGGTAGCCGGCTCAAGGACATCGATATCAGCAAGGTGGCGTTTGTGGCCGTGCCCACCACGCCGGCAGTCACGGACATCAACCGCCTGCAGATTGCCGAGCCCGCAGGGTCCCAGCTCTTTGCGGCCCTCCGCGAGGACGTGGACCTCACGGATCCGACAGCACCCACAACGCCGTCCCCGGCGCCGACGGAAACAACAACCACCCCAACAGAAACAGCCCCGGCGGTGCCGCCGTATGACAAGGCGCTGCAACCAGTCACCGTGGCCAACGGCAGCGGCGTCCCGGGACGCGCCCAGGAAATCGTGCAGGCGTTGATCACCGGCGGCTTCACCCAATCCGGGCCGTTTGAAGCCACGGCGGTGGCGCAGAGCGTTGTCTACTACGGTACGGAATTCGACGACGTCGCAGCTGACGTGGCTGCGATGCTGGGGATCCCGGCCGCGCAGGTCCAGTTGGCACCTCGCGTCGCGGGAGTCCAGGTCTACCTTGGAACTGACTTCACCACCGGGGCAACCTACGGAGCCGGTGCTGGTGGCGCCCTGCCCGAGGACATCGTCAACCAGACAGCCGGCGATACCGTGTGCCAGCAGGCCAACCCTGTGCTGATCGTCCAGGACTGACGGCCGCACCACAGAAGACAGCACCTCAGAAGACAGCACCTCAGTAGACACACAAGAGGCGGGGCCAGACGGCCCCACCTCTTGTGTGTCCTGGAGAGTGATTACCAGATGCTGACGCGAGCGTCCTGCGGCATCCACATGCCATCCTGGTCGGTCACGCTAAAGGCCTCATGGAAGGCGTCCAGGTTCTTGGCGATGGCGTTGGTCCTGAACTCGTTGGGGGAGTGGGGATCCGTGGCGAGCCTCCTGATGGCCTCTTCGGACCGGATCACCTGCCGCCAGCCGGCTGCCCAGGACGCGAAGAACCGCTGCTGCCCCGTCAGTCCGTCCAGAACTTCCGGTTCCTTGCCGTCAAGGCTGAGCAGGTAAGCCTTGTAGGCGATGGTCAGGCCACCGAGGTCGCCGATGTTCTCCCCGAGCGTCAGCTTGCCGTTGACGTTGTGCCCCGGCGCCGCATACGGGGACAACTCGTCGTACTGTGCCACCAGCTTGGCTGTGAGCTTCTCAAAGGCCGTCCGGTCATCCTCGGTCCACCAGTTCCGCAGCGCGCCGCCGCCGTCGAACTGCGACCCCTGGTCATCAAAACCGTGGCCGATCTCGTGGCCGATCACCGCTCCAATGCCACCGTAATTAACGGCGTCGTCGGCGTCGGCTGTGAAGAACGGTGGCTGCAGGATAGCGGCAGGGAAGACGATCTCGTTGAGCATCGGGTGGTAGTACGCGTTGACCGTCTGCGGTGTCATGAGCCACTTGTTAAGGTCCACGGGTTTGCCCACCTCATCCAGATGGCGGTCGACGTCGGCATTGTGGGCCCGCTCAACGTTCCCCAGAAGGTCCAGCGGGTCGATTTCCACAGCTGAGTAATCGATCCACTTGTCGGGGTAGCCGATCTTGGCGCGGAAGGCCTCCAGTTTCCGCAGCGCCTCGGCCTTTGTTTCCTCACCCATCCAGGCAAGACCGGTGATGGACTGCCGGTAGGCCTCGATCAGGTTGGCCACCAGGGTCTGCATGCGGGCCTTGTGGGTTTCGGGGAAGTGCTTCGAGACGTAGATCTGCCCAACGGCCTCACCGAGTGCAGCTTCGACGACGGCGACGGCCCGCTTCCAGCGGTCCTTGTTCCGGGGCGTGCCGCTGATGGTTGTACCGTAGAAGGCAAAATTGGCATCCACGAACTCGGAGGACAGGTACGGCGCGGCGCCGTTGACGACCCGCAGGGCCAGCCACTCCTGCCACACGGAGAGCGGTTCGGACTCCAGCAGGCCGGCGGCCCCGCTGAAGAAGTCCGGTGTGCTTACTACGATCTCGTTGCGCTTGTCGGCGTCGATCCCGGCAGCTTCGAACCAGGTGTTAAGGAGCGGGAACAGGGTGGCCGCTTCCTCAGCGGACTTGAGGTTATAGGTCTTCTGCGGGTCGCGCAGCGTGACGTTGTCCCAGTGGTGGGATGCGAGGCTGGTTTCGAGCGCAACGACGCGTGCGGCCGCAGGCTCCGGATCGGCCACTCCGGCCAGACTGAACATGGTCCTGACATGCTCGCCATAGGCCTTGACCATGGGGGCGAACTTCTCTTCCCGGTAGTAGGACTCGTCCGGCAGTCCCAGGCCGCCCTGGCCGGTGTAGAGCAGGATGCGGTCCGGGTTGCCAGCGTCCGGAGCCGGGTAGATATAGAAGAGGCCGGACACGTCTGACCGGAACAGCCGCCCGGCCAGGGCCACGAGATCAGCAACCGTGGTGGTGGCAAATACCTCGGCAAGCCGCCCGCGGATGGGCTCCATGCCTTTGGCCTCCACTGTGGCTTCGTCCATGAAGCTGTTGTAGAGCTCGCCCACTTTCCGTTCTATCCCGCTGGCGGCTTCACCCTTGGCAGCTGCTTCCTCGATGATGTCCCGGACCGCGATCTCCGCTCCGTCGCGCAGCGCGGTGAAAGTTCCCTCGAGTGGCCGGTCATCCGGAATTTCCGTGGCCTTGAGCCAGGACCCGTTCACGTGCTGGTACAGGTCATCCTGCGGCCTGACGGTGTGGTCAATGTTGGACAGATCGATCCCCGAGATGGGCACAGATGCTCCTTCGTGTGACGTGCCGCGGCCGGCGCTGGCACCGGCGCGGCGTCTGCATGTTGGACGATAAGGACGGTGGTGCCCTCTCATCTTACGCACGCGTGCTACCCTCAAATGGTGCGCGCAGAGCTCCTTCTTCTTAGCTGCCGCGGCGAGGCCTCAGACGCGATTTAGCGCAAGGCCCACCCTCGTCGCGGAGTTTGTGTTGCCCGGCCACCTTTCAGATAAGAACCACAGAAAAGGCCCCGATACTAATGCGAAACGCACAGAAGTCCTCCGGAATGCCAGCCCACCGCTACCGTCCTTTCCAGGATCAGATCACCGTTGAACTGCCTGACCGCACGTGGCCGGACAAGGTCATCACCAAGGCCCCGCGCTGGTGCGCTGTGGATCTGCGTGACGGCAACCAGGCGCTGATCGACCCGATGAGCCCGGCCCGCAAGATGAAGATGTTCGATCTGCTGGTCCGCATGGGTTACAAGGAAATTGAAGTCGGCTTCCCTTCTGCCTCGCAGACCGATTTCGACTTCGTCCGCCAGCTCATCGTCGGCAACCACATCCCGGACGATGTCACCATCCAGGTCCTCACCCAGGCCCGCGAGCACCTGATCGAGCGGACGTACGAGTCCCTGGTCGGCGCCAAGCAGGCGATTGTCCACCTGTACAACTCAACGTCCGTCCTGCAGCGCCGTGTGGTGTTCAACCAGGACCAGGACGGCATCCTCGACATCGCGCTCCAGGGCGCCAGACTGTGCAAGAAGTATGAGGAAACCCTCGTTGACACGCACGTCACCTATGAATACTCGCCGGAGTCGTTCACCGGAACTGAACTGGACTATGCCGTCCGGGTCTGCAACGCCATCGCCGACGTTTTCGAGGCATCCGCCGACAGCCAGGTCATCATCAACCTGCCTGCCACCGTGGAAATGGCCACTCCGAACGTGTACGCCGATTCCATTGAGTGGATGAGCCGGAACCTGCACCCGCGTGAAGGCATCATCCTGTCCCTGCACCCGCACAATGACCGGGGTACCGGCGTGGCCGCCGCCGAACTGGGGTACCTGGCCGGCGCGGACCGGATTGAGGGCTGCCTGTTCGGCAACGGCGAGCGAACCGGCAACGTGGACCTCGTCACCCTGGGCCTGAACATGTTCGTCCAGGGCATCGATCCCATGATCGACTTCTCCGACATCGACGAGATCCGGCGCACCGTGGAGTACTGCAACCAGCTCCCCGTCGCCGAGCGTTCCCCCTACGGCGGCGACCTCGTCTTCACCGCTTTCTCAGGCTCGCACCAGGACGCCATCAAGAAGGGTTTCGAGGCGCTGGAGAAGGATGCTGCCGCCGCTGGCAAGGACGTCGCGGACTTCACCTGGCAGGTCCCGTACCTGCCCGTTGACCCCAAGGACCTGGGCCGCAGCTACGAGGCCGTCATCCGCGTCAACTCGCAGTCCGGCAAGGGTGGCGTGGCCTACCTGCTCAAGAACGAACACAGCCTGGACCTGCCGCGCCGCGCCCAGATGGAATTCTCCGGCGTCATCCAGAAGAAGACCGATACCGTGGGCGGCGAAGTCAGCGGCGCTCAGTTGTGGCAGCACTTCCAGGACGAGTACCTGCCCTCCAGCCAGGCGGAGGGCCAGTGGGGCCGTTACTCACTCGGTTCCGTCAGCACCGAAACGGATGACGATGGCGGGATGACCCTGCACGCCTCGCTCACCGTTGACGGTGTCCAGGCCCGTCGCACGGGCACCGGAAACGGGCCCATCGCCGCGCTGTTGAGCATCCTGCGCGAGGACGGCGTGGATGTCCGGGTGCTGGACTACAGCGAGCATGCCCTTTCGGAAGGCGGCAGCGCCATGGCCGCAGCCTACGTCGAGTGTGCCGTGGGGGAGCGGGTCCTGTGGGGCGTCGGTATTGATGCAAACACCAGCATGTCCTCGCTCAAGGCCGTCATTTCCGCAGTCAACCGTGCCATCCGGGATTCCCGGGCCTGATTCGGAACACGTTGCGCGCCGGGGTTCCCGGCGCGCAACGCACCGGCATTGCCGGCTTTCCGGAACTCAGTGCGAAGATTAACCGTGGTCCAACAATCCTTTGCTGCCCGGTCCTACCGGGATGACGCCGTGGTGCTCCGTACCCACAAGCTGGGCGAGGCTGACCGCATCATCACGCTGCTGACCAAGCACCACGGCCAGATCCGCGCCGTCGCGAAGGGTGTGCGGCGGACCAGCAGCAAGTTTGGGGCGCGGCTGGAGCCGTTTATGGTTGCCGACCTGCAGCTGGTCTCCGGAAAGACACTGGACATCGTCACGCAGGCTGTTGCCAAGGGCGCATACGGCAGCAACATCGCCGCAGACTATGGCCGCTACACCGTTGCAGCTGCCATGACCGAAACTGCGGAGAAACTGACCGACGTCGACGGCGAAGCCGGCACCGCTCAGTACAACCTGTTGGTGGGTGCGCTGGCATCGCTGAGCCGGGCCGAACACGCGCCCGGACTGATCCTCGATTCGTATCTCCTGCGCGCCCTTGCCACCGGCGGCTGGGCGCCGAGTTTTACCGACTGTGCCCGCTGCGCCCGGCCCGGCCCCCATACGGCGTTTTCGGCTCCGCTCGGCGGCATGGTCTGCGCTGACTGCAGGCCACCGGGTTCGCCCGCGCCGGCGGCGGAGACCGTCGTTCTGCTGGGTGCCTTGCTGACCGGGGACTGGACGACGGCGGACGGTTCGCAGGTGCCGCACCGCCGGGAAGCTGCGGGGCTGGTGGCCGCATACCTGCAATGGCACCTTGAACGTGTCCTGAAATCCCTCAAACATGTGGAGCGTGGCTGACAGTGGCCTTGGGAAAAAAGAAGAGTCCTTCGCGGCAACGGACCACCCCTGTGGTGGCACCGTATCCGCACCCTTCAGGCGCGGTTGCCCCGGCGATCCCCGCCGAATTCGTCCCCCGCCATGTCGCTATTGTGATGGACGGCAACGGCCGTTGGGCCAACCAGCGGGGCCTGCCGCGGATCGAGGGTCACAAAGCCGGCGAGCCAGCCCTGCTGGATGTGGTGGCGGGCGCTATCGAGCTGGGCATCGAGTTCGTGAGCGTCTATGCGTTTTCCACCGAAAACTGGCGCCGCTCACCCGAAGAAGTCCGTTTCCTGATGGGTTTTAACAAGGACGTGCTACGAAGGCAGCGGAATCAGCTGGACGACTGGGGTGTCCGTGTCCGGTGGTCCGGCCGGCGTCCCAAGCTGTGGGGCTCGGTGATCCGCGAACTTGAAGAGGCCGAGGAATTTACGGCGGGCAACAGCACCTGCACGTTGACCATGTGTGTTAATTACGGCGGCCGGGCGGAAATCACAGACGCAGTATCGGCCATTGCCGTCGAGGTTGCCGAAGGCCGGCTCAAGCCCGGTGCCATCACCGAGAAAACCATCCAGAAGTTCCTGGACGAACCTGACCTGCCGGACGTTGACCTTTTCCTGCGGAGTTCGGGGGAGCAGCGGCTCTCCAACTTCCTGCTGTGGCAGTCGGCGTACGCTGAGTTCGTCTTTATGGACACGCTGTGGCCCGACGTCGACCGGCGGACGCTGTGGGACGCCGTCGAAATCTACGCCCAGCGGGACCGGCGCTACGGCGGCGCCGTCGACGCCGCGCCCGGTTCAGCCGTACCGTAACCCCGGAGCCAGCGTGCGAGCCGCGCATAGGCGTCTGCCCGCACTTTGGCAGGGGACAGGAAGACGTCGTGGAGCGCGCCGTCGATCCGTTCCACCGTGACGCTGCGCCCCAGTGTCAGGGCGCGGAGGGCGATGATGTTGACGTCCAGTACCGCGTCGGTGCGCCGCATTTCCTCGGACCAGAACGGCCCGGTGGCGCTTCCCCGGGACAGCAGCACCAGGATGGGTATGTCGATGTTCAGGCCACGGGCCACCTTGGTGTGGCCGGCCAGGATGGCGCTGAGCCAGCCCGCGCGGAGCGGAAATGCCATCGGCGGACGGAACCTGTCGTCAAGCGGCCACTCGCCGTCGGCTGAACTGCTGATGGTCCGCCAATAGAACCCCCGCTCGGGCAGTCGCAGGACAGCCTCCGGCCGGAACCGCGCCACGGGTCCCACCATCGTGGACGCAGCACGGCGGACCAGCGAGCTGCCGTGCATCTCCAGCCAGGGACTGTTTAGCACCAGCTGGGAGGCCGCTCCGGGGTGGTTGCTGACCCAGAGGGCGGCCACCAGGCCGCCGGTGGAGTGGCCCATCAGCGTGAGGGAGGCCTTGCCTTCCAGTTCCGGCGTGTGCGTGTCGGCCCGGATGATGGCGATGGCCGCTTCGATCTCGGCGTCATAGTCCGCCAGGTTCGCCACGTAGCCGCCCGGCGTTTCCGGGCGCAGGCTGCGGCCGTGGTTGTGCATGTCGAGGGCGTAGAACTTGTAGCCGCTGTGTGTCCAAAACTGCGCCAGGTCCACATTGAAGAAGTAGTCGCTCCAACCATGGAGGAACAGCACTGTCCGGCGCCGGCCGATGGCTGCCGGTTCCTTCGCCGGACGGAAGCGCACCAGCGTGGCGGTGCGCTGGACGCCGTCTTCGCCCCCGGCCTCGAAGGTGCAGGCTTCGAAACCAGCACCGAGGATATCTGGCTGCCACCTCATGGCTTTATGCTAGCCGGAGCCGCATGTATGGCGGCCCGGTTTGGTCTGGACCGTCCGAGACGGAAAACTAGAGCCATGCGCGTATATCCGACATTCTTCAGGCTGGCCTTTTCGTGGATGGACGCGGAACGCGCCCACAAGATCGGATTCAAGGGAATCAAACTTGCCCATACTTCCGGCGCAGGACGGCTGCTGCACCGGTTCACGGCACCCGCGGCCTCACTGCAGACTTCTGCCTTTGGGCTGACCTTCCCATCCCCGTTCGGTCTCGCAGCCGGGTTCGACAAGGAGGGATTCGGCATCGAGGCCCTCACCGAACTTGGCTTTGGCCATGTCGAAGTAGGGACCATCACCGGGCAGGCGCAGCCGGGCAACGAGAAGCCGCGCCTTTTCAGGCTGATCGAGGACCGGGCTGTCATTAACCGGATGGGGTTCAACAACGATGGCGCGGCCGCCGTCGAACCGCGCCTCAAAGCGGCACGCGCCGCCCTGCAGCGCCGGCACCCTGACGTGCGCCCCGTGATCGGGGTGAACATCGGCAAGAGCAAGGTGGTGGAACTCGACGACGCCGCGGCCGATTACCTGATCAGCGCCCGGAACCTGGCGCCGGCCGCGGACTACTTGGTAGTCAATGTCAGCTCACCCAACACGCCCGGCCTGCGCCTTCTCCAGGATGTCCAGACACTGCGCCCGCTGCTGACCGCGGTGGGGGACGAGGCGGACAAGGCGGCAGGCCGGCACGTCCCGCTGCTGGTCAAGATCGCACCGGACCTCAGCGATGAGGACATCGACGACGTCGCCAAGCTGGCCCTGGACCTTAAGCTGGACGGCATTATCGCCACCAACACCACGATCGGGCGTGAGGGGCTGGCGTCGCCGGCTGAGAAAGTGGTCGAATGCGGCGCCGGGGGCCTGTCCGGGGCACCGCTGAAGCAGCGTTCATTGGAAGTCCTTCGCCGGCTCAAGGAGGCCACCGGGGGCGCGATCACGCTGGTGGCCGTCGGCGGCGTCGAGACGGCGAAAGACGTCCAGGACCGTCTGGATGCCGGGGCCACGCTGGTCCAGGGCTACACGGCCTTCCTGTACGAGGGGCCGTTCTGGGCGGCGCGGATCAACCGCGACCTGGCGAAAGCGCGACGCAACCGCTGACTCACACAACAAAACCCCGGTGGTTGGACCACCGGGGTTTTCGTTGTTTAAGGGAGGAGTGCTGCCGGGTCTAGCCCGGCCTGCACGTCAGGACGGGTATTGGCCGCGCTTCACGAGAGGCTTGGGCAGGCGCAGCTTGCGGAACTGCAGGGACCGCATCGAGCCGTACCAAACCGTGCCACGCTCAACCTCGCCGAACTTCTCGGTCAGCTTCTTGCGGAGCTGCCTGGACAGAATGAACACGTCCACAAACACGGCCAGGAACATCACCCAAAAACCGCCCAGGACATAAACCATCTGCTCGCTGGAAGCCGGAACAATGAGGGAAATGATGACAAATACCAGGGCGCCGAACATGAGGTATTCGCCCAGGCTGAAGCGCGCATCCACGTAGTCGCGGGCATAACGCTTCTGCGGACCCTTGTCGCGCAGTGGCAGGAACTTTTCATCACCTGTGTCGAGTGCCTGGCGCATTTTGGTCCGCTGGTCCTGGATGGCCTGGCGCTCAGCGGCCTTGGACGCCTTGCGGTCCTCCGGCACCAGGGGCCGTTTGCGGGCAGCCTCCTGGGCTTTGCGCTTGGGCGTGGGCGTACCCTTGCCCAACGCGGCATCCTGCCGGGCTGCCGCTTCAGCGGCCTGCTGGTCTATTGATTGCTGCGCCGTTGGCGCTTCCTTTTTACGTCCGAACACGTGAACAGAATACCTTGCGGCCCAAGGAGATTCGGCGCGGGTATTGTGTTCGCCATGACTCCCACTCCAGCAGCCAGTCCGTCCGACGCCAACACCCCCGGCCCCGGCCACCCTGCACCGGCCATCGACGCGGACGGACTCAGGCTCTCCGTGGCAGGTTCCTTCGACACAACCCTCGACCGGCTCAAGGAACTTGTGGCCATTCCCGGCATCGCCTGGCCGAGTTTCGATCCTGCGCCCTTGGAAGCCAGCGCGCAGGCCGTAGCGGAACTGCTGCGCGCCGCCGGCCTTGAGGATGTCCAGGTCCTGCGCAGTAACAAGGAGGACGGCACCCCCGGCGGACCTGCCGTCGTCGCACGTCGACGGGCGGCCGAAGGAAAGCCGACCATTCTGCTGTACGCCCACCACGACGTCCAGCCGCCGGGGGATGCGGCGCTGTGGGAAACGGAGCCTTTCGCCGCCGTCGAACGGGACGGCAGGTTGTACGGCCGTGGCGCTGCTGACGACAAGGCCGGGATCATGGTCCATGTGGCCGCCTATGCTGCAGCGACCGAGGTTACGGGTACGGAATTCGGCCTTGGTGTGACGTTCTTCTTCGAAGGTGAGGAGGAAGCTGGTTCCCCCACCTTCCGTTCCTTCCTGGAAACGCACCGGGAACTGCTGCGGGCCGAAGTGATCGTGGTGGCCGACTCCAGCAACTGGAAGGTGGGCATTCCCGCCCTGACCACCAGCCTGCGCGGCCTTGTGGACGGAACCATTGAAGTCCAGGTGCTGGAGCATGCTGTCCACTCGGGCATGTTCGGCGGACCAGTGCTGGACGCGCCAACCCTGCTGTCCCGTTTGATTGCCACCCTCCACGACGCTGACGGCAATGTGGCCATCGAAGGCCTCGTATCGAATGACAACGTCGGCGTGGAGCTCACCGAAGCGGAGTACCGTGCTGATTCCTCCGTTCTCGACGGCGTCCGGCTCGCCGGCACCGGAAGCATCGCCGCACGGCTGTGGACTAAACCCGCGCTGTCCATCATCGGCTTCGATGCGCCCGACGTGGACGTGGCCTCGAACACGCTCCTGCCCCGGGCGCGTGCCAAGTTCAGCCTGCGCCTGGCGCCCGGCCAGGATCCGGCGGCAGCGATGGTAGCCGTTCAACGCCACGTCCAGGCCAATGCGCCCTTTGGGGCGAAGGTGGTGTTCACTCCCGGGGACAGCGGAAAGTCGTTCCTCGCTGATACATCCTCCAAGGCGGCAACGCTCGCCATGTGGGCGCTGGGGGAAGCCTGGGGTGTTCCGGCGGTGGAGATGGGGATCGGCGGGTCGATTCCGTTTATTGCGGACCTGATGGACGTCTATCCGGACGTCCAGATCCTCGTGACCGGTGTTGAGGATCCCGATTCCCGTGCCCACAGTGCCAACGAGTCCCTTCACCTTGGTGATTTCAGGAACGCCGTGGTCGCCGAGGCGCTGCTGCTCGCCCGGCTGAACGCAGAAGGCCTGGCCTGAATCCCGTGTCCCTCTGATGCCGGCATTCCTCCACCGTCGGGAACAATCATTGGACAAGCTTGGTTACGTCAGGAGTTAGAGCTACACGGCTGACCGAAGTAGCATGTAGCTATAGCCCGTACCGTATCCGTAGGGGCAGGCACCGCTGACGCGGGGCCGCCAGGACCGTCCTAAGGTAGGCCAAATGAGCACCGCAACCAACGAGAACATCACCGAGACCACCAGCGCTGCCAGCGATGAACTGGCCGCACACGAGGTCAAACTGACCGACGTCGCAGCAGGCAAGGTGCGCAGCCTCCTGGAGCAGGAAGGCCGGACCGATCTCCGCCTCCGCGTTGCCGTCCAGCCCGGCGGCTGCTCCGGCCTCATTTACCAGCTGTACTTCGACGAGCGCCTCCTCGATGGAGATGCCGTCCGCGACTATGACGGCGTCGAAGTTGTGGTGGACAAGATGAGCGTGCCGTACCTCAGCGGTGCCAGCATCGACTTCGAGGACACCATCTCCAAGCAGGGCTTCACCATCGACAACCCCAATGCCGGGGGCTCCTGCGCCTGTGGTGATTCGTTCCACTGACCCGGTTCTTTCGCCCGATGCCGGCGCCTGCTTCCCGTCCGCCAAAAACGGCGCGGAGGCACGGCGCCGACATGTGGGCGAAACGCCCGGCAGAGCGGTAAGCTCTACACCGAGTAGTAAAACTTTTAGTGTGCCCGGAAGGCCCCTTGGGTGGCCGGGCAACAGCAACAAGTAGGAAGGGCCGTCTGTGAGTTCGCAGAACCGAACCGGCAGCCGACGCAAAACGATCACTTCGATCTCAGGCTTGGCAGTTGCCGGCGCGTTGGTTTTGACTGGATGTTCGCCAGAGGTAGAGAAGGGGTGGCTGCCCACCGAGCGTGGCACCACCAATCACACTGACCGGATCATGGACCTCTGGGTCAACTCATGGATTGCAGCCCTGGTTGTGGGCATCATCACGTGGGGTTTGATCGTTTGGTGCCTTGTCGCCTACCGCCGCCGCAAGGGCACCACGGGTTTCCCGCGGCAAACCAGCTTTAATCTCCCGCTGGAGGTCTTCTACCTGACCATCCCGCTGTTCATGGTCCTGGTGTTCTTCTACTTCACCGACCGCGACCAGCAGGCCATCGATGACCGCTCCAAGCCGGCCGACGTCGTTGTTGACGTCCGCGGCAAGCAGTGGGCCTGGGACTTCAACTACAAGTCCGGCGACGTCGTTACCGAGGACGTCCACGAAGCAGGAGTCCAGGCACACCTGACGGGCAACACCATCAATAAGGAAGCGCTTCCGACGCTCTACCTGCCGGTTGGAAAGTCAGTTGACCTCGAACTCAACTCCCGCGATGTCATCCACTCTTTCTGGGTCCCCGCCTTCCTGCAGAAGCGCGACATGATCCCCGGCAAGACCAACTACATCAGGTTCACCCCCACTAAAGAGGGAACCTACGACGGCAAGTGCGCCGAACTCTGCGGTGAGTACCACTCCGAAATGCTGTTCCGCGTCAAGGTTGTCTCCGAAGCCGAATTCCAGGCTCATATGGACAAGCTCAAGGCAGATGGCAACACGGGACTCATCGGCGAAGAATACGACCGCAACCCGAACCTGAACGAAATTAAGTAAGGGGAGCGACGTGGCTACTTACACCCAGACCGCACCTGCCGGAACCCTTGAGGCTCCCGTAGTTCCTAAGTCCAAGGGACGCATCGTCGTCAACTGGATCACTTCCACCGATCACAAGACCATTGGGTACATGTACCTGATCGCATCGTTTGTGTTCTTCTGCTTCGGTGGCGTCATGGCACTGTTGATCCGTGCTGAACTGTTCGAGCCCGGCATGCAGATCCTGCAGACCAAAGAGCAGTACAACCAGCTGTTCACCATGCACGGAACCATCATGCTGCTGATGTTCGCGACGCCGCTTTTCGCCGGCTTCACCAACGTCATCATGCCCCTGCAGATCGGTGCCCCCGACGTCGCGTTCCCGCGGCTGAACGCACTGGCCTTCTGGTTCTTCCTCTTCGGCTCCACCATCGCGGTGTCCGGCTTCATCACCCCCCAGGGTGCGGCGTCGTTCGGCTGGTTCGCCTACGCGCCGCTGTCCAACACCACGTTCAGCCCCGGCATCGGCGGTGACCTGTGGGTCTTCGGCCTGGCGCTGTCCGGCTTCGGCACCATCCTGGGTGCGGTCAACTTCATCACCACCATCATCTGCATGCGCGCTCCGGGCATGACCATGTGGCGGATGCCCATCTTCACCTGGAACGCCCTGGTGACGTCCATCCTCGTGCTGATGGCCTTCCCGCCGCTGGCTGCCGCACTGTTCGCACTCGGCGCCGACCGCCGCTTCGGTGCACACATCTTCGATCCGGAAAACGGCGGCGCCGTACTCTGGCAGCACCTGTTCTGGTTCTTCGGCCACCCCGAGGTATACATCATCGCGCTGCCGTTCTTCGGCATTGTGTCCGAGATATTCCCGGTCTTCAGCCGCAAGCCGATCTTCGGCTACAAGGGCCTTGTCTACGCCACCATTGCCATCGCGGCCCTGTCCGTCACCGTGTGGGCCCACCATATGTACGTGACCGGCTCGGTCCTGCTGCCGTTCTTCGCCTTCATGACTATGCTCATCGCCGTACCTACCGGTGTGAAGTTCTTCAACTGGATCGGCACCATGTGGCGAGGCTCGTTGACGTTCGAGACTCCGATGCTGTGGAGCCTCGGCTTCTTGATCACGTTCCTTTTCGGCGGCCTGACCGGCATCATCCTGGCTTCGCCGCCGCTGGACTTCCACGTCTCTGATTCCTACTTTGTTGTGGCGCACTTCCACTACGTGGTGTTCGGCACGGTGGTGTTCGCGATGTTCGCAGGCTTCTATTTCTGGTGGCCAAAATTCACCGGCAAAATGCTCAACGAGCGCCTCGGAAAGATCCACTTCTGGCTGCTGTTCCTGGGATTCCATGGCACGTTCCTGATCCAGCACTGGCTCGGGGTCATGGGCATGCCCCGCCGCTACGCGGACTACCTGGTGGAGGACAACTTCACCTGGATGAACCAGTTCTCCACCATTGCCTCCTTTGTGCTGGGCGCATCCCTGATTCCGTTCTTCTGGAACGTCTACATCACGTGGCGCAGCTCAGAGCGCGTCGAGGTGGACGATCCCTGGGGCTTCGGCGCGTCGCTGGAGTGGGCTACCTCCTGCCCGCCGCCGCGCCACAACTTCACCTCGCTTCCCCGGATCCGTTCAGAGCGCCCCGCCCTGGACCTCCACCACCCGGAGCTCTCGCAGGTACACACCGTTGAATCGCCTGCAGCCGCTGCAGCGGTGCTCGGTAACGCCGACCAGAAGGACACCGCCAAGTGAAAATCGAATCATGGATATTTGGAGCCGGAGTCTTCTTCTTCGTACCGGTTTCCCTGGTCTACGGTTTCCTGACCAACTGGAGTGAATGGGTTGGAACTCTCGGGGTCCTCCTGGTGGGCGGACTTTCCGGAATGATCGGCGGCTACCTGGGCTTCACCGGCAAGCGAGTCGGGATGCGTCCCGAGGACCGCAACGATGCCGAGATCCATGAGGGCGCCGGCGAACAGGGGCACTTCAGCCCCTGGAGCTGGTGGCCGCTGGTTCTGGGCCTCGCCTGTGCGGGCGGATTCCTGGGCCTCGCAGTGGGTTGGTGGATCCTGTTCATCGCAGCCGGCCTCGCAGTCGTCGCCCTCGTGGGGTGGGTCTTCGAGTACAGCCGTGGGGACCACGCCCACTAGAAGCCCCTTGGCTTCAGCAGACACTTTATGAAATACGACGTCGGGCCCCACCTTTTGGTGGGGCCCGACGTCGTTCTTGTCCGTTCGATTGGCGCGTCCACTTGCCGCGGGAAGTCACGGGATAAAGGCCCCTGGGAGGGGCTAGCTGGAGCCCTGTGACTCCAGGAGCTCGGCCAGCATCCGCAGGGCCTCCTCGGCGTCGCGGTGACTGACAGGGCCGCCGAGGGCGCCTTCGGGGACTGAAAGCAATACTTCGCAGCCGAAGGGGAAGTCGGCAGTCATGACTTCCAGCAGGGAGCGGGCGTCAACACCCTGGATGCCGGCCTTGCGGATGGTGACAGGTAGTCCGGTTTCGGTCACTGCCTTGACGAACATCGCGGCAGGACGGGCATGTAAGCCGACTGACGCTGACACAACGGCCTTATGCACTGACAAGGGTCTCCCATTTCCTGACGGCCCCCAAACCGTCATCGCTGAATTTCCTGTCCAATATATCCGGCTGGATGGCTGTGCGACCAAACGGGGGTCAGCAGGGCAGGTCCATTGCTAGAACTGGTCTAGTCCAGCGGCGCTGCCTGCCTTAGGCTTGGACAGTGAAAACTGACGCAAGGACGTTCCTCCGTGGCTGCTGATGCCCGCGGCGTTGCCGGCGAGATCGACCGCAGCAGCGGGACCGCCATCTACATCCAGCTCAGGGAGATCCTCCGGGCCTACATCAGCGATTCCTGCCCGCCAGGTTCTGCCCTGCCCTCTGAAAGGGATCTTGCCCTGCGGTTCGGCCTGGCCCGGATGACTGTTCGGCAGGCCATCGACGCTCTGGTCGGCGAGGAAGTCCTCGAGCGGGTTGTCGGCCTCGGCACGTTCGTACGAAAGCCTAAACTCGACCTTCAGGTAAAGCTCACCTCGTACAGCGAAGAGATGCAGCGCCGTGGCATGGTTCCGGCCGCCAAGGTCCTGAGCTTTGAACAGATCGGCGCCAGCGCCTTCCTGGCCCGCGAACTGCAGGTGGAGGAGGGGACGCCACTGGTGCGTTTCCGTCGGTTGCTGCTGGCGGACGGTGAGCCGATGAGCGTGGACGAGAACTTCATCCCAGCGCAGCGCGTCCCGGGTCTTCTGGACGGCGAGCCCCCAACATCGCTCTACAACGTGCTGAGTGAGCAGTTCGGCCTCGTGATGGAGTGGGGGGAGGACATGATCGAGGCGACGGCCGCTTCCCCCTCTACGGCGCGTCTGCTAAACGTCGACGTCGGCGCACCCTTGCTCAAAATCCAGAGGCACGCCTTTGTTGCCCGGGCGATGGTGGACTACTCAGTCTCCTACTACCGGGCCGACCGCTACAAGCTATGGGTACCCCTCCAGCGGCCAGGTGCGAGGCCTGCCCGGAACCAGTCGCTGGGCTACCGCAACCACTAGTAGCGGGCCGGCAGCTGGCAACAGCGGCGGCTGCCAGTACCGGGAAAGGCCCGGTCCAAGTGGACCGGGCCTTTCCCGTTGGAACATAGCTGCTGTGAGTTAGTGGCTGAGGCTCTTGCTTTCCTCGCCGGCCTCCACTGCCGGGTGGGCTTGGTGGCCGTGTGCGGCCTCCAGCTCTGCCGGCGTGGCCGGTGCTACACGGTCCTCAAAGAACCACTTGGACAGGAATGCACGCTGCTTTTCCTTGCGCGTCACAATGCCGTGGTCGTTGGGGACTGCCGGCAGCGGTGCGGGGGATTCGAATCCAACGAGCTTGTAGCGCTTGTACTCATCCAGCGGGGCATGCACTTCGATGAACTCGCCATGCGGAAGGCGGACGATGCGACCTGTTTCCCGGCCGTGGAGTGCAATTTCGCGGTCCTTGCGCTGGAGGGCAAGGGCTACTCGCTTGGCAACCATAAACGCGATGACCGGGCCGATGAAGAACAGCGCGCGGAGCCAGTACGTCACATCGTTCAGGGACACATGGAAGTGTGTGGCAATGAGGTCCGAACCAGCGGCTGCCCACATCACGCAGTACCAGATGAAGCCGGCGACGCCGATGGCGGTGCGGGTGGGGGCGTTCCGCGGACGGTCCAGGACGTGGTGCTCGCGGGTGTCCTTGGTGATCCAGCTTTCGATCCACGGGTACATGAACATCACCGTAAACAGAATGCCTGCGGGCACCAGGGCGGGCAGGAGTACGTTCAGCGTCAGCACGTAGCCGAAGACAACGTACTCGAACTGGAAATCACCGATGACACCGGGCATAAGCCTCAGGGCACCGTCAACGAACCCGATGTACCAGTCAGGCTGGGTACCGGCAGACACCGGCGAGGGATCGTACGGGCCGTAGTTCCAGATCGGGTTGATCGTGAAGAAGCCAGCCATCAGGGCAATTACACCGAAGACGATGAAGAAGAAGCCGCCGGCCTTGGCTGCGTACACGGGGCCGAGCGGGTAGCCAACAACGTTGCCGTCGTTGCGGCCTGGGCCGGGGTACTGGGTGTGCTTGTGCACAACCACCATGAACAGGTGCAGAACGATCATCAACAGGATGAGCGCGGGTACGAGCAGGATGTGCAGCATGTAAAGGCGGCCAATAACAGCCGTCCCCGGGAACTCGCCACCGAAGAAGAAGAAGGAAATATAGGTCCCGACAACCGGGATTGCCTTCATAACGCCGTCGATGATCCGCAGGCCGTTGCCGGAGAGCAGGTCATCGGGGAGGGAGTATCCGGTGAAGCCGGCTGCCATGGCGAGGATCAGGAGGACGCTGCCAACAACCCAGTTCATTTCACGCGGTTTGCGGAAGGCGCCCGTGAAGAAGACGCGCAGCATGTGGACGGCGATCGACGCTACGAAAAGCAGTGCAGCCCAGTGGTGCACCTGGCGCATGAACAGGCCACCGCGGACGTCGAAGGAAATATCCAGCGACGTGCTGTACGCCACGGACATTTCGACGTTCTTCAACGGCAGGTAAGAACCGTCGTAGTGCGTCTCCGCCATGGACGGATCGAAGAAGAAGGTCAGGAAGGTGCCCGAAAGCAAGAGGATAACGAAGGAGTAGAGGGCTACTTCGCCAAACATAAACGACCAGTGGTCAGGGAAGACCTTGCGTCCGAATTCGCGCAGGATTCCTGATCCGCCAACTCGCGCGTCAACAAAATCAGTGATGCGTCCGGCTTTAGTCTTGGCGACGAAGGCGGGGGCTTCAGCTCTTGATGCTGCGCTCATGCTCATCACGCTCCCAGTAACTCGGTCCTACAGGTTCATTGAAGTCGCTGGTTGCGACCAGGTAGCCCTCGGCGTCCACTGCAATCGGCAGCTGGGGGAGGGGCCGGCTGGCGGGGCCAAAGATCACTTTGCACTCCTTCGTGAGGTCAAAAGTGGACTGGTGGCACGGGCACAGCAGGTGGTGCGTCTGCTGCTCGTACAGAGCGACGGGGCAACCGACGTGGGTGCAGATCTTGGAGTAGGCAACGATCCCGTTGTAGCTCCAGTCTTCGCGGCCCGCCGAGGGGTTCAGCGAGGCGGGATCCAGGCGCATCAGCAGTACAACTGCCTTGGCCTTTTCGTTGAGCTTGCCTTCATGCAATTCGTTCAGGCCCTCAGGAATAACGTGGAAAGCCGACCCGATGGTGACGTCAGAGGCCTTGATGGGTGTGCCGTCGGGGTCGCGGGTGAGGCGCTTGAGCTTGCCTTCCTGCGGTGCCCACATGGTGTGGGCCAGGGCCCGGTCGGGGCGAGGGCCGAGGTCACCGAAAACCGCAATTGCGGGAAGCGGGGCCAGGGCCACAGCACCGAGCAGGGTGTTGCGGATGAGCGGGCGGCGCTTGATGCCGGTCTCTTCCACGATGTCATCCACGATCCGGACCGCCGCCAAGCGGTCTTCTTCGGTGCGGATGGGATGGCGTTCTTCGGAGACTTCATGGTCCGGCATCAGAGCCTTGGCCCAGTGCACAATACCGGTGCCGATGCCGAGCATCGCAAACGCGGTGCCAAGGCCCAGCAGGGCGTTCTGCAGCCGTATGGTGGCGATGCTTGTGCCATCGCCCAAGTCGATGGCAAAGTACGCCACCAGGAAGATCAGGGTGCCGACAACTGACGCGCCGAAAAGTACGGCGACCTGCCGTTCTGCACGCTTTGCGGCCTTCGGGTCCGTGTCGGCCAGGCGCAAACGGTGCGGGGGAATTCCAGGATCCTGGAACTTCTCCACCTCATTCTGACCAGCCGTAGCTACGGTGCCCGAGTGGTTCGGACTGCCGTCACTATGGTTGCCCATAATTCGCCTCATCCTTCTCTCGTCCCGGCGTCTGCCGGGTTAGTTTTCAATTTCAAACTGCTGACTGGGCAGCAGAAGTTCTTAAGATTCCCGTAGCGCCTAAGACGTCCGGGAAGTAAGCCAGATGGTGAAGGCGATGATGACACCCAGGCCTGCAATCCAGACGAAGAGGCCTTCAGAGACGGGACCGAGGGCGCCGAGGTCAGCGCCACCGGGGGAGCCGTTGGCCTCGATCTGCTTCAGGAAGGTGACGATGTCGCGCTTGCCTTCAGGGGTGACGTTTGTGTCACTGAAGACGGGCATGTTCTGCGGTCCGGTGACCATCGCTTCGTAGATGTGCTTGCCGGAGACATCGGCAAGGGCGGGAGCGAACTTACCACGGGTGAGTGCACCGCCGGCTGCTGCTGCGTTGTGGCACATCGCGCAGTTCACGCGGAAGAGCTCACCACCCTTGGCGGCGTCCCCCTGCTCATCAAGCAGGTGTTCTTCAGGAATCGCCGGGCCGGCTCCCAGGGAAGCTACGTAGGCTGAAAGCTGGTGGGTCTGGGCATCGTTGAACTGGGCCGGCTTTTTGTACGCCTGGGGGCCGTTCATCTGCATGGGCATCCGGCCGGTACCGACCTGGAAATCAACGGACGCGGCACCGACGCCAACCAGCGAGGGGCCATCCTGGCTGCCGCTCGCGCCCATGCCGTGGCAGGTGGCGCAGTTAGCCTCAAAGAGCTTTTCGCCCTCGGCGGTGTCATTGGCGCTGAAGCTGGTGGTGGATGCCTTTGCCTCGTTGACGGTGGTGGCAACGGCGTAGAGCCCGCCAGTGACGAGGAGTCCCATCAGTAGCAGCGCGATTACTGCGAGTGGGTGACGCCGCTTTTGCGAGAGAGCCTTCACGTGGTGGTTCCTTTATTCGATCGTGCGCCGGCTCCGTGAGCCGCTTCTTGAAATTCTGCCTCTTGTAGAAAAGGAATCAAAGCTTGACTACTTCAGTACGTAGATGACCAGGAAGAGGCCGATCCAGACAACGTCCACAAAGTGCCAGTAGTAAGACGTGACGATCGCGGAGGTTGCTTCGAAGTGGCCGAACTTCTTTGCTGCGAACGAGCGTCCGATGATGAAGAGGAAGGCTATGAGGCCGCCGATTACGTGCAGGCCGTGGAAGCCGGTGGTCATATAGAACGCTGAGCCGTAGGCGTTGGATGAGAGTGAAACGTGTTCGGAAACAAGCATCGCGTATTCAGTTGCCTGGCCGGCGACGAAGAACGCACCCATGATGAAGGTCAGCGTGAACCATTCGTTCATGCCCCAGCGGGTGAACTGGAACGGGCCGCCTGTTTTGCGAGGCTGCAGCCGTTCGGCGGCGAAGACGCCCATCTGGCAAGTAAAGGAACTGGCCACGAGGACGATCGTGTTGACTAGCGCAAAGGGGAAGTTGAGCTTTGCTGTCTCTTCCGCCCACATCTGACCGCTCGTGGAGCGCAGCGTGAAGTACATGGCGAAGAGACCGGCGAAGAACATCAACTCACTGGACAGCCAGACTACGGTTCCGACAGAAACCATATTGGGGCGGTTCAGCGTGGGGTGCGCCGGGGTACTGGGGGCATGGGTCGCAGATGTCACATAGACATTATGTCTATAAAAGTCCGTAGTTCCCAACGCGAACCGCCTTTTCGGGGGACTTTTTCTACAAAGACGCGAAATCACTGCGAAAAGTTCCCGGCGGTGTTCACATTGGTCAGGTCCGAGGTGGCTCGATAGCATCAGAAGGTGACTTCTCAGGCAACCGCGCCGGCGGACAGCAACACTTGGCCGCGGCTTATATCGGCTCTTATCAACGGTAGTGACCTCACAGCGGGCAACACCGCTTGGGCTATGGACAGAATCATGTCCGGGGAGGCCACCCCCGCGCAGATCGCCGGATTCCTGGTTGCCCTCAGCGCCAAGGGCGAAACCGTGGACGAAATCTCGGGTCTGGTGGACGCGATGCTGCGCCATGCAACACCCATCGATATCCCCGGTCAGAAGCTGGACATCGTTGGTACCGGCGGGGACCAGCTCAATACCGTCAACATTTCCACCATGTCCGCCCTCGTTGCTGCGGGCGCCGGAGCGAAGGTCGTCAAGCACGGCAACCGTGCAGCGTCTTCGTCCTCCGGCTCGGCTGACGTGCTTGAAGCGCTGGGGGTCAGGCTCGACCTCCCGGTGGCCCAGGTGGCACGCAACGCGGGGGAGGCTGGAATCACTTTCTGCTTCGCGCAGGTGTTCCACCCGTCTTTCCGTCACACCGCCGTACCCCGCCGGGAACTCGCCATCCCCACCGCCTTTAATTTCCTGGGCCCGCTGACCAACCCGGCCCTTGTTCAGGCCTCAGCTGTGGGAGTGGCGAATGCCCGTATGGCTCCGCTGGTTGCAGGCGTCCTGGCGAAGCGGGGCAGCCGCGGCCTGGTTTTCCGCGGCAACGACGGACTGGACGAACTGACTACTACGGGTCCCTCCACCGTCTGGGAAATCCGCGACGGCGCTGTCTCTGAGCTGAATTTTGAGCCGGCCGGGCTGGGCATCCGTCCCGCGACTGTGGAGGAACTCCGTGGCGGGGACGCACAGGCGAATGCCGCCGTCGTACGTGATGTCCTGGCCGGCAAGACCGGCGCAGCGCGGGATGCCGTGCTGCTGAACGCGGCCGCTGGGCTGGTGGCCTTTGATGAATCGTCCGAGGGCCCGTTCCTGGAGCGTATGCGTTCGGCGCTTGCCCGGGCCGCGGAGTCGATTGATAGCGGTGCTGCCGCTGCGGTCCTCGATAAGTGGGTTTCGCTAACGCGGCCTTGATATGGACAGGAAAGGATGCGGGCCCGGCTGTAAGGCCGGGCCCGCATCGTTTCCCGGGAAGTGATCCTACTGTTCGAAGCCGAGCGCGAATGCCGCGTCGAGATCGTGTTGCGAGTAGGCACGGAAGGCAATGTGTGTAGTGGTGTGAACCACCGCAGGCACCTTTGACAGCTTGTCGGCAATGACGTCAGCCAGGTCCTCGTGTTGGGCGACGCGGGCAACGGCGATGAGGTCCCATTCGCCTGTTACGGAATAGACCTCGCTGATGCCTGGGATCGCGGAAATTTCCTCGGCAGTTTCCGGGATGCGCGCGGCGTCGGTCTTGATCAGAACGAATGCGGTGATCACTGTTCAATCCTTCCGGATCTGTTGGCCGTAGCTGTGCCCGGCAAGACTTTTTGGTGATGCCAGCCTATTACATGGGCCGTGTCCATCAGGCGTGCCCCGGACGCGTGGCCGGCGGCGCCTTCACGACTTTCTAAGCCTGCGTACCAGTGCAAGAAGTGCCCGGTAGCCCACCAGGAACAAACCCAGGCTCAAGAGCGCAACAACCACGAAGGCCAGTACTACGCTCTGTCCCGTCAGAGCCCTCAGGATCATGCCGCCGGCCACGGCGCCAAGCCAGACCACGACGCCGGTTGCCATGGACAGCGGACGCCGCCACGCCCGCCACGCAAGCCAGGCGGTAGCGGCCCCAGCCAGGAACGGCCACGCAGTGAAGAACACGCCGGTGACGATGTCGCCGCGCTGGTGGGCGTCCCTGCCGATCGCCGCGAAAACAAGGATGAGGACGGCGTCGGACAGTGCCGCGGCGGTGATGGCGCGCCTGCCGCCGGTTAAGGATTGGTGCTGGGTCCAGGTCATGGCTTCGAGCCTAACCCGGCGAGGGCGAAGGCCCGGTTCTGACGCTTGCCGGGGTACGGGGGAACGAGGATGATGACCGGGACAACAGCGGCGCTCATCAAGCGGGAGGCACATTGCGTCTGATCCAGGTGGCCCAGCAGGCACACGACCTCCAGCGGGCCGCGGAGTTCTATTCACAACTGCTGGGGGTGCAGCCAGCGGCGGTCTACGACCCGCCGGGGCTGCTGTTCTTCGATCTGGAAGGCGTCCGGCTCTTGCTGGAGCGCAGCGCACCGTCGTCGGTACTCTATCTGGAGGCGGAGGACGTCCGGACCAGCATCAGCGTCCTGCAGGGCAGGGGAGTAGAGGTAGTTGCGCTGCCGCAGGTGATCTTCCACCATGGCGACGCCACCCTGGGTCCGGCAGGAACCGATGAGTGGATGGCCTTCATGCGCGACTGGGAAGGGAACACGGTGGGGCTGGTCAGCCGGCATCCACCGGCCGTTGTGCCGGATGCGGCCCCGGACTAGGCTCTAGCCGGAAGGGAGCAACCATGCTGAAGATTTCCACATGCCTGTGGTTCGAGAACCAGGCCGAAGAGGCCGCCGAGTTCTATGTGTCAGTCTTCGGCGCCTCCAGGATTCTGGACGTCTCGCGGTTCGGCGAGGGCGGTCCCGGTCAGGCCGGGCAAGTCATCACCGTGGAGTTTGAGATCGAAGGCCGAAAGTTCATGGCACTCAACGGGGGAGCGCCGGCCAATTTCACGGAAGCCGTCTCCTTTGTGGTCGACTGTTCCGACCAGGCGGAAGTGGACCGCTACTGGTCGGCGCTGACAGACGGTGGGGCGGAGAGCCAGTGCGGGTGGTTGAAGGACCGTTTCGGCGTCTCCTGGCAGATCGTGCCGTCGGTCCTGGGCTCACTGATTGGCGGTCCGGATCCGGAGGGTGCCCAGCGGGCAATGCAGGCCATGCTCGGGATGCAGAAGCTTGATATCGCCGCACTTCAGACGGCTTATGACGGTTAGGAAGCTCTGGGCAGGTCCGGGCCTCCCCGGCAACGGGGTCGTTGCCGTAGCCTGAAACACATTTGCCGTCGTGGATCACCCCGGCCCCGGCGGCCTGACGTAGAAAGCCGGGGGAATGCTGAGAGAAGTCGGAGTGGCGAAGCACCGCGGTTCCCCCACCGGCAACGGTCACCTGCGATTATCACAACGACGAGGGCTAAACCGGGCTAGCCGAATCCCGTTCAGTTAACATCTCCGGATTGTGCATTCCGGGGGGTGGTCCGGATGGGACCACTGGGCCTGGCCGAGCCATAGCCCGGATTCTAGCCATCCCGGCGGTCAGGATGCGTCACCTAAAGTGAGACGCGCCAGCCAATGGTTCAACTTGAGGCGTACCAGGCCAATGCTTCATCTATCTTGAGATCGCGTCACCTTAGGAGGCGGAACTACTGGTGAGCCGGCGTATTCGGAACCGGCGAATGCCATTGCGTCGATGGCGGATTTAGCCTCGGAGGATGTGGGTCGCCACGGGGTCGTTGATTTGCTGGTTGTGAGTGGTTATGAGCGAAGTGCTGTGCGGGCGAAGGCTTGCCCTGGCGCCTTGACGGTGTTTGCTTTGAGCCCGAAACGGTCGTCGAAGATGCCGAGGTTCAGCAGGACCTCGTGGGCATCGACGAGGAGTGCTTGGACGGTGTTCGGTTCCAGTTGGGCTCCGGTGCGGGTGCTCCAACCGAGCGCACCGAGACCGAAGGAGACGGCTTCAAGGTAGTCGGCCCAGCTGGTTCTTTTCCCTGCCGCGACTTCGAGCAGGAGTAACAGCGCCGCGTCGCGCTCGGAGTCATGGCGGTGCCGATGGGCGATGGATCGTGCGAGGAAGAGCCAAAGCCCTGCGGGATCATCGAGCAGCCGTTTGGCGGCGGATGTGAGGACTAGTTTGCCTTTGATTTTGCGGATGAGGCCGAGTCGTTGAGCGCTTTCGCGCAGCTGAAGGACGGGCAGGGTCTGGTCCTCGCGGTTGGCTTTGCCGATCCAGTCCTTGGCCCAGCCGAGCTCGGTCATTGCCTGGCGGACCACGGTCGGCGGTAGCCAGCCGGCAGCGGTGAGGGATAGACCGTCAGGCCCGATGCGGCGGGTGAGCCAGAGATAGGGGGCGGTCATCGCCTCGGCGACGTCTGCTTCGACCGTTGCGGGGCCGTCGAGGTCGGCGGCGTGAAGGTATGAACGGAATTCGCGTCGTAGCCCGGGAGGCATCCGGTTCGTGAGTTCCTGGGTCAGTGACTCGCTTCCGGGGCCGTGTTCGTTGGCAGAGGGAGCAGGGAACAGCAGGGCGAGCTCGTTGTTCACGGCATTGATGTCCAGTTGTTCCGGGTGGAATTCCTGCCATGGCCCGGCTGTCCAGGCGACCCATGCCTTCAGGTCTTTGTGT
Organism: Pseudarthrobacter sp. MDT3-1; assembly: GCF_054510755.1. Classification (NCBI taxonomy): domain Bacteria; kingdom Bacillati; phylum Actinomycetota; class Actinomycetes; order Micrococcales; family Micrococcaceae; genus Pseudarthrobacter; species Pseudarthrobacter sp. MDT3-1. The sequence goes on along the minus strand of NZ_JBTNDX010000003.1, from coordinate 225,516 downwards.
TCTTCGTGGCCGGGGTCTGCGAGGGCGTCGAGGAGGTCGTGGTAGCCACCGATGCCGCCGGAATCTTCCAGCGGCGCCCGCCTCTCCCCGTCCAGGAGCCGCGCCCTTGGGGTGTTGGCCGGGGCGGGGAGGCTTCCGGTGAGTTCGAGGCGGTGGATCCAGCCGTCTCCGAAGTCATATTCATAGAACAGGGGACCGGACTCCGGGGTGAGGATCTGGCCCAGGGTCCAGGCCGTCTCCGGGAGGTCATCGTCACTGTCCTCCAGCAGGCCCAGGGAGACCCAGCGACGTGGTTCGCGCACGATCCCGTTGACGGCGCGCAGACGAACATAGGGATCGGTGTCGGTGAAGGAATGCAGGTGTAAATCCCGCCAGCCAACGGCCGTTTGGAGGACCTCATGCACCCTGTCCAGGGTCAGGGAAGGGTCGATCTCGAGGCGCCGCCAGATGGCCGGCTCGCTGCCCACGATCGAGACTTTCACCCGCAGCAACATCGACCCTGGATCTCCCTCTGCAGCGCGTATCGTCACAGCACTATCCTGCCAGCCCCAGTGTTTGGGCGAGGCCACTGACCGGGCCCGCGATATCCGCTGTGCTATCGCCGGTAAGAGGCGTAGGTGGCCCAGGTGTTGCCAGCTTGCTTGGCGTGCTGTTCGGTGATTTGAGTGCTGTAGCCAAGAGCCTGGGCTGCAACCGGAGGAGGCATCGTCAGGACGAGCGCGCGAAGCGTGGCGTTCCTGGCGCCCAGAAGGTGGATGCCGCTTTCGCGCAACTTCTTCATGAGATGACCGGGATGAAGATGCTGGCCGGGCCGGTATCCGGGAAAGAGCCACGCCGAGGCGCGGTTGGCGGCCGTGTTCATGTTCGGCCGGTCGGCGAGGTGCTCTTGAAGGATTTCGTCGAAGGGGTGAGGGACAGGGACCGGCTGGTCATCGAAGACGATGACGGTTTCGCCGTCGTCGGTGCGGGTGATTTGCTCGCATCGCATGCCGGCAATGCGTGTCAGCGGCTGGGCGTAGAGAAGCAGCAGGACTGCTGCGGCGCGGTGGTGGAGCGGGATGTGGTGGTTGTCGAGTGTTTCGCGGAGCAGCCGGAGTCGTTCGTTCTGGTCCAGGACGGGCCGGGTTTCAGCTTTTCGGTAGGGGAATTCGACGCGGGAAAGATGCTTGTTCCGGACGGCCCAGCGCACGAAGGTTCTGGCGGTGCTTCGCGTTGTCGGTCCTGTCGCGAGCCAGTGGTCGATGTCCGCCTGCCGGCATTGGGAGGGCAGTTTCCCTCGTTCTGAGAGATGCCGGAGGAAGTCCCTGGCTACGGAGATATCCTGTTTGGCTGCGCGGGCGGTGCCCCAGTTCAGTTCTCCGGCGGCGGAGAGTTGGCGCATCCGGCGCAGGTGGTGCCAGGTGGCGAACTGTTTGATGAGGGCGTGGTGATCCGGGTCCGTGAGCTCTGCCAGGATCCGGTCCAGCCAGGTCGCGAAGTGCAGCAGGTTCCGGTCGATCGGACCCAGCAGTCCGTGCTCGATAAAGAGTTCCCGCAGGTGCATGGCGGTGCGCGGTGACCGGTGGTCATCGAAGGTGGTGTGGGCCAGTGGGCGGGCGCCGGTGGCGATGGAGGACAGCAGATCGCGGACGTCCGGGTTGCGCAGCCAGGTCAGCGCGCTGCGGGGATGCGGCTGGGCGCAGATTCCCTCGTGCAGGGGCTTGAGGGGTTCAGACACTGTGCCGGTGCCATCGTCGAGGAGTTCCGCCAGGTGGTCGCGCAGGCAGCAGCGGGCGCAGCGCCGGGCCCGGTAGGGTTCTTCCTCGGCTGAACATTGGGTGCAGTGGAAGTCGGCCGGGATGCCTGCGCAGTCGACACAGACCGGGGATCCCGTGCCGTCCAGGCCCGGCAGGAGCCGGTCGGTGCCGCAGCCCGGGCAGGTCCCGTGAGTTCGGGCCGCGCGCTGGTAACAGAGCCGGCAGACCCGCCCCTCCGGCCATTTCGCCCCAAGCCTGGCGGCCGGTTTCCGGCAGCGGGCGCAGAGCTTCTCGTCAGGGGTCAGCATTACTCGGCGGGACGGACGCGGGCGCGTTTGGGCCTGATCGCCGTGTTCAGGTCAACCACTTTCGTGCCGTTCGATGAAGGACCGTTCACGGCGCTCTTGCGCTGGGCTGTGGCAACGGTGTGGAAGTGGCATAGGTCCTCGACCGTGCAGTTGAGGGCATCGCAGAGTGCGCCGAGCAGAGTCATGGACATGCGTTCGGGTTTTTGTCCCACGAGCCGGTAGATCTGCGAGGGGGAGAGTTCGATACCGCGTTCGACGAGCAGGGGGATGAGGTCGGAGATGTTGAACAGTCCGCGTGCGGCCATGATTTCGCGCAGCCGCCAGGAGTATTCGATGTGCTTTTTCATGGCGTCTTCCTCTGGTCGGTGCCGGTGGCTTCTGCGGCCATCTTGGTCATGGCCGCCCGCAGTGTCCGGGTGCGGTAATCGGAGGAAACGCCGGTGTAGAGGGCGGTGGTGGAGGAGTGTTCGTGTCCGACCTGTTGCTGGACGAACAGGGCGTCGTAGCCGTCCTCGATCAGGTGGGTGACGTAGGAGCGGCGCAGGGAGTGAAAATCGATGCCGTCCGCGAGCCCGAGTCCGGTCCGTAGCAGGGTGAATTCCCGGGTCAGTGAATCGGCGCTGACCCTGCCGCTGCGCTCGGTCGGCCAAAGGGACGCCTGTTCCTCACCGGCTCCGGTCGGCCGGACCTCCTCGATCCATTGCCTCAGGCAGTCCACGGCCCAGCCGGTGTGGGGGACCGTCAGGACGCTGCGGCGCTTGGGAGGTGAACCGCGCATCGCCTTGCCGTGCCGGACGTAAAGAACGCCGTATCCGCCGAACTCGGGCGCGTGCGGGTTGGTCCCGAAGTCGGTCAGTTCGAGCATGCGCACCTCGTTGCGCCGCAGGCCCCAAGCGTAGGCGACTTTGATGGCCGTGGCGATGCGGAACGCCGAGATCCAGCCCTTGCGCCCCTGCTTGCGGGCGTGATCGACCCGGTCATCGGCGTAGTCGAAAAGGTCCTGCAGCTCGTCCCGGGTCAGCGGTCGCTTGCGCGGGCGGGCAGATGCTTCCTGGACATGCGCGGCGGTGTTCCACTCATGGCAGACCTGAACCGGGTGGGTGCCGAACCGCTCCATGCATTCCTGCTCCCAGCCGTAGGCCGGATGGGTCAGATAGCCCAGGAACAGGCGAAGCGCGTTCTGGTACGCCAGCAGCGTCGAATGGCTCGCGGAGCGGACGGCACGCAGCTCCATGAAGAACTCATCGACATCGCCCACGGTCCAGGACCACGGATCCTCACCGGTAAACGAGCGGAAACGCTGGATGACCTGCTCGCGCCGGGCGATCGTCGTGAAGGCAAGGTTCCGGCTCAACTGCTGATTGCGCCACCCGTCCAGCATCGCCTGGAACACCTGCTCGGCAGGGTTAAACAACGCCACATCCCGGGCGATCTGCTGCCCGGCCGTTCCCGCCGGCCCTGGCTGTCTGGTCACATGTTGTCCTCGCATAACACGCGATACTTTCGCATATTATGCGAGTCCATGGCAAAACGGCTTGTAACGGCGGGGATTTTTCATTCGCGCAGTCCGCCACGTCACGCTGATCTAGCTCCGGTAACGTGTTGCCGTCGACCCTCTAAGAGCCGAAAACATAAGGAATCCCAGGTGTCGCCGGTTGTCGGCGGGGCAGCGGTATCAAAGTCCGTCGAATTCGCACCAGATGCGATTCGCCGGATTCAACTTTACATAATGTATATTATCGGCGTGATCTGAGAGCGGAGAGTGGCCTGCATTAAGCCGACGTTGTGCGGGCAACTCCGGGGCTTCCGTTGGATGTTGACGCACGTCAGGTCCGGCTGGTCGTCCTTGACCCAAACCCAAGATCCATGCCTCATGGAATGACACGCCAGTGATTGGCCTGTTCCGCGCCGAGCAAGGCACCGTTGAAGTCACCGGTCGGCGCATGCGCAGAAAAAATCTGCTGCTGCCGGCATGCTCACGGTTCTACTCGCCACCTCGGCGTATGGCGCCGTAACCGGCGTACCAACCTCATCCGCTCAGTCATCGGGGCTGGCCAACGCCGGCGTTGAAGCCAGCTCCAGCACCCAGCCCGACAAGCTGGCGGACAATTCGCCGGCCCCCGCTTTTGTGTCCGGAACACCGGCCGGCGGCACAGGAAACGGCTCCCCGGCCAGCCCGGCCATTGTCTAATCCCGTGTGCTCGCCAAGAATGAACCAATGACGGTCTACGTGCGTTCACTCGAAACTGCTGTTCCGCCCACCGTGCTGGTCCAGACCGAAGCCCGGGACGTTTTTGCAGCCCAGCCGGGCCTGACCAGGTTGGGCTCGCGGCTGGTGAGTACCTGCTTCGATTCAGCCGCCATCGATACGCGCCATACCGCCGTCGAAGAAATGACCATGGCGTTCCGTTCGGACGATCCGCAGTTCTTTGATCCATCTACGGGCCTGCTCCTGAACCCCACCACCAAGGTGCGCAACGAGTTCTTCGCACGGGAGGTCACCAAACTTTTCGTCGAGTCCGCCCGGGCTGCCGTGGGCGCCTGCCCGGATCTGTCCTTGCTTGACATAACCCACGTCATTACCGTCTCCTGCACAGGATTCTTCAACCCCGGTCCTGACTATAAGATCGTCCGTGCGTTGGGGCTGGACCCTGCCGTCCAGCGTTATCACCTCGGATTCATGGGCTGCTATGCCGCCTTTCCAGCACTGCGGGCCGCCAAGTCGTTCTGCGAAGCAGATCCGCAGGCCGTTGTCCTGGTGGTCTGTGCCGAGCTGTGCTCCCTGCACGTGCGGACCTCGAACGATCCCGACACCATCATGGGTTCGGCGCTGTTCGCCGACGGCGCGGCGGCAGCCATCGTTACGGCCCGGAACGATCCGGACGCACCTGCGCTGATGCAACTGGACCACTTCGAAACCGTCCTTACGCCGGTGGGCGAGGAATCCATGGCCTGGAACATCGGCGACCATGGCTTCGAAATGGTGCTGGGCAACTACGTCCCCCACATCATCGACGATCACATCATCGGCGCCCTGGCACCGCTGCTGACAAGGGATCCCTCGCTGCGTGGACTCCCCTACCGGGACATCCGCCATTGGGCCATCCACCCCGGCGGCCGGAGCATCCTTGACAAGGTCCAGACGCGCCTTGAACTCACCGACGAGCAACTCGTTCCGGCACGGGATACGTTGCGGGACTACGGCAACATGAGCAGCGCCACCGTGCTGTTTGTCCTCAGGCACATCCTGGAGCAGCCGCCGGTGGAGGGTGAGGAACGCATCTGCTCCATGGCGTTCGGCCCCGGACTCACGGTGGAGACCGGGCTCTTCACGAAACTCCGCCAGGCAGCCACCGGGAATCGGGCGGTGCAGCCAGAGGCGGCCTCGTCACTGGTCTGACCTGTGTCCCTGATGCGGCAAAGGGCTGCCGACGCAGTGGAAATGATGGATCTGCCGGACTGTGATCCCACCAAACTCGAGCTCACGTACCGGCAATTCGGACTGGTGAACCGGCTCTTCTCCGGCTGGCGGCAGCTGTACCGCCGCGAGCTTCGCCCTCTCCTCTCCCACGACACTGAAACCACGCTCCTCGACATAGGATGCGGCGGCGGGGACCTGGCACGCCAGCTCGCCCTCTGGTCCGCCCGGGACAAACTGCTGCTCGAGGTCACCGGCATTGACCCGGACGCCAGGGCATACAGCTACTCGTTACGCCGCCCCCACCACGTCTCAGTCCGGTTCCGCCAGGCGGACAGTGCCGACATGGTCCGCGAAGGCCGCCGGTTCGACGTCGTCATCTCGAACCACGTCATCCACCACCTCCAACCAGCGGACCTGGCTCAGCTCCTGGCAGATTCGCAAGCCCTGGGGCGCCGGATTTCCCTGCACAACGACCTCCGCCGGAACATCGCAGCCTACGCACTTTTCTCCCTGGCCGCCCTCCCCTTCCGCGGCTCGTTCATCCGAGCGGACGGCCTGACCTCGATCAGGCGCAGCTACACCCCGGCGGAACTCACCGCCGCCGCTCCCCCCGGCTGGCAGGTGGCGCGCCATTCCCCTTTCCATCAGGTCCTCATGCACGGTCCGGACCATCCCGATGGCTGACGTGGTGATCGTCGGCGGCGGACCCGTGGGTCTGTATCTCGCCGCCCTGCTGCTTCAGGAAGGCGTCGCGGTCCAGGTCCTTGAACAGCGTCTCCACCGGGAACACCACTCGCGGGCCATCGGCATCCATCCCCCGGCCCTCGCGGCGCTGGACAGGGCAGCGGTGGCCAGCGCCATGGTTGATGCCGGCGTGCAGATCCGCGGCGGCATTGCAGTCAGCGGCGCTAAGACCGTAGGGTCAATGTCTTTCGCGTCGGTCTCGGAGCGCTTCCCGTTTGTCCTGTCGCTCGCCCAGGTCACAACGGAATCCCTGCTGGAGCAGCGTGTACACGAACTCGACGGTGCGGCGCTCGTCAGGGGCGCCAGGGTGACGGGAATAGCGGACGACGGCGGACTGGTCACCGTCCGTGCTGCCGCCACCAAGACAGGCGGTGCCGGCACCCGGATCACCTCACGCCTTGTGGTCGCCGCCGACGGCTCGCGGTCCCTGATGCGCAGCCTGCTGGGCATCCCGGCCACGTCCCGAACCTATCCCGACCATTATGTGATGGGTGATTTCGAAGGTACCGGCAAAAACCTGAACGAAGCCGTCCTGTACCTCGAAGCCGAAGGGATAGTGGAATCCTTTCCGCTGCCGGGCGGACTCCGCCGCTGGGTAGTGAGGGTTCCCCGGCCCGAACCGGTCCCGGACGCCGTCGAACTCGCACGGATGGTCCACCACCGCACGGGGATCCGGCCGGACCCGGCCACCAACACCATGCTCAGTAGCTTCAGCCCGCGCTCCACGGTGGCGTGCCGATCAGTCTCGGGGCGGGCCGTCCTGATCGGTGATGCTGCCCATGAAATAAGCCCCATCGGCGGCCAGGGCATGAACCTTGGCTGGCTGGACGCGGCGGAACTCGCGCCGATCATCTGTGATGCCCTGGCGGGGAAACCGGTTGGCCAGCGCCTGCACGCCTATTCCGCCCGGCGTCGCAAGGCCGCCTCGGTAGCGCGATGGCAGTCCGAAGTGAATATGACGCTGGGGCGCCCGTTGGGGCGGCCGCTCCTGGCGTTGAGGAACCACGCAGTCAGCGCGGTGTCCGGCATTCCGGCGGCCAACAGGCTGGTGGCCCGCCGGTTCACCATGCAGTAACCCCCGCACCGGGTCAGGAATTCACGAAGTAGCAGTCGTAACTGTCCTGGCTGATGATCAGGCCGTCCCGGACTTCAAACACCGACGACGTCCGGGCGCGGATGGTCTCCCCGGCATCCCAGTACCGCAGGTCCATCAGCGTCCGCGCCGACCAGTCGGCCTCCACCACAACCCGACCGCCTTCGCAGGTAGTGCGGCGGATCCCGAACTTCTGGTCCGCCACTACTTCGCCGCTTTGATCGAGGCCAGCCATCGCCTGGTCCCGCGTCCGCGTGGAGCCTTCAGCCGCGAGCAGATGCGGCGCCTCGACCAACACGATGTCCGCAGCGAGGAAACGGCCGATGGCCCCGCCGTCACCGCCGGCTTCCAGGGTCCGGATAAAGTCCAGGACAAGTTCCAGTGCGTTGGGTTCGGACGCAATCAGTTCAGCCATGGCATCGACATTAGCCGACGCGGCCGACGCCCTGCGGCGTCCGCCGCTAGGCTTTCCGCATGACCCCTGTATCACCGACTACTTCATTCACTCCTGCGCACCTGAGGGAACGGGTGCAGGAAATCCTGTCTGCGGGATCGCTGCCGCCCATCGTCCAGGCCGGGAATCCCGTACTCCGCCAGCGGGCCGCGTCCTTCGACGGCCAGATCAGCGCCGCCGAGCTGGACCAGTTGATTGCCCTCATGCGCGACGTGATGCACGAAGCCCCTGGTGTGGGGTTGGCCGCCCCGCAACTCGGAATCCCGCTGCAGCTGGCAGTCCTTGAGGACCAGTACGACGTCGACCCCGAGGCCGCTGCGCTGCGGCACCGCAGCCCGCTGGAGTTCCTCACCATCATCAACCCGCACTACACGGCCGTCGGAACGGAAAGCGCCGCGTTCTTCGAGGGGTGCCTCTCACTGACCGGCCTGCAGGCAGTGGTAGTACGGCCAGAGCGGGTGCTGCTCCGGTTCGATACCCCCGGAGGCCTGGCGTCGGAACGGGAATTCGAGGGCTGGCAGGCGAGAATTGTGCAGCACGAAACCGATCACCTCCATGGCACCCTTTACGTTGACCGCGCCGAGTTGAGGTCCTTGAGCTCCAACGCCGAGTACGCCGCCAACTGGGCCGAGCCGGGGATCGGAAAGGCCCGTGCGGCCCTGGGATTCCTGCCCGAGAACCCCTGACGCGCCTGCACGCCTCCGCGTCACTCCGGCGGTGCGTCTGCCGGATTTGCGTCGGTCGGGAGGAACCGGGCCCACCAGCGCAGGATGTGCTCGAATCTCTGACGCCGGTGCTGCGGCCTGCCTGACCGGGAAAGTTCATGGTCCTCGCCCGGGAACACCAGCAGCTGGGCTTCCACACCCCGCCGCTTCAGGGCCGTGAAATACCGCTGGCCCTGCTCCAGCGGACACCTGAGATCGTTTTCGCTGTGGATGACCAGCGTCGGGGTCTGCACGTTGCCCACGTGCTCGAACGGGCTTTGCGCGGCGACCTCCACCGTTGAGCTGCCGAGATACTCGTTGCCGAAGTACCAGCCAATGTCGGCCGAGCCCTCGAAACTGACCGGGTCCAGGAATCCGCGCTCCACAATGGCACCCTGGAACCTGTGGTGGTGCGCGATGGTCGAGGCGGTCAGGTATCCGCCGTACGAGCCGCCCATGATGCCCAGCCGGCCCGCGTCCAGCGCCGGAAATTTGGCCAGCGCCCCGTCCAGGAACGCGAGGACATCCTCCATGTCGTCGGTGCCAAGGCGGCCCTTGATGGCCAGCCCGTGCTCCCGGCCGTAGCCGGCGGAGCCGCGCGGATTGCACATCAGCACGGCATAGCCCGCAGCCGCGTACACCTGGGCTTCGTCGAACAGGGCAACGGTGAACTGGGCAAACGGCCCGCCATGGATGTTCAGCAGGACCGGGTGCGGACCCTTGCCCGCAGGCCTGACGAGCCAGCCATGGACGGGATAGCCATCGGGCGCCTCAAACGTCAGCTCCTGTGGAACCACAATGTCCGTCTGTGTCCGCAGAACGGCCGAAAAGTCTGTCAGCAGCCGCAGCTGCCCGTCGTCGAGCACTCCGAGGTCCCCGTGAGTAGACGGATCGCTGAATACGACGAGCAGCGAACCACCCGCCCAGGCAGCGCCCGTCACCACCTTGTCGCCGTGCACCAGCAGGGCATGCCCGCCCGCCGCCCCCAGCTCAAGGAGCTCAACCGAGCCTTGCGCGTTGTTCAGGACCAGGGCGTGGTCCGGGCCGCGGAGCTCAATCCGGGCACCCGGCGCCGCAACGTCCATCAACTCTGGGTCGGTCAGCGCAATCGGCATGCCGCCGTCGGCCGCTACGCAGTACAGCACGGCGTTCCGTGCCACGAAGTCCCGGCCCGAGCCGCCCAGGTCCCGGGCAATGTAGAACAGCCATTTGCCGTCCCGGGACTGCCGGACTTCCGAGACGGTTTGAGGTGCGGCTACTCCCTTATCCACCGGGAGGGGGTCGCCGCCGGAGACCGGCACCCTGTAGATCAAGGTGGCCAAGTCGTCGTCGTTCTCCGGCGGTGCTGCCACAAAGTAGACGGCTGATCCGTCTGCACTGAAAAATCCGGAGCTGGCGTCCGTGGCGAGCGACGTCAGCTGCCGGGCTTCCGGCAGCGACGGAGCCGCAGGCGGCGCCAGCGGTTCGCCGCCGAGTTCCGGGACGTCCACGATGAACAGCTGCTGCGGCTTGTCGCGCGTGTAGCCAACGCTGTTCAGCCTGTACTGGTAGGAGGAGATCAGCCGTGGGGCCTCCGCCTCCGCGGTGATGGCTTCGCTGCTGCCGTACCGTCCGGTCTCGGGCTCGCGGGAGCTGAAAACTATCCGGTGCGAATCAGGAGACCAGGCGAAGGATTCCACTCCGAGCAGCCTGTCGGTAATGACCTGGGGTTCACCGCCGCCGGCCTCAACCACGACGAGCTGCGCTTTCGACGACGGTCCGCCCGTCCGGAGGAAGGCGAGGACCAGTCCATCAGGAGAGAAGGCAGGGCCGGTGTCCCGGAAGCCCCTGGTTATTCGTCGCGGCAGCTGCTCCTGGTTCAACGGGATGTTCCACAGCTGGCCCACGTAGGAGTCAGCAGTGAAATCCGGCCTGGTCACCGACACAACAGCGCGGCTGCCGTCCGGGTGAACGGCCGGCGCGGAGACGGAATTGAGCAGCGGGAGGTGTTCTGGCTTCACCCACGTGAGCCTAACGTGCGGCTTTCCCCCACGCGAACATGCGGCCGGACCACTCGCGCGGGCTCCGCGCCGGCCCGCTCCCCGCCCTAAGATGGTCCGTATGCCATCAAGCCCCCGCCCTCCGCTGCGCTGCCCCGTGTGCGGCGCCGCACTGGATGTCCGGGTCGGGCCGGGTGACGCGGCCCACAAGGCCTTGGTCTGCGGATCCGGGCACGGCTTCGACGCGGCGAAGCAGGGCTATTTCAACCTGCTGGTGGGCAAGGGGACAGTCTTTGAAGCCGACACCGCAGAGATGGTGGCGGCCCGGTTCGCTTTCCTCGACGGCGGGCATTACCGCCCCCTGGCAGACGCCGTCGCGGCCGCCGTCGTGCCCGGGATAACCCCGGGCGAACCATTCATGGTCCTCGATTCGGGTACGGGGACCGGCCACTATCTCAGGGTGGTGCTGGATGAGGTGCAGCGGCGCACGGCCAGCTACGCCGCCGTCGCGCTCGACATCTCCAAGTTCGCGCTCCGTCGCGCCGCGCGCCTCAACCCCGAGGCAATCAGCCTTGCCTGCGATGTGTGGCAGCCGCTCCCGGTGGCCGACGCCGCCGTCGACGCCATCACGGTGATCTTCGCTCCCCGCAACGCCGCCGAATTCGCCAGGGTCCTCCGCCCCGGCGGAAGGCTGGTGGTGGTGACGCCGCGCGCCGGACACCTGGCCGCCGTAGCCGCCCAGGCAGGGATGCTGTCCATCGAGGACGGCAAGGACGCGCGGCTGGCAGATTCCCTCTCGCCGCACTTCGCCGCCGAGTCCACCCGGGACCTGGATATCCTGATGATGCTGACGGCCAGCGAGCTGGCTGACCTGGCCTTCATGGGTCCGGCCGGGCACCACCTGGACCGCACGGCCATTGCCGCCAAAATCGGGAGCAGCGGGGTGTCGACCCAGGTGGAGGCACGATTCCGGATCACGGTCTTCCGTCCGGCACCGTCCGCACCGTAACGACGTGGCCACGTTCAACCGCTGCCCTTCACGCAACCTGCCGTCCTGCTTTCCGGCGGACTAGGATAGATAGACAGCTACCGAATGGTCAAGGGGGACGGAATGTTTGAATGGCTCGGCGAAAACTGGTGGGCCCTGTGGCTCACCGCCTTCCTCGCGTTCGCAGTGATCGAAATGATCACCCTTGACCTGTTCTTCATCATGCTCGGCGGCGGAACACTTGCCGCGCTCGTCGCAGATTTTGCCGGCGCTGACCTGTGGCTGCAGATTGTGGTGTTCTGCGTCGTCTCACTGCTGATGATCGCCTTTGTCCGCCCGGTGGCACTAAGCCACCTGAAAAAGGGACCCGCCGACCAGCGCACCAACATTGACCGGCTCATCGGCGAGCAGGCCCTGGTGATGGAAGCAGTCAGCTCCACCGGCGGCCTCGTCAAGATCGGGGGCGATGTCTGGAGCGCCCGGTCCTCCGGCGGCGTCCTGCCTGCCGGACAGAAGGCAGTGGTCTCCGCCATCGACGGGGCCACGGCTGTTGTTTCCGCCCAGCCGGAGCAGGCCACTCAGTCCTAAGTACAGCCTAACAATTGGGGAATAGGAGTCGTATGGATAACGCAGGAGGAGCCGCCCTGGCCATTGTGCTGGTGGTCCTGATCGTGTTCGTGATCATTGTCTTGGTCCGCTCAGTGCGGATTATCCCGCAGGCGAGGGCCGGCGTCGTTGAACGGCTCGGCAAGTACCAGCGGACCCTTAACCCGGGACTCACCATCCTGATCCCGTTTGTGGACCGGCTCCTGCCGCTCCTGGACCTGAGGGAGCAGGTGGTGTCCTTTCCACCGCAGCCGGTCATCACCGAAGACAACCTGGTGGTGTCCATCGACACTGTGGTGTACTTCCAGGTCACTGATCCGCGCGCAGCCACCTATGAGATTGCCAATTACATCCAGGCAGTGGAGCAGCTCACCACTACCACCCTGCGTAACGTTGTGGGCGGCCTGAACCTGGAAGAGGCGCTCACATCCCGCGACCAGATCAACGGCCAGCTGCGCGGTGTCTTGGACGAGGCAACCGGCCGCTGGGGCATCCGGGTCTCGCGCGTGGAGCTCAAGGCCATTGACCCGCCCCACTCGATCCAGGACTCCATGGAGAAGCAGATGCGGGCCGAGCGAGACCGCCGCGCTGCGATCCTCACGGCCGAAGGCACCAAGCAGTCTGCCATCCTGACGGCCGAGGGCCAGCGGCAAGCATCGATCCTTGCGGCTGAGGGCGACGCCAAGGCGGCCATCCTCCGCGCAGACGGTGAGGCACAGGCCATCCAGAAGGTCTTTGACGCCATCCACAAGGGCAACCCCGACCAGAAGCTCCTGGCCTACCAGTACCTGCAGACGCTTCCGAAAATCGCAGAGGGATCATCAAACAAGCTGTGGATCATTCCCAGCGAAATTGGCGAGGCACTTAAGGGCATCGGCCAGGCGCTCGGCGGTACCAATCCTGATCCGACCGCCAGCGGCGGCGGGCTGTTCGACGAGGAACCCGCTAAACAGCCTGGGTCCTGACACGGATTTGCCCCATACGGGGCGGGAGGGGATTCGCGCTTGGTTGCGGGTCCCCTCCCGTTTTGCGGCTAGGCCCCACGCCGGTATAATTGAGTATTTGTCCGGTCGGACCAGATCCGCTGGAACAAGAAAGCTTCGCAATGCGTTGAATCTTATGATGCAGCACAGTGCACAGAGTAGTCCGGGGCGGTTATGCCGTTCCGGCTTGCGTGGAGTCCTGCTCCGCGAACCGACCAGAGGGAGAAAACATGAGCGATCGCAGCCTGCGGGGTATGCGTCTTGGCGCGCAGAGCATGGAGACCGAGTCCGGCGTTGAGCCGGCTCCGCGCCAGCGCGTCGAATACCGGTGCGAGGACGGCGAGCAGGTCTTCGTGACGTTCTCTTCAGAGGCTGAAATTCCTCCTGTGTGGGTCTCCAAGACCGGCAAGGAAGCGCTCCTCGTTGATGGCGAACGTCCGGACACCAGCAACGAAAAGGCTGTCCGTACGCACTGGGACATGCTTCTCGAGCGCCGTTCCCTTCCGGAGCTGGAGCAGATCCTCGAGGACCGGCTGACCATCCTGCGCGAACGCCGTGGCGAACGGCGCAGCGCCTGACCCCAGCGGCGGTCACGGCCTCCCACCGAGGTCATAGCGTCACCGATTGACGCGATCTGAACGATTAAGAAAGGGCCGGGCCGGCAACGTGATCACGTTGCCGGCCCGGCCCTTATCTTTTGTCCTAACGGCGTTGCAGGTCAGCCCTGTGCCGGATCCTTCTTGCCTGTGAGCTTGTTCCAGCGTGCCTGCAGGCCCCACCTGGTGACGTTGACCATGGCCTCAACAACAATGTTGCCGCTCATCTTTGACGCTCCGAGCTCGCGCTCCACGAACGTAATGGGGCGTTCCTCGATCCTGAGGCCCAGCTTGGCTACACGCCACGCCAAGTCAACCTGGAAGCCGTAGCCGACTGAATCGACAAGGTCGAGGTTCAGTTTTTCCAGCGTGGTCCGCCGGAAGGCGCGGTAGCCGCCGGTGACGTCCTTGATCTTCAGGCCCAGCATCAGCCGGGCGTACGTGCTGCCAGTGCGTGAAATCGCCTGCCGGTACAGCGGCCAGTTGACCACGCTGCCACCGGGAACCCAGCGGGATCCCATGGCAAGGTCCGCGCCCTGTTCAACGGCTTCCAGCAGCTGGGGAAGCTGTTCGGGCTGGTGTGAGCCGTCCGCATCCATTTCCACCAGGACGTCGTAGCCTGCCTCGAGTCCCCATTTGAACCCGGCAATGTAGGCGGCTCCCAGGCCAGCCTTGCCTTTGCGGTGCAGGACGTGAACCTGTGCATCCTCGGCGGCAAAGCCGTCCGCAAGCTGACCGGTGCCGTCCGGGCTGTTGTCGTCCACCACCAGTACGTCCGAGGCCGGTACGGCTGCGCGGAGGCGTTGAAGAGTCTTGGGCAGCGATTCCAGCTCGTTGTAAGTAGGAATGATGGTGAGGACGCGCACAAAGGGCCTTCCTGGACGGGAGCAGTCGGAGCGGCTGAACCGTAGCGGAGTAGCTGGCGGTCAGGCGCAACTACCTATTATAGGGCGCTTTATGGGGGCGCTGGCCGGTGTGTCCGGTCAGGAGCGCAGTGCCGGACTCGAATGCAGCTCCACGCCGTCCTTCACGGTCTGCAGGCACACCGGGTCCACGCCGTTATCAAGTGCCGGGAGAAGGGGCGTGCGGGCACGCGGATCCGTGCTCCAGGACTGGACGCGGCCGTCCGCCACCTGGACCATGAGCTCCTCAGCATCCCAAACAGCGAAACTGGCTGGTGCGCCGGGAACCAGTTGCCCGGCCATCGGGTTGTGGTGCTTTGCTGCCCGCCACCCCGCGCGGGTGTGGCCGAGGAACGCTGCGCGGGCCGAGATCCGTTCAGCGTGGTTGTGGTGTTCCAGGCAGGCTCGCACGCTGGACCACGGGCGCAGCGGTGTCACCGGGCTGTCGCTGCCGAAGCAGATGGGAACACCGGCAGCATAGAACGAGGCAAACGGGTTCATGGAGCGGCTCCGGCTCCCCAGGCGCTGCTCATACATGCCGCCTTCGTTCCCCCAGTCAGCGTCGAAGCGTGGCTGGGCGCTGACGGTGACGGAGTAGCGGGCCAGCTGTTGCACTGATTTGGGGTCTGCGACTTCCACATGTTCGAAGCGGTGGCCGGCTGCACGGATCCGTTGTTCTCCCACTTCGGCGGCCGCGAGTTCCAGTGCCTCCAGCGCGGCATCAAGTCCCGCGTCGCCGATGACGTGGAAGCCGCCCTGGATGCCCAGCAGCGAGCAGGCCGCCAGGTGGGCGCCGGCCTGCTCTGCCGAGAGGTAGAGGCTGCCCCGCTCCCCCGCCGCGTCGCTGTAGCCGGCCCTCAGTGCCGCTGTCCTGGAGCCGAGGGAACCGTCAATGTTCAGGTCGCCTGCCAGGCCGCGCACGGATACGCCCAGTTCGTCCAGCAGTGCCCGGGCCTGCTCCTCGGAGGTGGCCAGTTCGCCCCAGTACGGCAGGATTTCCGGCATGGCCTCTCCGGCCGCCGTGTTCCACGCGGCGGCAAGGCGGAGGTCGGAAACTCCGCCGATATGCGGCGCGGCCATCTCCGCCAGTGCCACATAACCGTTTTCGGCCGCTTCGGTCAGGGCGCGCCGCTGGTAGGCCAAGAGGCTGGCCTCCGGGAGCCGCCGTGCTTCCTGGCGGGCCGCTGTATGGGCGGCCTGCTTCACTTGTGGACCCGCGCTGTAGCCGTCCAGCCCGCCAAGCCCGGCGGCGGCAGCCAAGGAGGAAGAGACCAACGCCGAATGCGCATCCACCCTGGCCAGGAACACGGGCCTGCCGCCGGCGGCCTGCTCAAGCTCCTCGGGCGCCGGCAGGGCCGGGTCCTCCCACGTGGATTCATCCCAGCCATGACCCAGCAGGGGGCCGTCGCCTTTGGCTGCGGCCACGGCATCGAGTAATTGCCGGGCGGAACGGATCCCGCCCAGCTGGAGGGAACCCAGTGCGATGCCGGTTTCCGTGAGGTGGACGTGGGAGTCAACAAACCCCGGCGCTACGAGGGCTCCATGGAGGTCGATGATCTCCATGGAACTGTCGGCGATGGAGGATGCCGCCTGCTCGGAGCCGACCCAGGCAACGGTGTCGCCGTCAACGAGCATGGCGGTGGCAAAGGGGTCTGCTGCTGTGTAGACCGAGCCGTTGCGGTACAGGACCACCTTCCGCTCGTGCGGCGCGGGCGTGGTGGAACGTTCAGTGGTCATGCGGGCGAAGCTCCTGGGGCTAGGGGGAAGAAGGCAGGCTGCCGGTGCATCAGAGCCGGGACATCAAAGTACGGAAGAGTAGGCCACGACGCCGCGGCGGATGAGTGATATTGCTTCTGCGCAAAGCCTGGAGACGCGCGGATCCAGGCCGGGAATCTTGGCGAGCTGGTCCAGGAGGTCGATGACCTGTTTGACCCAACGGACGAAGTCGCCCGCCGCCAGGTCCGTGCCGTTAAGCACTTCCTGGAGGTGGCGTCCCTTGGCCCATTTGTACATCGGCCAGACAAGACCGAGTTCCGGTTCGGCAGTCAGCGGAAGTTTGTTCGCCTCTTCCACGTCCTCCAGGGCCGACCATTCCCGGACCACCACATCCACGGACGATTCAAGCGAGACGCTGGGCATCCGGGGGCGGAGGCCCCTGTCCTCGCGTTTGGCCTGGTAGACCAGGACGCTGGCCAGGGCCGCTACTTCGACGGCGTCCAGGTCGTTGAGCGCGCCCAGCCGCAGTGCTTGCGAAATCAGCAGGTCCTTCTCGCCGTAGATCCGGCGGAGCCGATGGCCGTCCGGGCTGATGGCCAGGCGCCCGTCAGCTCCCGCTTCCAGGTAGCCGTAGGCGGAAAGGACATCGCAGACGCGATCGAAGGTCTTGGCAATGGTGTTGGTCCGGCCCTGGATCTGCCGGACCAGGGCATCCGTCTCCCGGCGCAGCTTCCACCAACGCTCTGACCAGCGCGCGTGGTCTTCACGCTCGCTGCAGCCGTGGCAGGGGTGGGCCCGGAGCGCCCGGCGAAGCTCCGTGATGCGTTTCTCCTGATGGGGCAAAACGGACCCCATGCCAAAATCGGTGCTGCGGCCGGGGGCAGGCGGGCGGTTCTCGCGCAGTGCATTCCTGGCCGACGATGCGAGGTCACGCCGGGATTTCGGGACCTTTGCGTTGAACGACTTCGGAATGCGGATCCGTGTCAGGGGCGCGATGGGGCCCTCAAGGTCCTCGGTGCCGATTCGCCTGAGCTGGTTGTCGAGCGTCAGGATGGCAGGCCGCGGCTCCCTGCCGCTGTGGTCCGAGCTGAGCACAATCGCCGGTCCGGGCGCCCGCCCGCCCGGGACGTCCACCACGTCGCCGGGCATCAGCCGCGCCAGGGAGTCTTCATTCAGCGACTTATGAGCCCGGGACTTGCTGCGGGAGGTGACATTCTCGGCGTCGGACAGTTCACGGCGCAACCGGGCATACTCGGTGAAGTCTCCGAGGTGGCAGGTCATGGATTTTGCGTATCCCGCGAGGGACTCTTCGCGGCTGCGCACCTGCTTGGCAAGTCCGACAACGGACCGGTCAGCCTGGAACTGCGCGAAGGAGGATTCAAGGATTTCCCGCGCACGTGCGCGGCCAAACTGCGCCAACAGGTTGATGCTCATGTTGTACGTCGGCCGGAAGCTTGAGTTCAGCGGATACGTACGCCGCGAGGCGAGGCCGGCAACAGCAGCAGGGTCCGTGCCCGGCTGCCACAGGACAACGGCATGGCCTTCGATGTCGATGCCGCGGCGGCCCGCGCGGCCGGTCAGCTGAGTGTACTCCCCCGCGGTGATGTCCACGTGGGCTTCGCCATTGAACTTGTCGAGCTTCTCCAGGACCACGGAGCGGGCCGGCATGTTGACGCCCAGGGCCAGCGTTTCGGTGGCGAACACAGCCTTGACCAGGCCCTCGACGAATAGCTTCTCCACTACTTCCTTGAAGGTGGGAAGCATGCCGGCATGGTGGGCCGCGAAACCACGCAGCAGGCCATCCCGCCACGTCCAGAAGCCGAGGACGTCCAGATCCTCTGACGGGATGTCCTGCCCGGCCTCGTCAACGCGCTGCGCAATGATCTGCTGCTCCTTCTCCGTGGTCAGCCAGAGTCCGGACGAGACACATTGGGCAACGGCGGCATCGCAGCCTGCCCGCGAGAAGATAAACGTGATGGCGGGCAGCAGGTCCTGCCGGTCCAGGCTGGCAATCACTTGGGGACGGCTGGCCTTCCGGACGGCGCCGGGCTGGGCTCCCTGCCGGGGGCGGTCCTCTGTCCGTTGCCGGTGCTGCCGGCGCTGGCTCCGTCCGCCGTGGCCGAAGCGTCCGGCGAAACTTTGCTGGCCTTCGCTGCGGGCCATTTTGAGCAGGTCCGGATTGACCTCGAACCCCGGCCCGTCCGCGTCCTTGGTGGCCGCGGTGAGCCGCTCCTGGACCGGTAGTGGAGCTCCGGTCTCCGCATCCGCGGGCGGCGCGATTTCGTCGAAGGTGGTTTCTCCGGCGAACAGGTCCACGATGTCCCGGCCCACCATAACGTGCTGCCACAGGGGAACCGGGCGGTGCTCGGAGACAATGATGTCGGTGTCGCCGCGCACGGTATCCAGCCAGGCACCGAATTCTTCTGCGTTGGAAACCGTGGCGCTGAGGGAGGCTACCTGGACTTCGCTGGGGAGGTGGATGATGACTTCCTCCCAGACGGCACCACGGAAGCGGTCCGCGAGGTAGTGGACTTCGTCCATGACCACAAAGCCGAGGTCATCCAGGGTGTCCGAGTCCGCGTAGAGCATGTTCCGGAGGACTTCCGTGGTCATGACCACCACGGGGGCGTCGCCATTGATGCTGGTGTCGCCGGTAAGTAGACCGACGTTTTCCGCCCCGTACTTTTCGGAGAGTTCCGTAAATTTTTGGTTGCTCAGAGCCTTGATCGGGGTGGTGTAGAAGGCCTTGAGGTTTCGTTGCAAAGCGAGATAGATGGCAAATTCGCCCACGATGGTTTTACCGGCACCAGTGGGGGCAGCCACCAGCACTCCCTTGCCGTCCTGGAGGGACCGGCAGGCGAGGCGCTGGAATTCGTCAAGTTCAAAATCAAGGGTGCGGACAAACCCGCCGAGGTAGGTGCCCGCTTCGGCCGTGCGTTCCGCGCTGGCCCGGTAGCTTTCAGAGGGCGAGAGTGGCCCGGAAATAGAGGACATGCCTCAAGCCTAGTGCGCCGCGCGCTACAGGTTCTTCAGTTCGTTGCCGGGCGTCGCGATGTCGGCTGTCGCGTCCGTCTCAGCAGCCTGTTGCGCCACGCGCTTGTCACGGCGCTTGTCGTTGAAGATACACAGCCCGATCGCCGCGAAGAACAGAATCAGCAGCGGCGCAGCAAGCAGGAACATGGACAGCGCGTCCGTGCCTGGTGCGGCCAGTGCCGCCAGTACAAAGACCAGGAAGACGATAATCCGCCAGGCTTTGAGGATGGTCCGGCCCCTGACCACACCGGCCATGTTGATGCCGACCAGGATCACGGGGACCAGAAAAGAGATCCCGAGGATAAGCAACATCTGCGTGGCAAACGTCAGGTAGTCGGTGGCCGAGATGTTGTTGGCGCCGGTGGCGGGTGTGAACTGTAGCAGCGCCCTGACCACGGTGGGGAACACGAGCCAGGCTACAAACACACCGGCCAGGAACAGGGGCACAGCGGCCGCCATGAAGCCGAGCGTGTAGCCGCGTTCCTTCTTGGTCAGACCCGGGGTGATAAAAGCCCACACCTGATAGATCCAGACAGGGCTGGAGATAACCAGCCCTATCTGGATGGCAATCTGGATCTTGAAGGCAAAAGGATCTGCGATGGTCGCAAAGTTCAGGACCGCGGTGCGCCCCGTATCCCGGGCAATGGAAATCAGCGGGTCCGACAGGCTGGCCACGACTGGATCGTAAAGGAACCAGCCGCCCACGCCGGCAACCAGCACAGCAATCGCCGATTTGATCACCCGGTTCTTGAGCTCTTTGAGGTGGTCCCAAAGAGCCATCCGCCCCTCAGGGTTGGACTTACGGCCCCGCGTCAGTGCCACTTCGGGTTAGGCGCGGGTCGACGGCGGAACGTCAGTGCCGTCGGTCGGCTCACCGGGCTTCGCCGGCGGGTGGTTAACGATCTTGCCTTCCACCGGGCCGGAAGCCGTGTCGGTGGAGTCGGTTTTGCCGTCGTTCTTCATTTCCTTGACCTCGGACTTGATGATCCGCATGGACTGGCCAAGGCTGCGGGCCATGGCAGGGAGTTTGGGCGCGGCGAATAGCAGCAGCGCAACGACGATGATAATGACAATTGGCCACGGGCCATCAAAGAGTCTTCCCACGGGAAATCCTTTCCTCTAACAACATCCTACGTCTAACTGAGATTGAGATCGCGAAGTGACTGGGGCTGGCCCCGATCGTGCTTACGCTGGACGCGCCTCTGGCGGCGGCCCTCCCGGCGGGATGACTTGGATGCGTCGTAATCATGACGCATCTGGGCCGGTGAGGCAAAAACAGCCGCACCGGGCGGAGCTGACCCTGGCGGCTGGGAGCCGTCATCGACGGTGGCCGCTGCCGGCGCCAGGTGTGCCACTTTAGCTCCGGCGGCGCCCAGGTCCTTCATTACCGCCATGAACTGGCGGTACAGCCGGATGCCCAGGAGGACATAAAAGAGCAGGGAGAGCGCAATAAGCGCAATCCAGATCAGGATCCAGGACCACCAAGGCATGCTGACGAGTCTAGCCGCCGTACCCGGCCAGGGCCGCCTCGATCCAGTCCAGCGCTGCCGCCCCCAGCTCGGAAGGTTCGAGGATCCGGGCGGCCCCGCCGTGCTGGGCCACGAACATGGGAAGCCAGGCAGTGCTGCCGAAGCGGATCTCGGCTACGAGGCCGCCGTGGGGAAGGGGTGCCACACGTTCGGCGTAATAATCGTCCGCCAAGCCGGCGCCCTGCCTGGTGAGCTGTACGAGGACCGTGGTGTCGTCGTCGTTGGGCGTGAACAGCTTGGCCGGAAAGCTTTCCCCGGCCCGGACCTGCGTGGAGGCGGGATTTCCGTTCGGGTGGACCTCCTGCACCCGGTCCAGCCTGAAGTTCCGCAGCCCCTCGGCCGAATGGCAGTAGGCCTCGAAGTACCAGGTGTTGTCCAGGGAATACAGGCGGAGCGGATCCACGTCCCGTTCGGAGACCTGGTCGCGCTGGGCGGAGAAGTACACGAGCCGTAGCTGCGACCGCTCCTGGATTGCACCACGGACAACGTCAAGGACGGCCGAATCCGACGGGCCCACCTCCGGACCGGCAAGCGAACCGGCCCGCAGCCCTTCTTCGCCGGCCGCTGCCATCAGTTTGAGGGTCACCGACTCCAGGGCACCTCCTTCGGCAAGTTCGGGAAGCCCATTGAGCGTCTCGAGCCCGGTCAGCAGCGCGCAGGCCTCGTCCACCGTAAACCGGACCGGCCTCTTGAGATCCAGGTCCTGGGTGATGTAAACGTGGCCTTCCTCCCAATGGATGTCCAGGAGGTCGTCAGGGTATCCCTCGGGAAGGCCGGAGCAGATGAGGATCCGCAGGTCGCTTTCCAGCTCCGCGGGCGTGACACCGAAGCGGGCTGCGACGTCCTGGATATGCAGGCCCTGGTTGTGGACCAGGAACGGCACCAGCTGCAGCATGCGCTTGAGCTGGTCCTCAGACGTGCGTTTCCGGATGACGCGACCCCGCGGTGCGTCCGCAAACAGATATGCAGGGCTGGGAGCGGCGCAGAAGGCGGCAGCGTTGCGCAGCCGGTGCCGCACGGCTGCCACCAGCTCGTCGGGAGCATGTGCCACAGCGTCCGGGCCATAGGATGCGAGCTCCTCGGCCAGCACCTCAGCGTCCCTGAAGTTGACCTGCAGCCGTTCGTAGCCGGCGTCGGGCGTTCCGGCACTCCCGTCGGCAACCGGCGTGGCGCGCCGGCGCAGGCCAAGGAGGCGGCCCTCCCGGACGTCCACGACGGCGGTCCGGAGCGGGAGCTCCGGAAGCCGGTCCAGTTCTGCGCGGATACTGAAGTTCGGCGGCGCCGGGTAGGTTTCCTTCTCCAGCACCGTGACGGGGCCCGTGAACCGGGAGAGCCGGAAGTGGCGCGGTGCCTTGCGCGAGCGGTCGTAGCCGGTCAGATACCACTGGCCGAAGCGGCTGCCGAGGCCCCACGGCTCCACAGTCCGTTGCTCTTCCTTGCCGGTGGTGCCTGCCAGGTAGGGAAAGCTGACGGGGTGCTGGGCGTGCATGGCAGCCACCACATCATCAAAGGCCTGGCCCGCCGGCCGGATCCGCGGCTGAACACCAACCGGAAGTTCGACGTCGGACACGGTGCCGGAGGCCTGGAGCTTGCGGAGGGCGCTGGCAGCGGCGGTTCCCAGGGCGGCACGCTCCCATAACTGGGACGCCAGGAGGAGGACGGTCCACTCCCCCGGGCTGAGCTGGACATCAGGCAGGCGGTTCGATTCCTTGCCGATGCGGTAGCGGGTGGTGGCCGGATCATCTTCGCTCCAGCCGAGGTCCGTGACGGTTTCCACATCGAAGCCGAACTGCCGGAGGTCATTCTTGTCCCGCTCAAACATCCTGCCGAAGGCCACGTCGTTGCCGGACGTGTCATGGTAGACCTTCGCCCGCAACTCTGCCCGGCGCAGGCCGTATTTGGTGTTCAGCAGGGCTATCAGGAGGTTCAGCAGGCGTTCAGTACGGGAGACGGACACGCTGGCTACGTTACTAAACTCCTCCGCGGAAAGCAGAAAGCGCGGCAACCAACAGGAAAACAAAACCCTGATTGTTACCGCGCCTTCCGGCGTTACGATGCTTCGGTCAGCGGACGCCCACGAGGTCCACCACGAAGATCAGCGCTTCGTTGGGGCCAATGGCTCCGCCGGCCCCGCGGGAGCCGTACGCCAGTTCGGACGGAATCTCCAGGCGGCGGCGGCCGCCTACCTTCATGCCCAGCAAGCCCTGGTCCCAGCCCTGGATGACCTGGCCCACGCCCACACGGAAGTCCAGCGGGGCGCCGCGGCCCCAGGAAGCGTCGAACTCTTCGCCGGTGGACCAGGCCACACCGACGTAGTGGGTGGAGACGGTGTCGCCTTTTTTGGCCTGGGCACCGTCGCCCTCGATGAGGTCGGTGATAACCAGTTCGGTGGGGACATCGCCTTGCGGGAAGTCAATTTCCGGCTTCTGGCGGTCGAAATCGCGCTGACCAAATGACATGGTTGCTCCTTTGATTATTTGGGTGGGTGATGTGTTGCTGTTTACTTGACGCCGAGGATGTCCACAACGAAGACAAGGTCACCCTTGGCTTCGCCCTGGCCGGCATCACCGTACGCGAGGTCCTTGGGGACCACCAGGAGGACCCGGGAGCCCACCGTCTTTCCCGCCAGTCCCTGGGTCCAGCCCGGAATGACGCCGGTCAACGGGAAGCTGGCCGGCTCGCCGCGGTCAAAGCTTGAATCAAATTTAGTGCCGCCCACAAGGTTCACGCCAACATAGTTGACGGTCAACGTGTCGGTTTCCTTAACCTCCGCGCCGTTGCCCTTGATCAGGTCCTGGGAAACGAGTGCTGTGGGCGCGGCGATTCCGTCAACGGAGATCTCCGGCACGCCCTGGTCGTTGTCCTTCACGGTCGGCAGGCCGGCCGGCGGGGTGACAGTCTCGCCTTCGGGCTTTGCGAGCGGAGCGACGGTCTGCGGTGCGTCCTTGGTGGAGAGCACCTTGATCAGGAGAAGCTGCGTTGGCTGGGCGGGGGCGCCTTCTGCGGTTGCGGCCTGGCCCGGGATGGCCAGGGCAAGGCTCGAGCCGACCTTGGAGCCAACAAACGCGCTGTAGATAACCGGGCTTCCGGTCTTCAGTTCCTCGTTCAGCTGCAGTGGTTCGGGCTCGCCGGGGAAGGTGTCCTCCAGCGTGGATCCGTCCGCACCACTGAGCGCGAGGATGGAGATGTTTGCGATCTGGTTCTCTTTGACCCGGTCACCGTCACCTTCGGCGACCACCTTGATGGTGGGTTCGGTGACTTCGAGGGGCTTGGAGAACTCGACACCGGGAGCCTTCTGGTCACCGTTGTCCGTCAGTTTCAGGGAGTCGAACTTGGCAGTGTCACCGGCAGACTGGCTGGTGGGTTCCGGTGCTGCGGGCGAACCGCCACAAGCGGTAAGCAGCAGCAGGCCGGGGATCAGGATTGCTAGGAGTCGGCGCACGTAAGAGAACTTTCGTCGGGGCAGGGTGGACGCGGAACCGGAATCAGACGCCCGGCACCGCTGCAAGGCCAAGGAACGGCCCCATCAAGGATAGCCCGTGAACCTGAACGTCAGCCCATAGAGCCCAGCAGGGCATCCACCCGCTCATCGACGCTTCGGAAGGGATCCTTGCACAGGATGGTCTGGTGCGCGCGGTCGTTCAGCTTCAGGTGCACCCAATCAACCGTGTAATCCCTGCCCAGTTCCTGGGCGCGCCGGACGAAATCGCCCCTCAGCTTGGCCCGCGTGGATTGCGGTGGCACGTCCACGGCGTCTTTGATCACGGTATCGTCCACAACCCGCCGAACCGCACCCCGGGACTGCAAGATGTAGTACAGCCCGCGACTCCGCGAAATGTCATGGTACGTAAGATCCAGCTGGGCAATCCTGGGCGCGTCCAGGCCCAGGCCGTGCCGCTGCCGGTAGTTGTCCATCAGTTTTTTCTTGATGGCCCAGTCGATTTCCGTGTCGATGGTGCTGGTGTCACCGCTCTCGATGGCGTTCAGGGTCCGTTGCCAAAGATCAAGGATGAACGGTACGTGGGGATTGTGGGCCCCTTGCTCCTGAACAAAGGCCGTGACCTTGGTGAGGTACTCCTGCTGGATCTCCAGGGCCGTGAGCTGGCGGCCGTTGGCCAGACGGACCAGCGCCCTTCCACTGAGGTCGTGGGAAATCTCGCGGATGCTGCGGATGGGGTTTTCCATCCTCATGTCGCGCATGATCACTCCCGCCTCAATCATGCGCAGGATGAGGTCCACGGTGCCGACCTTGAGCAGGGCTGTGGTTTCGGACATGTTGGAGTCGCCCACAATGACATGGAGCCGGCGGAAGAATTCGGCGTCGGCGTGCGGTTCATCGCGGGTGTTGATGATGGGCCGTGACCGGGTGGTTGCGGAGGAGACGCCCTCCCAGATGTGGTCTGCCCGCTGGGAAAACGCGTACGTGGCCCCGTGCGGAGTCTTCAGGATTTTCCCTGCGCCGGCGATCAGCTGGCGGGTCACCAGGAACGGGATCAGGATCTCCGCGAGCCGGGAGAATTCGCCGCGGCGCGGGATGAGGTAGTTTTCATGGCTGCCGTAGGAGTTGCCGGCCGAATCGGTGTTGTTTTTGAACAGGTAGACCGTGCCGTTGAATCCTTCCGCGGCCAGCCTTGCCTGTGCCTCGTCAACGAGGTCGTCCAGGATCAGCTCGCCCGCGCGGTCGTGCGCGATGAGCTGGGCCAGGTCGTCGCATTCGGCCGTGGCGTACTCAGGGTGTGAGCCGACGTCCAGGTAGAGCCGGGAGCCGTTGGTCAGGAACACGTTGGATGACCGTCCCCAGCTGACCACCTTGCGGAACAGGTACCGGGCCACTTCTTCCGGGGCCAACGGCCTTGAATCGGGGCTCGAATACGAGATTCCGAACTCGGTCTCGATACCGAAGATTCTCTTGTCCATCTCAGTCCTCCTCAGCAAGCAGCGCCGTGATATCAGAATCGTTGAGCCGCCGGAAGGCTCTGCGGAAACCCCGGGAGGTCTCCGACTGCCTGTCCAGCACGGCAACCTCCACGGCCTTGGCGGGAAGGGTTCCTCCCGCTTCGCCCTGTTCAGCGGCCGGGTCTGGGCCGCTGGCCAGGCCGCGGGTAGCCAGGCGGACAGCGCCTGCGAAACGCAGCGACGGTCGCCAGCCCTCGGCGATGACCGCCGAGACACGCTCCGCCTGGCCGCCCATCACGATGAAGCCGTGCTCGTCGGCGATGGACCCGTCGAAGGTGAGCCGGTAGAGGTGGTCCAGTTCCGGCGTGGGGCCAACCTCGGCGACGGCCAGTTCCACTTCGAAGGGTTTCTGTTCTGCGGTGAAGACGGCACCGAGGCTCTGCGCGTAGACACTCGCGAGCCCGCGTGCGGTGACGTCCTCGCGGTCGTAGGAGTAACCACGGACATCGGCGTACCGCACTCCGGCCTGGCGCAGGCTTTCGAATTCGTTGTACTTGCCGACGGCAGCAAACGCGATTTTGTCGTAGATCTCGCCGATCTTATGCAGTGAGGGTGAGGGGTTCTCAGCGACCAGGGCAATACCGTCCTGGCAGCTGATGACCACCACGGACCTGCCGCGGGCGATGCCCTTCCGTGCGAAGTCCGCACGGTCCTTCATCAGTTGTTCAGGCGAGACATAGAACTGCTGCGTCATCTTAGGCCTCCCGCCGTTCGGCGGACCTGGCTTCGATAATCCTGCCCGCCACAGTGGCGAGCTCGGATTCGGGGATCCGCCGCGCGCCATCCCTGTTCACGGTGTACACCACCGGCCACAATTGACGGACGGGATCTGGACCACCTGTGGCGGAGTCGTCGTCGGCCGCGTCGTAAAGGGACTCGACCGCCACGGAGACTGCCTCGGCTTCGGCCAGGTTGGGCCGCCAGAGCTTCTTCAGCGCGCCGCGGGCAAAAACGGAACCGGAGCCGACCGTGTGGTGCTCGCGTTCCTCGTACCTGCCGCCGGTGACGTCGTAGGAGAAGAGCCGGCCCACGCCGGCAGTTGTGTCGAAGCCGGCGAACAGCGGCACGACGGCGAGTCCCTGCAGGGCCATCGGCAGGTTCCCGCGGATCATGGCCCCCAGCCGGTTGGCTTTGCCGTCGAGGCTCAGCAGGGTGCCCTCGATCTTTTCGTAGTGCTCCAGCTCCACCTGGAAGAGCCGCGTCAGGTCAATCGCGATGCCGGCCGTGCCGGCGATCCCCAGCACTGAATACCTGTCGGCCGGGAACACCTTTTCGATGTGCCGGCTGGCAATGACGTTGCCCATGGTGGCCCGCCGGTCCCCGGCCATCAGGACGCCGCCGCCATAGCTCATTGCCACGATCGTCGTGGCATGGGGTACCTGCAGCGGAGCTGTCGCCGCCGCTGCAGCAGGCATGGCACGGTTGTACGGAAGCAGGTCCGGACGGTCGCGCTGCAGATGCTCGGTGAATGAGGATGTCGCGTTGCCGGCTACCTGGTTGGCGGTTGTTTCCTGCACTGATGCACTCCTTGTACGTGGTCCTTCAACGTCGGTACAGATTCCGGCCGGACGCGGCTTCCGCCACCCATCCGGACCGGGTTACTGGCCGCCCTTTTGGACGAAGGCGCGGACGAACTCCTCGGCGTTGGATTCCAGGACGCCGTCGATTTCATC
Source organism: Pseudarthrobacter sp. MDT3-1 (assembly GCF_054510755.1). Taxonomy (NCBI): domain Bacteria; kingdom Bacillati; phylum Actinomycetota; class Actinomycetes; order Micrococcales; family Micrococcaceae; genus Pseudarthrobacter; species Pseudarthrobacter sp. MDT3-1. The sequence goes on along the minus strand of NZ_JBTNDX010000003.1, from coordinate 198,095 downwards.
CAGGAGGTCGTCGACGCCCTGGGTGGCGGCCGATGCCTGGGCTTCCGGGGCTGCCGGAGGCGCCTCCGGGATCTCGTCCTCGACCTGGCTGTCGTGTGATTGTGGCTTCTGCTGCTCCTGGCCTGCCATGGTGATCACTCCTCTAAATCCTCGGATCCGGGCGGATCTGCTGATACGCCCATATTGCCACGCTGTCCGCCCGACGGCGCGGTTTACGCCGCAGGCGGAGCGGTGTTATGCCCCAAAAGTTCGGCGAGGAACGGACCGGCCGCCCGGTGGCGGGCAAAGAGCCCTCCCGTGAGGGCCTTGGTGCCGCGCAGGGGTTCCCGGGTTGGCACGCGCTGAAGCCGGCCGTAGCCCGGAACGTCGAAGATGACCGAGTCCCAGCTGGCCCCCACCACGTCTTTGCCGAAGCTGCTGATGCAACGTCCGCGGAAGAAGGCACGAGTGTCCGACGGCGGTTCGGTCATCGCTGCGGCGATGGCTCCGTCGTCGACGATCCGCTGCATGCGGTTCCGTGCCAGGAACCGGTAGTACAGTCCCTTCTCCGGCCTGATGTCTGCCCACTGGAGGTCCACGAGGCCGAGCCTCGCGTCACCCCAGGCAAGGTTGTCGCGGTTCCGGTAACCCTCGAGGAGGGAGAGCTTGGCCAGCCACTCCACGGACGTGGCCGCCGCGTTCCTGTCGGAATCGAGCTGGGTCAGCGTGGCAGCCCAGCGCTCCAGCACCTGATGCGTATGGCCGTCCCCGTCCACGGCATCGGCAACGCCGGTGTCTTGCGCCAGCTTGGCCGCCGCCTCGTGGTAAATCCATTGCAGGTCCAGGGCCGTCACGCGGCGCCCGTCCAGCAGCCTGAGTTTGGCTGTCAGCGACGTGTCGTGGCTGACTGTCTGGAGGGCTGCGACGGGTTCGTGCACCTCCACCTTGGGCGCCAGCCCGGCCTCGATCAGGCTCAGGACCATGGCAGTGGTGCCGAACTTGAGGTAGTTGGAGGATTGGCTCAGGTTGGCGTCACCGATGATCACATGCAGGCGCCGGTATTTATCGGCGGTGGCGTGTGGCTCATCCCGGGTGTTGATGATGGGACGCCGGATGGTGGTTTCCAGGCCCACCTCCGCCTCGAAGAAGTCTGCGCGCTGGCTGATCTGGTACCCGGGTGTGGAGCTGTCCTGCCCCAGGCCCACCCGCCCGGCGCCGCAGATGATCTGCCGCGTGACGAAGAACGGCGTCAGCCCCCGCACGATGTCCCCGAAGGGTACCGAGCGTGGCATGAGGTAGTTCTCGTGGGAGCCGTAGGAGACAGACTTGTTGTCCGTATTGTTCTTGTACAGGTTGACCGGGGGCAGCTCGGGATCCGCGGCCAGGCGGCGGACTGCCGCCAGCGCGACGAGGTCCCCGGCGGCATCCCAGATCACCGCATCGCGGGGGTTGGTCACCTCCGCACTGGAGTACTCCGGGTGGGCATGATCCACGTACAAGCGGGCTCCGTTGCCCAGGACCATGTTCATCAGGAGGCTGCCGGACTCGTCCTCACCGTCCAGTTCCAATTCCTCGCGGCCGTAGGCAAGCGCCACCGCTTCGGCGTCGAGTACCGGCGGCTGGTCTGTCAGCTGGCTGGGGTGGGCCGACGCCCTTTCCAGGGTCCAGCCACGGGCGTCGTGGAGGGGCTCCTCGTCCGTGTAATCCCACCGGGTCTCTGCCCCTCCAGCCGCCCTTTGCCGCGTCACCTGGGCATAAGCCTGGACAACGCGGGCGGACATCATGGTGGCGTTTGCTCCGGGCGCGGACGGGGCGTGGATGCCGTATTCCGTTTCCGCCCCCATGACACGCATGGCCCCGCCGGCCGGGAGCCCAACCCCGCCGGCGCGTTCCGGGGCTGCCGTCACAGGTACTGTCCCGTGTTCGGCATCGTTTCGATGGACTTGCCGGGCTCCTGGCCTGCCTTACCCTGCACGATGGTGCGGATGTAGGTGATCCGTTCGCCCTTCTTACCTGAGATCCTCGCCCAGTCGTCCGGGTTGGTGGTGTTGGGCATGTCCTCGTGCTCGCGGAATTCATCCACCACGGCACGCAGCAGGTGCTCGATCCGGAGACCCTTCTGGTGCAGCGTCAGGAGATCCTTGATGGCGTACTTCTTGGCCCGGTCCACAACATTCTGGACTACGGCGCCTGAATTGAAGTCCTTGAAGTACAGCATTTCCGTATCGCCGTTGGCGTAGGTGACTTCCAGGTACTCGTTGGACTTCTCCGTGGAGTACATGGCTTCAACCGTGCGCTGGACCATGGCGTCCACCGTCGCCTGGACGTCACCGCTGTGTTCGGCGAGGTCGGACTCGTGGAACGGCAGGTCCGTGGTGATGTATTTGTTGAAAATATCCGCCGCGGCCTCTGCATCGGGGCGCTGGATCTTGACTTTCACGTCCAGGCGGCCGGGGCGGAGGATGGCGGGGTCGATCATGTCCTCGCGGTTGGATGCACCGATCACAATGACGTTGTCCAGCCGCTCCACGCCGTCGATCTCACTCAGCAGCTGCGGGACGATGGTGGTCTCGACGTCTGAGGAGATCCCGGTTCCGCGCGTACGGAACAGGGAATCCATTTCATCAAAGAAAACTACCACGGGGCTGCCGTCCGAAGCCTTCTCCCGGGCCCGGGAGAAAATCAGGCGGATGTGGCGCTCTGTCTCGCCCACGTACTTGTCCAGAAGCTCCGGACCCTTGATGTTGAGGAAATAGCTCTTCAGGTCCACATTGCCGGACCGCTCCGCTGCCCGGGCGGCGAGGGAGTTGGCAACAGCCTTGGCAATCAGGGTCTTGCCGCACCCTGGCGGACCGTACAGCAGAATGCCCTTCGGGGCTTTCAGCCCATGCTCGCGGTAAAGGTCCGGGTGCAGGAACGGCAGTTCCACTGCGTCCCGGATCTGCTCGATCTGCGGACCGAGGCCGCCGATGTCCTCGTACGTGATGTCGGGGACTTCTTCGAGGACCAGGTTCTCTACTTCGGAGCGGGGCACTTTTTCGAGGGCGTAACCGGTGCGCGAGTCGATGGACAGTGCGTCCCCCACCCTGAGCTTTTCGGTGAGCAGGGCTCCGGAGAGCCTGATGACACGCTCCTCGTCCGCCCGCCCCACCACCAGCGCGCGGTCCGTTCCGAGCATTTCCTTCAGGGTTGCGAGTTCGCCGGCGCGTTCGTAGCCGAGGCCGGCAACAATAAGCAGTGCCTCGTTGAGGAGGACCTCCTGGCCGACCGCCAGCTGGTTGATGTTGACGAGGGGGCTGATGCCCACCCGCATCTTCCGGCCGGCGTTGAAAATGTCCACCGATTCCTCGGTGGCAGCCTGGCCGCTATTGCCCGCTGACGGCAGCCGCCTGGGATTGAGCTGCAGGACGGTGCCGAAGCTGTACGGTGGCTGGCCCTCCTGGTCCAAGGCATTTTTCAGCCGCAGAATCTCGGCCTTGGCCGCTTCCAGCATGCTGACAAGCTTCGCGTTGTTCTGCGTCGCGGCCGCCAGCTGGCGGTCAATGTGCCTGAGTTTGTCGCGGAGGACATTCGCCTGCCGGTCCGCAGCCGACAGTTCGTTGGCGGCCGACTGCTCCGCCGGTGTACGTCCGGAGTCCTGATTCGGCGTCTCCATGGTGCATTAGCCCCTTCCTGCTCTTCTTCTTAAGACCTTAGCCCCAAGTTGGCAGGTACTGCTGGAGACTCCCGAAATGTGGACTAGTTCGTGATCTCCGGTTCGTCCTTGACGTTGGTGCCGGCAATGGCATCGCGCGCGGCGCGGCGGAGCTTCTTGTCGGAAACCAGTCGTTCGCCGACGGCACCGGGTGTCCAGGCGTTGACGTCTTCTTCGTTGAAGCCGGTCTTCGACGGACGGCGCTTGACGGAGATGCCGGTGACCCCGTCGGCAAGGCGGCGGGTGACCAGAAGGAAGCCGGTGTGGGCAACCATGCGGTGGTCCGGGCGGACGGCAAGGCCCTCAAGGTGCCAGCCGCGGACCATGGACTCCCAGGCGTCGGGTTCGGTGAAGCGGCCGTCAGCCCTGATGGCTTCCGCGGTCCGGGACAGCTGGGTGACCGTGGCCACGTAGTTGATCCAGACGCCGCCGGGTGCGAGGACCGTGGCAACGGCGTCGAGGCATTCCCAGGGTGCCAGCATGTCCAGCACTACACGGTCCACGGAGCCGGGCGCCTCGCTGCGGACTACTTCCTCCTGGAAGTCGCCAAGGGAGATCCCCCACGCCGGGTGCGGGCCGCCAAAGATGGTTTCCACATTCCCGCGGGCAATGTCCGCAAATTCCTCACGGCGCTCGAAGGAGTGGAGGTAGCCGTTGTCGCCAACGGCCCGGAGCAGCGAGATGGACAGCGCTCCGGAGCCAACGCCGGCTTCAACAACCCTGGCGCCGGGGAAGATATCGGCCATGGTGACGATCTGGCCGGCGTCCTTCGGGTAGACCACTGCGGCGCCACGCGGCATGGAAAGGACAAAGTCCGAAAGGAGGGGGCGCAGCGTCTGGTACTGCTGGCCGACGTTGTTCACGACGACTGACCCATCTGCTTTTCCGATGATCTCGTCGTGGTTCAGGAAGCCGCGGTGCGTGTGGAAGGCGCCGCCGCTTTCGAGAGAGATCGTGTTCATGCGGCCGCGCTCGTCGGTCAGCTGGACCCGTTCGCCTTCACGGAAAGGCCCGCGGCGGCGGGCAGCTCCCACCGGCTGGGTGCCATTGGCGGCAACACCGGTGGTGGTTGGTGCTGCGGCTTCGGCGGCAGTTTCGCTGCTCATGGATTTTCCTCGCTCCTGTAAAACTGTGGGGCCACGCATCGAAATAGGTCCGCCGGGTGCGGCGCAGGCCTCCGGGCGGCCACGCGGCGGCAATGCACGGCCGGCACGTAACTCTACCGGCTTTGACCCTGAGGATGCCTATTTGACGGGTCAGCCTTGCCGGTGATGGCGGCCACCACCACGTTCTGCGCCAGAAGTCCGGTGACCGTTCCGTGATGGTCCACCACGGCATATTCGTGACCGTCCAGCTGGGAAAGGTACTGGATCAGTTCCTGCCCCTGGGACGACTCAGGTACGTAGGCTCCCGCCGCGAGGGCATAGGACACTGCCGTGGCAGGCGTGGAGTCGGCGGCGTAGTCAGGAACCGCGGCGAGGGCACCGGGATCCACAACACCCTGCGGGCGTCCATCCGGCCCGCAGACCACAACGGCGCGTGAACCGTCCGGTGACAGCCTGCGGATGTCCGCCACCACCGCGGTGGCTGGAATTCCGACGGCGGGAGCCGCCAGGGCAGCGGCGCTGACCAGATGCATCCTTCCGCGCAGGGTGCCCTGCTGGATTGCGGCGCTGGCACCCATCCAGAGGAAGCCGCCAACGAGGACGGTGATCATCAGGAGGCTGATATCTGGTGTCTCACCGGCCAGCAGCGGCCGGGCAATGAACCAGAAGCCCAGCGCTACCACGATGACGCGGCCGGCCCAGCCGGCGGCGACGGTGCCTTTGGCCTGGCTCCCGGTTGCTTTCCAGACGGCCGACTCAACGATCCTGCCCCCGTCCAGCGGGAGTCCGGGCAGGACATTGAAGATGCCGATGACGAAGTTGGCCCACATAAAGATGTTTGTGAGTATTTCGGCCACGGTGCCCATGCTGGTGGTGGAGAGGACCACCCAGGCGCCGCCGGCGAGGACCAGGTTGGCAGCCGGCCCGGCCAGCGCCACGATGACCGAGCGCGCCGGCGTCGCCGTGAAATTCTCAAACTGGGTGTGGCCGCCCCAGAGATTCAGCACGATCTTCTGCGTGGGCCAGCCGTAGATCTTGGCCGTGAGGGCGTGCGCCAGTTCGTGGACCAGGACTGAGATCAGGAGCAGCAGGGCGTACGCGAACGCCATGTAGTAGGCGGAAATGCCCAACACCGGATTCTGCTCCAACAGCAGGGGTCCGTAGACAATGACGGTAAAGGCGGCGATCACAAACCACGAGTAGGCCAGAATGACCGGGATTCCGGCGATCCTGCCGAGCGGTATTCCTTCGCGGCGGGCGGGGGCGGGCGCGGAACTCATGACGGGCTCCCCGTCACAGGCATTGCAGATCCAGCCACCGCGGCGGCCAGGCTGCCCGCGGCGATGGCCTCCAGCTCGGAAACGGTGCGGCCGGCCAGGGATTCCCAGGTGGTGTGCCCGGGATCGTGGGGGATCGGGACAATGTGCGGAATGGCGACGGTGGCGACGCCCGAGGCCACAGCAGCAGCCACTCCCGGTGCGGAGTCCTCAAGGGCGACGCAGTGATCCACGGTCAGGTCCGGGTCCGCTTCCTGAAGCAGCTCCACTGCCTTCAGGTATGCTTCCGGGTGCGGCTTGCCCTGGGTGACGGTGTCCCCCGTGACCAGGAATTCGAAGTAACGCTTGGGCAGGCTCGCGACAATTTCGCGGGCCAACGGCTCCTCCGACATGGTCACCAGCGCGCACCGCACACCGGCGACGTGCAGGTCATCCAGCAGTTCCCGCGCACCGGGACGCCAAGGAACAGAGTGCCGGACGCTCCTGATGACCTCAGAGGTCAGGGTGTCGATGATCTCCCGGCGCTCCAGCCGGACACCGGCTGCCTGCAGGATTCCGGCCGAATACGTCAGCGACTGACCCACGAGCTGCATGGCCTGCCCATGTGACCATGTGCCGCCATGCGCTTCCACAAGGGCGTGCTCCGCGGCAATCCAGTAGCGTTCAGTGTCCACAATGGTGCCGTCCATATCCCAAAGAACGGCTCTGAGCGGGGAAACGGAGGGTAGGGATCGCATGTTCCCAGTCTACGGGGCGCACCTGAACGCCAGCCGGTGGATACGCCCTCGGCGAATATCAGCTTTGCCTTTGGGCGCGCACGCGCCCCGGCGCACTTTTTGGCTCTTCATTCAATGCGTCGCGCCGGTTCTTGGACGTAGGGTGATGAGATGAATAGCTTCGACGGAGACACCGCGGAACCGGGTGCCGCACCTGAACCGGAGCAGTTCCTGCTGCCAGTGGCGGACGGGGAGCGCATTACTGTGATGCTGGCCGCATTTGAAGGCTGGAACGATGCCGGCGAAGCCGCCAGTGATTCCTTGCGCTACCTGAACAGGGTTTGGGGCGGCAAGAAGGTCGCGTCCATTGACGCCGACGAATACTACGATTTCCAGTTCACGCGTCCCACGGTCCGAAGGAACGCCTCGGGGGAACGCAAGATCAAGTGGCCCTCCACACGGATCTACAAGGCCAGTGCGCCGGATTCGAACGTGGACGTCATTTTCGTCCAGGGCATTGAGCCGTCCTACAAGTGGCGGGCCTATACGGCGGAACTGCTGGTCCACGCCGAAGCGCTGAAGGTGGACTACGTGGTCCTGGTGGGGGCCCTTCTGGCAGACGTTCCGCACAGCAGGCCGATTCCGGTCAGCACGTCCTCTGACGACGCTGTGTTGCGGGAACGCCTCAACCTTGAAGCATCCCAGTATGAAGGTCCCGTCGGCATCGTCGGAGTACTGTCCGAAGTGTCCCTCCTGGCGGGCCTTCCGACTGTTTCCCTTTGGGCAGCCGTCCCGCATTACGTGGCCCAGGCCCCGTCACCCAAGGCACAGCTGGCTCTCCTGCACCGGGTCGAGGAATTGATCCAGGTCCCGCTGGACACGCACGAACTGGCGGAAGAGGCAGCTGCGTGGGAGCGCGGCGTCGATGAGTTGGCTACCGAGGATCCTGAGATCGCCGCGTACGTCCGCCAGCTGGAAGAGGCAAAAGATACGGCCGATCTTCCGGAGGCGAGCGGCGAATCCATCGCGCGGGAGTTTGAGCGCTATCTCAAGCGTCGGGGCCGGGACAAGCCCTAAAGTACGACGCCGAGCAAGGCGTCCAGGGCGTCCCTGACCAGGGCCTGATCATGCTGGCTGCCCGCTGCCGCGGCGGAGTCCGCCGAGGCAGCCCAGCGGTCAACAGCTTCCAGGGCGGCCGGTGCGTTCAGGTCAGATGCAAGGGCGGACCTCATTTCTGCGATCAGGCCGGGGGCCGATCCTTCCGGCGAGGTGGCGACGGCGCTGCGCCACGCAGCCAGGCGGTCCTTCGCGGCTTCAAACCCTTCAGCGGTCCAGGACCAGTCTGAACGGTAATGGTGGGCCAGGATGGCCAGGCGGATGGCAGCCGGATCTTCTCCCTCGGCCCGAAGTTTGGACACCAGGACCAGGTTGCCCTTGGACTTGCTCATCTTTTCGCCGTCCAGGCCCACCATGCCGGCGTGGGCATAGTGGTGGGCCAGCGGCACTTCGGCGAGGGAATAGGCGTGACCGGCGCCCATCTCGTGGTGCGGGAAGATGAGGTCAGAGCCGCCGCCCTGGACAGTGAAGGGAGCCGGCAGGTACCGCTGGGCGATGACCGTGCATTCGATGTGCCAGCCAGGCCTGCCCTGGCCCAACTCACCGCCCGGCCAGCTGGGCTCGCCGTCACGGGCAACCCGCCAGAGCAGGGGGTCCAGGGCCTGCCGCTTGCCGGCCCGGCCCGGGTCGCCGCCGCGTTCGGCGAACAGTTCCAGCATTTCGGCTTCACCAAGGCGGGAGATCGAGCCCAGGGTCCAGGCATCCGGGGCGACCGACTGCTTGCCGGCAGCTTCGACGTCGTAGTAGACGTCGCCGTCGGGCTCCCCTGCCGTACCAGGGACGCGGTAGGCCAGCCCCAGCCGGACCAGCCGTTCGATGGCCGGAACAATGATGTCAACTGATTCAACGGCACCCACGTAGTGGTCCGGCGAGAGGACGTTCAGGGCCTCCATATCGGTCTGGAAGAGTTCAATCTGGCTCGCGGCCAGGTCCCGCCAGTCCACACCGGTGGCAGTCGCGCGCTCCAGCAGGGGGTCGTCGACGTCGGTGACGTTCTGGACGTAGGAAACCTGCTGGCCGGCGTCACGCCAGGCCCTGTTCAGCAGGTCGAAGGCCACGTAGCTGGCCGCATGGCCCATGTGGGTTGCGTCGTAGGGAGTGATCCCGCAGACGTACATGGATTGCTCTCCCCCGGCCCGGAGCGTGACCTCACTCCCCTTAGCGGTATCGAACAGCCGGATGGCAGGCATGGCGCCGGGCAGCGCAGGGACAGGGCGGGAGGTCCAGGATTTCACAGCCTAAGCCTACGGCTAGGCGCTGATGACATTGAAACCGAGCAAGAGATACAGGGCCAGGCCCAGGAAGATCCGGTACCAGACGAAGAGCCGGTAGCTTCGGGTGGAAATGAACTTGAGGAACCAACCGATGATCACGTAGCCCACCACCAGGGCGATGACGGTGGCCAGCGCCGTCTCCGGAAGGCCGTAGGGGCCGGTGATGCCTTCCTTGGAGACCACCTTATACAGCTGGTAAAGGCCGCTGCCGAACACCGCCGGGATAGCCAGGAGGAACGAATACCGCGCGGCGGCTTCGCGCGTGTAGCCCATCAGGAGACCTGCGGTGATGGTGCCGCCGGATCGCGACACGCCGGGAATAAGAGCCAGGGCCTGGGCGAAGCCGTACAAAATGCCGTGTTTGTAGGTGAGCTGGGTGAGGTCCCGGTCCTGCTTTCCGATCGCGTCGGCCACGGCCAGAAAGAGCCCGAAGACAATCAGCATGGTGGCTACGAGCCACAGGCTCCTCAGCACCGACTCGATCTGGTCCTGGAACAGCAGACCCAGCACGATGATGGGGAGGCTGCCCAGGATCACCAGCCAGCCCATGCGGGCATCCGGGTCCTGCCGGGAGACTTTTCCGGTCAGCGATCCCGCCCAAGCCTTGACGATCCGCACGATGTCGCGCCAGAAGTAGATCACCACCGCCGTTTCGGTACCAAGCTGCGTGATGGCGGTAAACGCGGCTCCGGGATCGGATGCGTTGGGCAGGAACTGCCCCACAATCCGCAGGTGCGCGCTCGATGAAATCGGTAGAAATTCGGTCAGTCCCTGCACTAGGCCCAGCAGGGCCGCCTCAAACCAGTTCACGCTAAGACCCTACGTCATGGACACTGTTGATTCCCCGTAAGCTTGCAGCTATGCAGCAGCGTTACGTCGGCAACAGTGGATTGCGAGTCTCCGCCCTTTCCCTCGGCACCATGTCCTGGTCCGGCGATACCGACGAACAGGACGCCTCGGAGATATTGCGGACATTTATCGATGGTGGCGGAAAACTTATAGATACCGCGGCGTCTTACGCCGACGGCCGCGCCGAGGCGATGATCGGCTCTCTCCTGGGTGACGTCGTCTCCCGCACCGAAGTCTGCATTTCCACCAAGGCGGGGATGTCGACGTCGGACGGCCGGCGCACGGTGGACACGTCACGCAACGCGATGCTCACCGGCCTGGACGCAAGTCTGGCCAGGCTGGGGACTGACTACGTGGATATCTGGTTTGCCCAGGCATGGGACGGCAATGTCCCGCTGGACGAGACCCTGTCCGCGCTTGAATTCGCGCTCCGGAGCGGCCGCGCCCGCTATGCGGGCATCTCCAACTTCAACGGGTGGCAAAGCGCCAAGGCTGCGGCGGTGGCCGGATTTCCGCTCGTAGCCGCGCAGGCTGAATATTCACTCCTGCAGCGAAAGGCGGAAGCGGAACTGGTTCCCGCCGTCGAAGATGCCGGCCTGGGGCTGATGGCCTGGGCTCCGCTGGGACGTGGCGTTCTGACTGGCAAGTACCGCGGCGCCATTCCCGCCGATTCCCGGGCGGCAAGAACAGACTCCGCACCCTACGTAGAGCCGTATCTGGAGGCGCAGCCGTCCAGCGTAGTGGAAGCCGTGGCCATGGCGGCCAAGGGCCTGGGCCGGACACCGCTGGATGTCTCGCTGAGCTGGCTATTGTCCCAGCATGGCGTGGCCACTGCCATCATCGGGCCCCGGACTCCCGTGCAGGCGAAAGAAATCATGGCCGCCCAACTAACCAGGCTGCCGCCCGAAATTGCCCGCGCGCTCGAGGACGTTTCCCTGCCCGGCTGAGTTTCCGTGCCGGCGGAGACGCCGTTCAGGGCCGCAGCGTTGGGTCGTTGCCCGCGATGGCGGCGTGGAGTTCTCAGTCCTCGAGAATTTCCAGGTCCTCGTCGTCATCGATGCCGGCTTCATCGTCCTCATCTTCTTCATCATCGAAGACCTGAAGGGGTGTAACTTCGCTGTAAGCCTCGTAGAGTGCGTCTTCATAAACCTCGAAAGCATCCGCGACCGCAAAAAAAGCCGCTTCCACCGCGGGATCGCCATCTCCACGCCGGTTGGATGCTGCTATAAGGTGTTCTTCCAAGGCGGTTGTCAAGGACTGAAGCGCGACACGCGGATCGATGCTCATGCCTTCACGTTAGCCGGAAAAGGACGAAAATGGAGAGCAATGAAGGAACATTTTCTCACCAGCTCGGTCCAGCGCGAACGGGACATTCTGAGGCAGTACGAGTACCTCGTTCTGACGGTCAGCCCTGACGATTCGCTGCCTGATGCCAGGCGCCGGCTTGTGGAGCATTCCGAGTACGGCAAGTGGGAGCTGGAACGCAGCAAGCTGTATTTGGGCGGCGGCAGGCGCTTCTGGCTCCGCCGCCGGGTGATGCAGGTCCAGCGGACCGTGTAGGAATTGTCCGGCCAGCGGACCGTATAGGGACTAACGGGCCAGCGGCCTGTTCAGTCCTCCAACGGACCCAGCCACGCGTTCGCCACCGTGTTGTGCGCCGACTCATCGTCTGATGGATGGAACATCCCCGCCAGCACGTCCCGGTACAGGCGTTCAAGCTCCGACCCACGAAAGTAGCTGGAGCCGCCACTCACCCTGATGGCCATGTCCACAACCCGGCGGGCCGTTTCAGTTGCATTGACCTTCAGCCCCACAAGTTTGGGAAACCATTGCGGCCCGTGCTCAACGAGCGCATCCACATCGCGGCTGACGGTCAGCAGCTGGGGGTAGAGGTTATCCATGGCCATTGCGGCCTCCGCGATCTTCCAGCGGATATCCGGATCCTGCGCATAGCTGCGGCCGGCATTCTTGAAGGACGTGCGGCGCTTGACGGCCTCAACACCCAGGTTCAGGGCACGTTCGCCAATGCCGGTGTACACGGCAGCCAGCAATGTCTCGAAGCACGCGAAGATGGCGAAAATCAGCGGATCGGCGTTAGGTCCCACCGGAAGTTTGCGGAAGATCCTCTCCGGCGGGACCTCGGCGCCGTCCAGGACGGTGGTGTTTGACTGGCTGGCCCGCATGCCCAGGGTGTTCCAGTCATCCAGGATGGCGTAGCCCGCGGCCTCCCGGCTGATGAACCCGTGCACGAGCTCCCCTTCGCCTTCCCTGGCCTGGCCGTCCTTGCCGAAGATTCCCAGTCGGGTCCAGGCGGGCGAAAGACTCGTGAAGATCTTGGTACCCGTGAAGCTGTACGCCCCGCCCGGCAGGGGAACGGCTGCCGTTTTTGAATCAAAAAGTACCGAATCATTGCCGGCTTCGGAATTGCCGAAGGCGAAGATCTCGCCGTGGGCGGCCTCCTGCAGGACGAAGCCAAGGGAATGGTCCCCCCGTGCGGCCAGGACGTGGGCGACGCCGGTCCAGACCAAATGCATGTTGATGGCCAAGGCGGTGGCCGGGGCCGCCGTTGCCAGCCGCCGCTGGCACTGTGCTGCCGCCGCCAGCCCAAGCCCCAGGCCGCCGTCGGACGCCGGCACAAACAGCCTGAGGTAGCCGGCGGCGGTCAGCTCCTCGAGGTCTTCAAAGAAGAAGGTGTTGTCCCGGTCATAGCCCGCAGCACGGCCGCGGATGGCCTGGAGCAAGGGCTCCGGCAGGACTTCCTCGGGAGTCATGTCCGGGCCGGCTCAGTAATTGGTGAGGAGCGTGTTGAGCACCCGGGCGCCGAACTTCAGCGAATCCACCGGAACCCGCTCGTCCACGCCGTGGAACATCCCGGTGAAATCGAGATCGTCGGGCAGCTGGAGGGGAGCGAAGCCGTAGCCGGTGATACCCAGCCGGCTCAATGACTTGTTGTCCGTGCCGCCGGAGAGCGTATAGGGAAGCACTTTCGCCCCCGGATCCTCGGTGTGCAGGGCGTCGATCATGGAATCCACCAGGTTTCCGGCGAACGGGACTTCAAGCGAGACGTCGCTGTGCACGTAGCTGACCTCTACACCGGAACCGGCAAGCTCCCGCACGACCTCCAGCACGTGGTCCTGCTGGCCCGGGAGCGTCCGGCAGTCCACCAGGGCCTCGGCCGATTCGGGGATGACGTTGTGCTTGTAGCCGCCCTTGAGCAGCGTGGGATTGGTGGTGTTCTGCAGGGTCGCCCCCACAAAGCGCGCCACGGTGCCGAGCTGGTCGAGCAGGCGGTCCGGATTGTCCGGATCGAACTCCACACCCGTGAGTTCGGTCACGCCGTCCAGGAACTGCCGCGTAGTGGGCGTCAGCTCAATCGGCCACTTGTATTCGCCGATCCGGGTTACCGCCGCAGCCAGCCGGGTGACGGCGTTGTCCGTATTGATCTGGGAGCCGTGGCCAGCCCGGCCGTGCGCCACCAGCCGGAGCCAGGAGATGCCCTTCTCAGCCGTCTGCAGGAGGTAGGTGCGCTGCCCGCCGATGGTCGCCGAGAAGCCGCCTACCTCCGAGATGGCTTCAGTTGCGCCTTCGAAGAGCTCGGGCCGCTTGTCGACCGCGTAGCGGGCCCCGTACTCACCGCCGGCTTCCTCGTCGGCGAAGAAGGCAAAAATAATGTCGCGCTTGGGCTTGCGCCCGGATCTGGCCAAATCCCGCATCACAGCAAGGATCATGGCGTCCATGTCTTTCATGTCCACGGCTCCGCGGCCCCAGATGAGTCCGTCTTTGAGCTCCGCACCAAAGGGATCCACCGACCACTGTTCACGCAGGGCGGGCACTACATCGAGGTGCCCGTGCACCACCAACGCGCTGGCGGACGGATCCTCACCGGCCATCCGGGTCACAACACTTGCGCGGCCGGGCGCCGACTCGAAGATCTCGGCTGCGAGGCCCACTTCTTCAATCAGCCCGGCCGTGTATTCCGCGGCCAACCGCTCCCCCGGCCCCGAACCGTCACCGTAGTTCGAGGTATCTATCCGGATAAGTTCCTGGCAGATCCGGACAACTTCATCCTCGGCACGGATGTCAGACATAGAAACTCCTTGGGCAGTGGGAAGGCTGCAAACAACCTGCGTTCTCGTGTGCCCTCAGCCTACCCATCAGCCCCGATTCCATGTTTTCGGAAAGTTCGTGTTAGAGTTTTTCTCGCTGCTTCGGAGAAAAGCGAAACGCTGAAAGGCGGAAACGATCTCCGAATTACCACCTGCGCGGGTGGCGGAATGGCAGACGCGCTAGCTTGAGGTGCTAGTCCTCGAAAGGGGGTGGGGGTTCAAGTCCCCCTCCGCGCACAAATGGGAAAACCCCTGAAATCCACGGATTTCAGGGGTTTTTTCTGTTTCCGTCGACGGCCTAAGCTGGAGCCGTGAATCCAACCCCGCCGCCTGGCCCGCTTGAAGTCGTCGTCCACTCCGGGCCGGCCGACTGGTGGGTAATCCTTGCCGGGCTTGGCCCCTTGGCTGTCCTGATCGCGGCCCTGCTGGCCTTCTACATCAACTGGCGCACCCTGGCCCAGCGCACGTCAGCCGATAAGACAGCGCTGGACCAGAAACGCGAAGCCGACGAGCAGGCGCTCCGGCAGAAGACCGAGGCGGACAGCCGGGCGGAATGGTGGCGACGCACCCAGTGGGCCCTGGACCGGGCCCTGGATCAGGATGAAGGAACCAAGGCCTTGGGGCTTGCGACCTTAAACGTCCTCGCAGGCAGTGAGCTGGCCCGTGCCGAGGAGCTTGAACTGTTCGACGCGGCGTGGGAGTACGTGCCTGGCGGGGACGATAGTGACTGGACCGTCAGCGCAGGGTCCCCTGAACACAAGGACGTGCACGCACGCCCGAATGCCGCCTCTGCGCCGGACAGGAAGGTCACCCCTGCCGAGCACCGGGTTCAGGTGGCGGCCGCCCGGCTGCGCGTGACGCTCGACGAGCGACTGGGGCGGATTACCCCGCCTCAGACCACGGCCTTGGCTAAGGACCTTGACTAGATCTCGCGGCTCGGCCGCCGTGCGCTGACTTTTAGCCCCGGGCACCGTGGTGCCCAATGTCACCCGACGCCGATCCCAGCGGGTGTCCGCACGGAAATATTGGCGCCGCAGAGAAATTTTCTTGCCAGGCTATTGGGGAATACCCGCCGGATGCTGTAGGTTGCATACGCGACAGACGAACCAAAGAAAAGAGATACACCTAAGTGGCAACCGATTACGATGAACTTCGCTCCGACGTCAAGGAGTCGCAGGACAACTCACTCGAGGCACTGCAGTCCGCCAATGCTCCGGACGCCCGCAGCGTCGTCCTCGAGCTCGATGAGGCCGACGGGCTGGATGGCGCCGGCGTTCCGGGAGGCGAATTCGTTGCCGAGGAATTGGTCGTGCAGGTTATCCCGCAGGCTGAGGACGAGTTCACGTGCTACTCCTGCTTCCTGGTCCGGCACCGCTCCCAGATTGCGCGGCAGAAAGACGGACACAGCTACTGCACTGACTGCGAAGGCTGATTCAAGAAACCCGGATATTCTTCCGTGGCGGCCGTGTTCCGCCAGCAGGAAGTTAAGGCACGCCCACGTTTAGTAGGCGTGCCTTTCCGGTTAACAGGCTCGAGTAACAGGCTCGAGCTGACCCGCTTAGGCGAGACGGCTGCGGACGATCTCGCTGACAGCCTTGCCGTCGTAGCGTCCGGCGACTTTGGCCGTGACAGGCTTCATCACGGCGCCCAGCTGACGCATTCCGGGCTCTACGCCTTCGTTCCGCAGCCCGGCAATGGTCTCGTCAACAATCGCCTCGACTTCGGCTGTTGTCAGCGGCTGCGGCAAGTACGCTTCTATGATTTCGGCCTCGGCGATCTCGGCCGCGGCCCGCTCGGATTCTCCGGCTTCCATATAGATCCTTGCGGTGTCACGTCGCTTTGCAGCCTCCTTCTGCAACAACGAGGTCACCTGGGCGTCGTCCAGGACAATGGGCGTCTTTCCCGACTTCTCCCGTGTTTCGATCTCGCCCAGGACATTGCGCACCGTGGTCAGGGCGGTTTTGTTCCGCTCCTTCATGTGCACCACAACATCAGCGTGCAGGCGTTCCTTCAAAGTGGTCACGGCATTCCTCGATTCCTTGAGCGCCGCAGGGCGGCAGGACAGTGGTGAACCATCCCTCTAGTACCGTAGAGGGATATGGCTGACAATCACTACTCCCGGCGCGGCGGGAAACGACCTTGATTCCCGAGCAATTGTGGCAACGGATCGTTGAAGCCTTCAGCCGTGCCGCCATCCCCCAAGTCACGGTGGCCGAACTGGCTGTGGTGCTGGCGCTGGCAACTGCATTGTCCATCCCCCGTGCCACCTGGAAGTACTTTGGGCTCCTGGCCACCGCCACGCACGAACTCGGCCATGCTTTCGCCGCCGTTATGAGCGGCCAAAGACTGAGCGGGATCCGGCTCCGGTTGGACCACTCCGGCATAACCACCAGTTACAGCCGGGGCAGGGCCGCCGCCGTCTGGTCCGGATTCTGGGGCTATCCTGTACCTGCCCTGACCGGCGCTGCCCTGGTCACCTCCGGTTTTGCCGGCTGGGGTCCGGCCGCCTTGGCCACAGGCACCCTTATCCTCCTGGTTTCGCTCGTGTTCATCAGGAACTTCGCGGGGCTGCTGATCACAGGCCTTGCCGTCGCAGGCGGCGGGGTGTTGGTCCTCGTTGTGCCCAGCAGCTTCACCGGCCATGTTGCAGTCGTGCTTGGCGTGGCCCTGCTTGTGGCCGCCGTCCGGGATCTCGCGAAGCTCACCAATGTGCACCTGCGGCGCCGTGACAGGCTGGCCAGTTCCGA
Source organism: Pseudarthrobacter sp. MDT3-1 (assembly GCF_054510755.1). NCBI lineage: Bacteria > Bacillati > Actinomycetota > Actinomycetes > Micrococcales > Micrococcaceae > Pseudarthrobacter > Pseudarthrobacter sp. MDT3-1. The sequence goes on along the minus strand of NZ_JBTNDX010000003.1, from coordinate 181,231 downwards.
CGCGTATATCCTGTACCGCGCAACGTCCATACCCTCCGGCATCTGGATCGCGCTCTTTGTCGTCGTTATTGCCGGCTCCTGGCTGGTCGCCTGGCAGCCCATCTCGGCAATCCTGGCCGCCGGAGCCTAGGCTGGTCCGCATGAGCCAGGAATTTCCGAGCGGGCCGCAGGCCACGAATGCCACCGCTGCCGACAGCACGCACACCAGCACCGGGCACAGCACCTTGGGCGCATATGTGACCGGCGGTGCCGAGTTCAACCGGGACACGAATTACATTGAGGACCGGATCACCCACGACGGCCGTCCCGGCGTCAACGGCGTGCCGGGGTGGCCAGTGGAAGCTGGCCGGTACCGGCTGATTGCGGCGCGGGCATGCCCGTGGGCGAACCGGGCCGTGATTGTGCGTAGGCTCCTCGGCCTGGAGGACTCCATCTCCCTTGGCCAGCCCGGCCCTACCCACGATGCCCGGTCGTGGTCTTTTGACCTCGATCCGCGCGGGGTAGACCCTGTGCTTGGCATCGAGCGCATCCAGAGCGCCTATTTCCGGCGCTTCCCGGATTACCCGCGCGGCATCACGGTGCCAGCGATCGTTGATATTGCCAGCGGCGCGGTGGTCACCAACAACTTCCCTCAGATCACCCTGGACTTTGCCACCGAATGGACCCGTTTCCACCGGGTCGGGGCGCCTGACCTTTACCCGGAACACCTCCGCGCCGAAATTGACTCCGTCAACAAGCGCGTCTTCACCGAGGTCAACAACGGCGTCTACCGCTGCGGCTTTGCGGGCTCCCAGGAGGCCTATGACTCGGCCTACACCAGGCTGTGGGCCGCGCTCGACTGGCTCGAGGAACGCCTCACCGGACAGCGGTACCTCGTGGGTGACACCATCACGGAAGCGGATGTCCGCCTGTTCACTACCTTGGCCAGGTTCGATGCCGTCTATCACGGGCATTTCAAGTGCAACCGGCAGAAGCTGACCGAACTGCCGGCCCTGTGGGGCTACGCAAGGGATCTTTTCCAGACTCCCGGTTTCGGAGACACGATCGATTTTGTCCAGATCAAGCAGCACTATTACATCGTCCACGAGGACATCAATCCCACCCGGATGGTGCCGCAGGGTCCTGATCCGGCGGGCTGGCTGGAGCCCCATGGCAGGGAATCACTGGGCGGCCGGCCGTTCGGTGACGGCACTCCCCCGGGGCCGGTGCGCCCCGGCGAAGAAGTTTCCCCCGGCCATGGAGCGGCTTAGGATCGGGAAAGCGCTTTCTAACCGGTTAGGCTAGCCCCATGCAGAAATCTTTTGGCTTTGCAGCACCCGGTTATGAAGGCGTTTTGGATCTGTTTGAGGCCCTTCTCGCCGCGGATCCGCAGTACAGCGCCCAACTGGCGGCCTACCGGGACGGCGTGAAGATCGTGGACCTGTCCGGCGGGCCCCACATCACCGCCGATTCCGTTACGGGGGCGTATTCAGTTTCCAAGGGCGTGGCGGCGCTGGTGATTTCGCTGCTCGTCCAGGGCGGGCTGCTGGACCTTAACCGGACGGTGGCGCACTACTGGCCCGAGTTTGGTTGCCATGGCAAGGACCGCTTGCTGGTGCGTGAAGCCCTGTCCCATCAGGCCGGACTGGTGGGAGTCGAGGGAGGCATCGCCCTGGACGAATTCACCACCTCCCTGGCCGCGGCAAGGTTGGCAGCGACAAGCCCCGCATGGCGTCCTGGCAGTTGCTTCGGATATCACGCCCTCACCATCGGAATCATTATGGAGGAACTCTGCCGGCGGGTCACGGCAACCAGCCTGCAGAGCCTCTATGACCAGCGCATCCGCACGGCCTACGGCATCGACTTCTTCCTGGGACTGCCCGAAGAGCTGGAACCGCGCTACCGTGACGTCCTCTACGACGTCGATCCTCTTCAACCATGGCTGGATCCGCTGAGCCTGGATGGGCTTAACAGCAACGCGGCAGTCAGCACAATCATGGAACTTCCCAATCAACGGGCCGTCCGCGCCGCGGGGATGAGTGCCGCCGGCGGTGTGGGTACGGCGGAGGGCCTGGCCAGGCTCTACGCCGCGGCCATCACCGGTGTGGACGGCCGGGACCCCTTGTTGACCCCTGAGACCGTCAGCGCCATGTCCCAGGAGCAGGTGTGGGGCCTGGACCGCCTGTCCGGACTGGACAACGCCTTTGCCGTGGTCTTTATGAAGCCACACGTGTCGCGGAATTTCGGCAGCCACCGCGCCTTCGGCCACGAGGGAGCCAACGCTGCGCTGGGGTTCGCCGATCCCGCGTACGGCCTCGGCTTCGGATACATCCCGCAGCGGGCGGAGGACGGACGCACCCAGGGCAAAGCTCATCGGCTGGCTGCGGAGGTCCGGCGGGCGGCGTCGGCCTTGTCCTAGTACACGGGTGCACCTAGTGTGGGGCTGATGGGTGACACTCAAACGCAGCCGCAGGGCCGGCCCTCCGCTGGAACCCGAATCCTGCGGAATTCGGTGGCCGGTCTCTCGTCGGCATTCACAGTACAGCGCCTGCAGCTGGCGGCGAAGGCAGCTCTGGCCGCCGGCCTCGCTTTCGCCATTGCTCCCCTGATGCCAGGATCCGCTGCCGACTATCCGTACTACGCGCCGCTCGGCGCCCTGGTGTCGATGTACCACAACGTGGCCGGATCCTTCCGGCAGGGTCTCCAGGCGCTCGTCGGACTCGCTCTGGGTATCGGGCTCGCCTTTGCGCTGGTCAGTGTCGGTGATCCGTCACCGCTGTCTGTTGCGGTCGTTATGGGACTCGGCGTGCTGCTCGGCGGTCTCCCCCGCATCGGCTCGGGCAGCGATTGGATTCCGACGGCGGCGCTGCTGGTCCTGCTGGTGGGGGGAAGCAACCGGGACGACTTTTCCTTCGGCTACCTCATCCAGATGGGCGTCGGCGTCGTAGTGGGCATTGCCGTCAACTTCCTGGTCTTTCCTCCCCTGCACTTCAACGCGGCGGCCACCAGCCTGGGCAAACTCCGGCTGGCCCTCGGGCGGCAACTGACTGACATGGGAACGGCCCTGACTGAAAAGTGGCCTCCCGAGCATGAGGACTGGTCCCGCCGGTCGACCGAGCTGGCCGAAGCAGCCAGCACGGTCCGCCATCTCGTGCAGGAGGCTGATGCGAGCCGGCGCGCCAATCCGCGGCGGCGGCTCCATCCTCGCGATGTGGATCTCGACTACCGCAACCTTCGTGACCTGGAGCGGGTGACGTTCCACATCCAGGACATGACAGAAGTCCTGTCCGATGTCATCTGGACAGACGACGCACCTTATACGGTGCCTTTCAACGACAGTGCGCCCCTGGCCGCGGCCATGACCGCCACAGGCGAACTCCTGGCCTCGTTCGACGGTGAGGATGAAGCCGACCAGCGGCGGCTGTTCGCTGCCGCAAAGTCGGCGGTGGAGGCCGGTATGGCAACGGTTGCGGAGCGGGCCCAGGAGGATTCGGCCGTGACAGCGTCCGGGTCCATCCTCCTGAGCCTGCACCGTGTCCTCAGGGCTGTGCGGCCGGCGTCCTAGATCGGTGCCACGGAGCCGCTGAAGTGGCGGCGGCCGGAGCGGGGGTTCCACGCCACAAATTCGGCCCGCTGCCAGCCTTCGCCAGGCGTCTGTGCCGTGGTGATATCCAGGGCGGTGATAGCCAAGGCAACGCGGGCAGGAAGGAACACCGGAGCCTCGAACGTGACATCCCACGTGAACGCTTCGCCCTTGGCCGGCCCGACATCCGCGAGGGCCCTCGAGGCAAGGTACATCCCGTGTGCGATGGAGCGGCGCATGCCCAGGGCCTTGGCAGAAAGCACGCTCAGGTGGATGGGGTTGAAGTCTCCTGAAACGGCGGCATACGCCCTTCCCGTGTCGACCCCCAAATGCCAAATCGCGGTGGGGTCCGGAGGCGTGAAATCGGCCTGGCCGTTGTGGGGCGTTGGCTTGTCGATGCCGGGGAGGAACACGCCCTTGGCCAGGTAGGAGGAGCGCCCGGTCCACTTGATGTCCGGCGTATCCGCGCCGCGGATCTCTGCCACAACGTCAAGTTGCGTGCCGGATCGGTGGCCCCGGAGGTTCTCAACCCTGGCCTGGATGTCCAGGGATTCCGTGAAGAGCACCGGCGACCTCTGCTCCACATGGTTGCTGAGATGGACCATGCCCAGGAGTGGCAGCGGGAAATCGTCGCGGTTCATCACACTCATGGCCAGCGGGAATGCCAGTGCGTGGAGGTATCCGGCCGGCAGAGTGTCCCTGGCAGTCAGCCCGATGAGGTGCTGGTAGGCGGTGAGGTTGCCGACGTCGGCCCTTACCCCGCGCACTTCGTGGCTAGTGACCGGAAGGTTTGATCCGTTGTGCGTGCCCAACACGCGCCGCCGCGCGGTCTGCGCGGCGGCATTGACGTAGAGCTTGGACAGGGACGGCATCTCCCCCAGGATGACCGGCTGGACAGTACTCATGCCCCCACCAGGTTCTGTCCGCAGATCCGCAGCACGTCGCCGTTGATGCCCCCGGCGGCGTCGCTCGCCAGAAAGGAAATTGCCTCCGCGACGTCGGACGGTTGGCCACCTTGCTGCAGCGAATTCAGCCGCCGTCCCACTTCGCGGACGGCAAACGGGATCCGTGCTGTCATGTCTGTTTCGATGAAACCGGGCGCCACCGCGTTGATGGTCCCGCCGTTCGCCGCCAGAAGGGGCGCAGAAGCGCGCACCATACCCATCACGCCGCCCTTGGACGCCGCGTAGTTGGTCTGGCCGCGGTTGCCCGCGATGCCGCTGGTGGATGCCACCGAGACAATCCGTGGTGAATTACGGAAGTGTTCGGAAGCAAGGAGCGCTTCGTTGATTCTGAGCTGGGCGGCGATGTTGATGTTCACGACGGAGGTCCAGCGACCGTGGTCCATATTGGCGAGCAGCTTGTCCCGGGTAATTCCTGCGTTGTGGATGACGATGTCCAGGCGGCCGTGACGCTGCACGGCGTGGTCGATGATCCGCTGGCCGGCATCTGCGCGGCTGATGTCCAGTTGAAGGGCCGTGCCGCGGACTTCGTTGGCGACGGCGGCCAAATGGTCCCCGGCTGCCGGGATGTCTACGAGGACCAGGATGGCCCCGTCCCGGTGGAGGGTCCGGGCAATAGCCGCACCGATGCCGCGGGCGGCGCCGGTGACCACGGCAACCTTGCCGGCGAGCGGCTTCTCGAAGTCCGGGGGCAGGTGGCCCTGCTCGGTTGCCACAGTCAGGAACTGGCCATCCACAAATGCCGACCGGCCGGACAGAAAGAACCGAAGGGCGGCCAGGGCGCTGGGGCTGGTGCTCTGGACACCTTCTGCCAGGACGATGCCGTTCGCTGTTGCGCCGGCCCGGAGTTCCTTGGCAAGCGACCGCAGGAAGCCATCGACGCCTTGCCGGGCAGCCGACTGTGCAGGGGACGCGGTTTCGGCGGCCGGCCGGGAGATGGTGATGACGCGGGCGCTGGGGCCGAGATCACGCAGTGATGCCGCGGCGGACAGCACAGGCTTTTCAAGATCCTCGGGCCGGGTCAGCTCATCCAGGGCCAGAATGATCGCGCCAAGTTTTTCGCGGGGCACCGCGTGGCGCCGGACGTCCAGGTCCCAGGAGAGCAGCCTGGCGGCCAGTTCGTCGGCACCGGCGGTGTTGCCCTGGACGAGGACGGGGCCGGTGACCAGGGGCTGGCCCGGCTTGAAGCGGCGCAGCACGGCAGGCTGGGGCAGGCCCAGCCGTTTGGCGATGTTCTTGCCCACGCCCTGGTTGACGAGCGTGGTGTATTTATCCGTCATCCGGTACCCCTAGAGTGCTTCGAGTATTGCGACGACGCCCTGGCCGCCGGCGGCGCAGATGGAAATAAGTCCGCGCGCAGGCCTTCCCTCGACGGTGCCTTTGGCCTGCAGCATCTTGGCCAGCGAGGCCACGATGCGTCCGCCGGTGGCTGCGAACGGGTGGCCCGCGGCCAGGGAGGAGCCGTTGACGTTCAGCTTGGTGCGGTCGATGCTGCCGAAGGCACCCTCAAGTCCCAGCCGGGTGCGGCCGAACTCATCATCTTCCCAGGCGGCCAGGGTGCTCAGGACAGTCCCGGCGAAGGCTTCGTGGATCTCAAAGAAGTCGAAGTCATCCAGCGTCAGTCCGTTGCGGGCCAGCAGCCTGGGGACCGCAAACGCGGGAGCCATAAGCAGTCCGTCCTTGCCGTGGACGAAGTCCACGGCGGCAGCTTCACCATCCACGACGGTGGCGAGCTTCGGCAGGTCATGGGCATCAGCCCAGTCTTCGGATGCGAGCAGGACCGTGGAGGCCCCGTCGGTCAGCGGTGTGGAGTTTCCCGCCGTCATGGTGGCCTCGGCGCCGAGGCTCTTCCCGAAGACGGGCTTGAGTGTAGCCAGCTTCTCCAATGTGGTGTCCGCCCTCAGGTTTGAGTCCTTGGCGAGGCCTCGGTATGGCGTCAGGAGGTCATCGAAGAATCCTGCGTCATACGCGGCGGAAAGGTTGCGGTGGCTGTTGAAAGCCAGCTCATCCTGCGCCTCGCGCGAAATGTTCCATTGCGCGGTGGTCAGCGCCTGGTGCTCGCCCATGGACAGGCCGGTGCGTGGCTCCCCCGTATTCGGAGCATCGGGGGCCAGGTCCCTGGGCCGCAGGCGGCTGAGTACCTGCAAGCGCTGGGGCAGTGTCTTGGCGCGGTTGAGGTCCAGGAGTATCTCGCGGAGGCCTTCGCTGACAGCAATGGGGGCATCCGACGCCGAGTCGACACCACCGGCGATGGCGGAATCGATCTGGCCCAGTTTGATCTTGTTGGCCAGGCCCAGAACCGTTTCGAGGCCGGTGGCGCACGCCTGCTGCAGGTCGTAGGCGGGGGTTTCCGCCGACAACGCCGAACCCAGGACTGCCTCGCGGGTGAGGTTGAAGTCGCGGGAGTGCTTGAGTACGGCCCCCGCCGCAACCTCGCCGATCCGCTCATCCTGGAGGCCAAACCTGGCGATAAGACCATCCAGTGCGGCGGTGAGCATGTCCTGGTTGGAAGACTTTGTGTAGGCCCCGCCGGACCGGGCAAACGGGATCCGGTTACCACCCACAATTACGGCCCGGCGGACTGGACGCGCCGCGCCGGAAGTCGTGGGGCTGGCGAATTCGTGGGGTCCGGTGCCGGACTGTCCATTGACGGACATGGGTGACTCCTCTGATCTGCGACGGTTACCGATACCCAGCGTACCTGATACGCTGAGTATCGTGAACAACCTCCACGCAGAAGTCCCGACGCCGGCTGCCGGCGCAATTGCCGACGGCCGTTCGGCCCGCTGGCAGACCCACCGGGAGGAACGACGCCGGGCGCTCATCAAGTCCGCACGCCGCGCGGTCCACGCGCTGGGCAGCGATGCCTCCATGGAGGAGATTGCAGCGGCCGCCGGCACCTCAAAGTCGGTCTTCTACCGCTATTTCGGCGATAAGGCAGGACTTCAGCACGCCGTCGGGGAAGTTGTCCTGAGCCAGATGCAGCGCAAGATCCGCGAAGCGGCGCAGGGTGCCCAGACTCCTCGGGAAGGGCTGCTGGCCATGATTTCTGCCTATCTCCAGATGGCGGAAACCAGCCCCAATGTCTACAGTTTCGTCACCCGCTATGCGCCGGTGGATGCGGACAGCCACCCGGGATCGGCGGCCATCTCGGGAGCCCTTGGCCACTTCTTCGATTCCATCGCAGAGATGATCGCCGCGCCAATGCGGACCCACCTCGGCGAAGGCAAAGAAGCGGTGATCGGCTACTGGCCCACGGCGGCCATCGGCCTGGTCCGAAATGCCGGTGAGCAATGGCTCAGCACGCCGGCTTCGGCGGCGAAACCGGACCAGGAAGCCATGGCCCGCCAGGTCACGGCCTGGTTATGCGTGGGGATCGCCCCCGAGCTTAGCCCCGCCAGCGCGGCATGATTCCGCCCCAAGAACCTCACACCCTCCTGTCAGAACCAACGAAGGACATTGACATGACCGAAGTAGTGGACCGCCCCACCGGCCCGGACGCCGCCGTAACGAATACAGCCGTAGCTAATGCCGCCGTAGCGAACACAGCCGCTGCGGGCCCAGCGGTCACCAGCCCCAGCGCCAACTACGGCTCGGCTGTGCAGCCCGCCGTCGACGTTGCCGCCCTCGGCGAGCAACTCCTGGGCAAATGGGCGGACTCCCGTCGCCAATCCCGCGCGCTGGCCAGTGACCCTGCACTGCACAAAATTGAAGGACTGACGCACACCGAACACCGGACGCGAACCTTCGGCCAGTTGAAGTACCTCGTGGACAACAGCGCCGTACACCGGGCCTTCCCGTTGGCACTGGGCGGTTCCGATGACCACGGCGGCAACATCGCGGCCTTCGAGGAACTGGTCACCGCCGACCCGTCCCTGCAGATTAAGGCTGGTGTCCAGTGGGGCCTCTTCGGCTCGGCCGTGATGCACCTGGGCACGCAGCAGCACCACACCAACTGGCTGCCAGGCATCATGAGCCTGGAGATCCCCGGCTGCTTCGCCATGACGGAGACCGGCCACGGTTCCGATGTGGCCAGCATCGCCACCACCGCGACCTACGACGTCAAAACCCAGGAATTTGTGGTCCATACACCGTTCCGCGCTGCGTGGAAGGACTACATCGGCAATGCAGCCATCGACGGCCTCGGCGCCGTCGTTTTCGCCCAGCTCGTGACAAATGGCGTCAACCATGGCGTGCATGCCTTCTACGTTGACCTCCGGGACCCCCAGACCAAGGAGTTCATGCCCGGGATCGGTGGCGAGGACGACGGAGTCAAGGGCGGCCTCAACGGGATCGACAACGGCAGGCTGCATTTCGACAACGTCCGCATCCCCCGCACCAACCTGCTGAACCGCTACGGCGATGTGGCACCTGACGGGACCTACACGTCGTCCATTGCCAGCCCCGGCCGCCGCTTTTTCACCATGCTGGGAACTCTCGTCCAGGGCCGCGTGTCATTGGACGGCGCGGCCGTGGCGGCGTCGAAGGTCGCCCTGACAGCAGCCATCCGCTACGCCACCGAACGGCGCCAGTTTAAAGCGTCGTCACACACTGACGAAGAGGTCCTCCTGGACTACCAGCGCCACCAGCGGCGCCTGTTTACCCGGCTGGCCACGACGTATGCCGCGGGCTTCGCGCACGAGCAGCTCCTCCAGAAATTCGACGACGTCTTTTCCGGCGCCCACGATACTGACGAGGACCGGCAGGATTTGGAAACCCTCGCCGCAGCCCTGAAGCCGCTGAGCACCTGGCATGCCCTTGACACCCTGCAGGAATGCCGCGAGGCGTGCGGCGGCGCCGGCTTCCTGATCGAAAACCGCTATGCCTCCCTTCGTGCGGACATGGACGTCTATGTCACGTTTGAGGGCGACAACACCGTGCTGCTCCAGCTTGTGGCCAAGCGCCTCCTGGCCGACTATGCCAAGGAGTTCAGGAATGTCGATTTTGGCGTCCTTGCACGCTACGTGGTGGCCCAGGCAACGGGCGTGGCGATCCACCGCACCGGCCTGCGGCAGGTGGCACAGTTCGTCGCCGATACCGGATCAGTCCAGAAGGCTGCCATTGCGCTCCGGGACGAGGAAGGCCAGCGCGCCCTCCTGACGGACCGCGTCCAGACCATGGTGGCCGACGTCGGGGCGGCCCTGAAGGGCGCCAACAAGCTGCCCGTCGAAAAGGGGGCAGCCCTCTTCAACCAGCACCAGAACGAGCTGATCGATGCTGCCCAGGCCCACGCCGAGCTCCTGCAATGGGAGGCGTTCACGGCGGCCCTGGAAGACGTCACGGACCCCGGCACCAAGCGGGTCCTGACCTGGCTGCGCGACCTGTTCGGCCTGTCGCTGATCGAGAAGAACCTGTCCTGGTACCTGATGAACGGCCGGCTCTCCATGCAACGGGCACGCACCGTGGGTGATTACATTAACCGGCTCCTGGTCAAGATCAGGCCCCATGCCCTGGACCTTGTGGACGCCTTCGGGTACGGCGATGATCACGTGCGTGCGGCGATCGCCACCGGTGCCGAGAAGACCCGGCAGGACGAGGCCCGCGCCTACGTCAGGGCACAGCGGGCCAGCGGCAACGCACCCGTCGACGAAAAAGTGCTGCTGGCGCGCACGGCTACCTCCCGATAAAGCAACGCGAGGTCACTTCAAGCCCCTCCGACGCCCCGGAATGGGCACGTTGTGACCCCGCGTTGGATCAAGCGTTTTGTACGAACGACGGCGCCAATCCCCTCGGTGGGGGCGGCGCCGTCGTGCGATGTCTGGTCACTAGTGCTGCTGTTCCTGCCGTCCGTCAGGAAAGCACTGAGCGGTAGACCTCGAGGGTGGTCTCGGTGATGGAGTCCCAGGAGAAGTGCTCCTCCGCACGGCGGCGGCCGGCCTGGCCCATAGCACGTGCCCGTTCGGGATCGGACACCACCTCGGTCAGAGCGGCGGCAAATTCCGTCACGAACTTCTCCGGATCAAGCGGCGTGCCTGTACCGTCGGTGACCTGCTCCAGGTCCACCAACAGGCCCGTCTCGCCATGCTGGACCACCTCGGGAATGCCGCCCGTAGCGCTGGCCACCACGGCAGCACCGCAGGCCATCGCCTCGAGGTTGACGATGCCCAGCGGTTCATAGATGGACGGGCAGGCGAACGCTGTGGCGTGGCTGAGGACCTGGATGAGTTCGTTCCGCGGCAGCATCCGTTCGATCAGCACGACGCCGGTCCGCTGGCTCTGCAGCTCCTCGATCAGGCGTGCAGTTTCTGCGGCGAGCTCGGGAGTATCCGCCGCCCCAAGGCACAGCACGAGCTGCACATCGGCCGGAAGCTTCGCGGCTGCACGCAGGAGGTAAGGCACGCCCTTCTGGCGCGTGTTGCGGCCGACAAACACCACGCTCGGCTTATCCGGATCAATGCCCAGGGCGCGGACGGCGTCCTGGTTTTCGTCGCGCTGCCACAATTCGACGTCGATGCCGTTGTGGACCACCCTGACTTTGGCAGGGTCAACGTCCGGGTAGCTGCGAAGGATGTCCTGGCGCATGCCTTCCGAAACGGCGATGATCGCTGCTGCCGCCTCGTAGGCAGTTTTCTCGACCCAGGAGGACAATGCGTAGCCGCCGCCAAGCTGCTCGGCCTTCCACGGCCTCAGGGGCTCCAGGCTGTGGGCACTTAATACGTGCGGGATGCCGTGGAGCAGGGACGCCAGATGGCCGGCCATGTTCGCATACCAGGTGTGCGAATGGACCAGATCGGCACCTGCCACGTCCGGCACGATCCGCAGGTCCACCCCGAGCGTCTGGACGGCGGCGTTGGCCGAGCCCAGGTCTTCGGGAACGGAATAGGAGGTCACCCCGGCACCGTGGTAATCGGCGTCGCGGGGTGCCCCGAAGGCACGAACTTGCAGGTCAACATGCTTACTAAGCACCCTGCTCAATTCGGCCACGTGGACTCCGGCGCCTCCGTAGATCTCGGGCGGGAACTCTTTAGTCACAATGTCTATTCGCACGTTACCCAAGGTAGTCCTTCCGCACTATCTGTTCTAGTGTGAAGGGGTCCGGGCATGCCGGACTGTTTGGGGTTACGAAGGCGTACAGGAGCTACTACCATGCCGTTGAATAAAAGAGTCCTGGCCATTGTCCTCGCGGGCGGCGAGGGAAACAGGCTAATGCCACTGACGGCAGACCGGGCGAAACCTGCAGTGCCTTTTGCCGGCAGTTACCGGCTGATCGACTTTGCGCTGTCCAACCTGGTGAATTCACGCTACCTGCAGATCGTGGTCCTGACCCAGTACAAGTCCCACAGCCTTGACCGCCACATTTCCGAGACCTGGCGGATGTCCACGCAGTTGGGCAATTATGTGGCGTCCGTGCCGGCGCAGCAGCGCGTCGGCAAGAGCTGGTTCCTCGGCAGCGCCAACGCCATCTACCAGTCCCTGAACCTGATCCATGACGCCAACCCCGACATCGTCGTCGTGGTTGGTGCGGACCACGTGTACCGCATGGACTTCGCCCAGATGGTGGAGCAGCATGTGCAGAGCGGCGCCAAGGCCACTGTGGCCGCCGTGCGCCAGCCGTTGAGCATGGCCAACCAGTTCGGTGTGATCGAGGTGGACCAGGAGGACCCGCAGAAGATCGCTGCATTTGTGGAAAAGCCCGCCACAACTCCTGGCCTGGCCGCTGATCCCACCCAGTTCCTGGCTTCCATGGGCAACTACGTTTTCGACGCCGACGCGCTGGTGGATGCCCTTCACGTGGACGCCGAACGGCTCGACACCAAGCACGACATGGGCGGGGACATCATCCCCTACTTCGTCAGCCAGGGTGACGCCGGAGTCTACGACTTCACCCTCAACGACATCCCCGGCTCCACGGAACGCGACCGGACCTACTGGCGCGACGTCGGCACCATTGATTCGTTCTACGACGCCCACATTGACCTCATCTCCCCGTTGCCTGTGTTCAACCTCTACAACTCTGAGTGGCCCATTTACACGCGCCAGAGCATCTCCCCGCCGGCCAAGTTCGTCCGCGGTCAAAACGACACCGTGGGCACCGCCCTGGACTCCATCGTGTCCAGCGGCGTGGTCGTCTCCGGCGGCGTCGTGGAGGGCTCCGTCCTGTCCAACGACGTCTTTGTGGGGAACGGCAGCAGGGTTATCGACTCGGTCCTGATGGACAAAGTGATTATCGGCGAAGGTGCCGTGGTCAACCGGGCCATCCTGGACAAGAACGTTAAGGTTCCGGCCGGCGCCGCGATCGGCCTGGACCATGACCTGGACCGCGCCCGCGGGTTCAAGGTGACGGAATCCGGTATTACGGTGCTCGCCAAGGGCCAGCAGGTGCCTGAGCCCGGGGACGCGGAACGTGCGCTCGCCGCTAAGAACCTCCACCTGGTACCGGATGCCGTCAAGGCAGCCACGGCCAACTACCCCGAACTCCGCGAATCAGTCGAGCAGGCCGCTGCGGTCCACGCCCAATCAGCCTCGCAGGCCGCAGCCGGCAGCCGCAAGGGCTAAGCGAAGTACTGGCAGGCCTGGCCGGGCTGCGAACCCGGCGGCACGGTCAGGCTGGATCTTCGCCAGGCTGTAAAATCGGTACAATGAGCTCCCCCGATCTGACGCCTGAGGAAATCCAGGCCTGCCTCAAGGTTTTGAACACCATCCACGTCTACGACGAGGAACACCCCGACTATGTCTCGGTGCGCCGTGCCACCGGGAAGATGTTCAAGGCCGTGAAGCGTCACCGCCGCGTCACCAAGCGGGACCTGATCTCCGAAGCCGACCGGGCCGTCATCGCCCAGACGGCAACGGCAGCACCGGACCGGATCGACGACGAGACCCAGGGCAACAAGCTGGAGACTTCGGCGACGGGCAAGGTGGCCGGGCACCTGATCCGTTCCCGCCCCTGCTATATCTGCAAGAAGCACTACACGCAGGTGGACGCTTTTTATCATCAGCTGTGCCCGGAATGCGCCGCCTTCAGCCACAGCAAGCGGGATGCCCGCACCGACCTGACAGGCCGGCGTGCGCTGCTCACCGGCGGGCGGGCCAAAATCGGCATGTACATCGCGCTGCGCCTGCTCCGGGATGGCGCGCACACCACCATCACCACCAGGTTCCCCAAAGACGCCGCACGCCGTTTTGCGGCAATGGAAGACAGCAGCGAGTGGCTGCCCCGGCTCCGGATCGTGGGCATCGACCTGCGCGACCCGTCACAGGTGATGGCCTTGACGGATTCGCTCAACGCCGCGGGCCCCCTGGACATCATCATCAACAACGCCGCCCAAACGGTGCGCCGATCCGGCAACGCCTACAAACCCCTGGTGGACGCCGAGGACGAGCCGCTGCCGGCAGCGCTGGAGCCGGCCAACGGCGGACCGGAACTGGTGACCTTCGGCCACGCCCACGACAAACACCCCCTCGCCCTGGCGAGCAGTGTCACGGATCACCCGGTTCTGGCCGGCGACGCCATCACTTCGCTGGCGCTCTCCACCGGTTCGGCCTCGCTGGAGCGGATCGCCTCCGGAACAGCGATCGACGCCGGCGGGCTCGTCCCGGACCTGGCTGACATCAACAGCTGGACCCAGGTGGTGGACGAGGTTGACCCCCTGGAAATGCTGGAAGTCCAGCTCTGCAACGTCACGGCCCCGTTCCTGCTGGTCAGCAGGCTCCGGGACGCCATGAAGCGCTCCACGGCGCACCGGAAATACATCGTCAACGTCTCCGCCATGGAAGGCCAGTTCTCCCGCGCCTACAAGGGCCCCGGGCATCCGCACACCAACATGGCCAAGGCGGCCCTGAACATGATGACCCGGACCAGCGCCCAGGAAATGCTGGACGCCGACGGGATCCTGATGACAGCGGTGGACACCGGCTGGATCACCGACGAACGCCCGCACTTCACCAAGGTCCGGCTTATGGAAGAGGGCTTCCACGCACCCCTGGACCTGGTGGACGGCGCCGCCCGCGTCTACGATCCGATCGTGATGGGCGAAAACGGCGAGGACCAGTACGGGGTCTTCCTCAAGGACTACAAGCCCAGCCCCTGGTAGGACGGACGCTGTCCTCTCCGGTGCGTTGGGCGTAGGCTCGGCGGCATGAGCAGCGAAGCAACGTCCACCGGGTCAACGTCCAGCGAACCAACGTCCCAGGTCCAGAACCTGGAACACCACGAATGCTGGGCCCTGTTGCGGACGGTTTCGGTAGGCAGGCTGGCCGTCCTGGTGGACGGCCAGCCTGACATCTTCCCCATCAACTACACGGTGGACGGCGGAACATTAGTGTTCCGCACCGGCGCTGGAACCAAGCTGGCCGCCGCCTCGGGAGGTGCCGCTGTGGCGTTGGAGGCCGACGGCGTGGATGCCGTCAGCGGCCTGGCCTGGAGCGTGGTGGTCAAGGGACCGGCAAAGGTCATCACAGGAACCGAAGGCATCCTGGACTCCGCAGCCCTGTACCTCTTCCCATGGCAGGCCGGGAAGAAAGACACCTTTGTCCGGGTGAGCCCGGGAACAGTGACCGGGCGCCGGTTCAAAGTCACCGCACCCATGACCTGGTGGACCCAGCTCAGCGGAGCGGCCAAGGCAGCCCCGGAGTAGTCCTGGGCAGGACGAGGAAACGCCCCCGACTGCCTAAGCGAGGCGGGTGATTTCCACGCTCACGCTGAGCGCCGATCCGCCGCCGCCGGACAGGATGCCCTTCAGCGGTGGTACGTCCCGGTAGTCCCGGCCCCTGGCGACGGTGACATGGTAGTCCCCTGCCGGCTTGTGGTTCGTAGGATCCCAGCTGCGCCACTCGCCGTCCCAGAACTCCAGCCACGCATGTGACTGGCCGGCGACTGTCTCGCCGATGGCCGCCGTCGACCGCGGGTGCAGGTATCCGGAGACGTACCGGGCGGGAATGCCGCAGCTGCGCAGCGCGCCGATGGCGAGGTGCGCGAGGTCCTGGCAGACGCCCTGCCGCTGTCCCCACGCTTCCTCGGCGTTGGTGGTAACCGCGGTGGAACCGGACATGTACGTCATCTCGCCGCGCATCCATTCGAAGATGGCCATGGCGGCCTCGTGCGGGTTCTTGCCCTCCACGACACCTGGAATGATGCCCAGTACCTCGTCACCGGGACCGCTCAGCTGGGACTGCGGCAGCCAGTCGCTGAACGTATTCAACGATTCCTTCGATGCCAGGACGTCCCAGCCGGCGATGTCTGCGTCAGCCGGGATTTTTTCCGCCCGGTGCACTTCAACGGTGATGTTGGAAACGACCTCAAGGTGGTCGTGCGGCATCTGCATGTCGAAGGCGGTGACCCGCGTGCCCCAGTAGTCCCGGTAGTTGCTCACGGCCGCCTGCGTCGGCGAGACCTTGAGCACGGATTCAAGGACCACCTGCTGGGGGTCGGTCAGCGGCGTCATGCGGGCTTCGTTGTACGAGAGCGTGACGCGCTTGTTGTACTTGTAGGCCGTGGTGTGGATGATGCTCAGCCGGGTCATGAAACTTCTCCCACCCAGGCGAGTTCGTCTGCCTGATTGAAGTATTTACGGGAAATGGCGTCCGAGGCCTGCGAGACGGCCTTCTGCACGCGTTCCATGTGCTCGGGCAGTTCGGACATCAGATCGTCCGTCCGGTGGAACTCTAGGAACGTACGGGCCTGGCCCACGATCCGGCGGGCGTCGTTGATGAAGCCCACGCGCTGCGCCGAAGGGTCCAGCTTGGCGAGGCACTCATCAGCGTCGCGCAGGGCGTAGACGATGGACCGCGGGAACAGCCGGTCAAGCAGGAGGAACTCGGCGGCGTGCTGGTCCCCGAACGCGGCCCGGCGCGTCCGCAGGAACGACTCATAGGCCCCCGCGCACCGCAGCATGTTGACCCAGGACATACCTGCAGAAAGGACATCCCGGGTGGAAAGCATCCGCGCCGTCATGTCCGCGCGCTCCAGGGACCGGCCCAATACCAGGAACAGCCAGCTTTCGTCATGGCTCACCGTGGTGTCGGCCAGGCCGCTGACCATGGCCGTCCGTTCCAGCGTCCAGTTGCAGAAGCGGTACGTCCCCACCACGTCCTTGCGGTGCTGGCTCAGCCCGTAGTAGGTGGTGTTGAGGCTTTCCCACAGGCCCGAGGACACGGTCTCGCGGGCACGGCGGGCATTCTCGCGCGCGGCTCCCAGCGACCCGGCGATGGAGGTTGCGCTTGTTTTGTCGTACGCCAGCGCATGGAGGAGTTCGGGCAGGCCGAAGTCTTCGCTCTGCGGCCGGGCGCCCATCACTGCGAGCAGTTCCTGGGCCACCCTGCGGCGTTCGTCCATGGGGAGGTGGTTCAGGCGTTCCAGGTGCACGTCCAGGATGCGGGCGGTGCCGTCGGCCCGCTCCACGTAGCGTCCGATCCAAAATAGGGACTCAGCAATACGGCTAAGCATTCGCGGTGACCTCCTGCGCGTCCGAAATCTGTGGGGATGACCCCGTGAACATTTGTGCCGGTTCGATGGCCCGGCTCACTGCTGCTGCTCCGACTGGCGGTCGCGCCAGTTGCTCTCCACGGGCCAGACGGATACCCGCTCGCGGATGGAAATGGTGGGCCGCGGAACAGTTTCCACCGGCACCTGGGGCGAGTCTGCCAGCACCCAGGTGTCCTTGGAGCCGCCGCCCTGGCTGGAGTTCACAATGAGGGAGCCTTCCTTGAGCGCCACCCTGGTGAGTCCGCCAGGAAGTACCCAGACATCGTCGCCGTCGTTGACGGCAAAGGGGCGCAGGTCCACGTGCCGCGGGCCGAACTTGTCCCCGCCGAGCGTTGGCACGGTGGAAAGCTGCAGGACCGGCTGGGCGATCCAGCCTCGAGGGTCAGCGACGACCCGCTTGCGCAGGGCCTCGAGTTCATCGTTGGAGGCGTCCGGCCCGATCACCAGGCCTTTGCCGCCGGAGCCGTCCACGGGCTTCACCACAAGCTCAGCCAGGTTGTCAAGGACGTATTCCCTGGAGTCCTTCTCCTCCAGCCGGAACGTATCCACGTTCGCGATGACGGGCTCCTCGCTGAGGTAGTAGCGGATGAGGTCCGGAACGTAGCTGTAGACAAGTTTGTCGTCGGCCACGCCGTTGCCCACGGCGTTGGCGATGGTCACGCCGCCGGCCCTGGCGGCGTTGACCAGCCCCGGGCAGCCGAGCATGGAATCCGAGCGGAACTGCAGGGGGTCCAGGAACTCGTCATCGATGCGTTTGTAGATCACGTCCACGCGCTGCTCACCGGCCGTGGTGCGCATGTAGACGCGGTTGCCGCGGCAGATGAGGTCGCGGCCTTCGACGAGCTCCACGCCCATCAGGCCGGCCAGCAGTGTGTGTTCGAAGTAGGCGCTGTTAAAGACGCCGGGGGTCAGCACCACAACCGTGGGATCGTCGACGCCGGCGGGCGCCGTTTTGCGCAGCGCGGACAGCAGCCGGCGGGGGTACTCTTCGACCGGCCGGATGAGCTGCTGGCCAAACGCTTCGGGCAGGCCCTTGGCCATGGCCCGCCGGTTTTCCAGGACGTAGCTGACGCCGGACGGCACCCGCACATTGTCTTCCAGGACGCGGAAGGTGCCTGCGGCGTCGCGCACCACATCGATGCCGGAGATGTGCACTCGGACTCCGCCGGACGGCTCGAAGCCGTGCACCTGGCGGTGGAAGTGGGCGCTGGTGGTGACGAGCTGGCGCGGGATGACGCCGTCCGCCACCACATTCATTTTGTCGTAGACATCGTTGAGGAAGGCTTCCAAGGCCCGGACGCGCTGCGCCACGCCCTTTTCCAGCACGGTCCACTCATCGGCGGGGATAACGCGGGGGACGATGTCGAGCGGAAAAGGCCGCTCCTCCCCCGCGAAGTCAAACGTCACACCGCGGTCCAGGAAGGTCCGTGCCATGGAGTCCGCCCGGGCGCTGACGTCAGCGAGGGAGAGCTTGCTAAGGGCATCGGCCACCTGGCCGTACGACTCGCGTGCTTCCTGGCCGGGGGCGAACATCTCGTCGTAGGCGCCGGTACGTTCGGCGGCCTCGGAGTAATCCTGAAATAGGTCTGACATGTCCTTTAGCCAACCATCTTTTTGTTTCGAAATCATTACCGCCATCCATTGTGGCGTGTTGCAGGGAGGCAACGGCGGTTCGTTGAATCCGTGTCCTATCCGGCAAGGTTAGTGAGTGCCAGAATCAAGTAATCCCGGGAGCTCCGGCGAGGGCGGGAACAGCGGCCTGAGGGCCCGCGTGCGTGACGCGACGATACGTTCCGGCAGGCTCCTGCCCGGCCTCCTGACGGCCACCCCCGCGCTGGCCGTGGCCTTCGCTGTACATGCTGTGGTGCCGGCCCTGCCCGCCATGACCGTCGCGGTGGCGCTGGGCCTGCTCGCCGCGAACCTGCCCGGCACGGCGGTGTGGATCGCCGGACGGGCGCGTCCGGGCCTGGACTTCGCGGGCAAGCACCTGATGCGGGGCGGCATCGTCCTGCTGGGCCTCAAGGTGAGCATCATGGACATCCTGGGCCTCGGCTGGCTGGCCATGGTCCTGATAACGGGCGTGGTGCTGCTGAGTTTCGGCGGCACCTACCTGCTGGTGCGGCTGTTCCGGCTGCCGCGTGAGACCGCGCTGCTGGTGGCAACCGGCTTTTCGATCTGCGGGGCGTCCGCCATCGGTGCCATGGCGGCCGTGCGGCGGATCCGGCATGCGGATACTGTCCTGCCGGTGGCGCTGGTGACACTGTGCGGCACGCTGGCGATCGGCATTCTGCCGCTGCTGATGCATCCCCTGCAGTTGAGCCCCCTCGCTTTCGGCGCCTGGACGGGTGCGTCGGTGCACGACGTCGGCCAGGTGGTGGCCACGGCGCAGACCGCCGGCACCGCAGCACTGGGCATCGCCGTCGTCGTTAAGCTCACCCGAGTGCTGCTCCTGGCACCGGTGGTGGCCGTGGCGGGCGTGCACCACCGCATGAGCACGTCAGGACAACATGCGCTGCCGCCGCTGGTGCCCCTGTTCGTGGTGGGGTTTGTGGCCATGGTGGCGCTTCGGTCCACGGACTGGCTCTCGGACGGCTGGCTCGACGCCGGTGCGGGGCTGCAGGACATTCTCCTGGGAGCGGCGCTCTTCGGGCTCGGGTCGGCCGTGCGGATCCGCACGCTCCTGCACACCGGAGCGAGGGCGCTGCTCGCGGCGCTGGCGGCCTGGCTGCTGATCGCGCTGCTGGGCCTGGCAGCGGCCCTGCTGATGACGGCCTAGGCCGGCAGCCGGATGGGGACCGGCACGCCCGGGTCCCGTGATTAGATAGCTGAGTGTCACATGAGAATCTGCAGCGCGATGAAGCCGCTCAACGGTCAGCCCTGATCAGCACCCACAGTTACGACGTCTCCCTGGATGTGCGGCAGGCAGCAGACCCGGACGTGGCGGGCTACATCAGCCGCAGCGTTATCCACTTCTCCGCCGCCGTGCCGGGCCAGGGGCAGGTGGCGTCTACATTTCTGGATTTCATCGCCGGTGAGGTCCACAGTGTGTTCCTCAACGGCCAGGCGCTGCCCGTGGCCGACGTTGTGGACGGTTCCCGGATCCGCCTGGACAACCTGCAGGCAGAGAACCAGGTCACCGTCACCGGCACCGCCCTATACAGCCGGTCCGGTGAGGGCATGCACCGCTTTGTGGATCCGGCTGACGGCCAGTGCTACCTCTACACGCAGTATGAGCCCGCCGACGCCCGGCGAGTGTTCGCGAACTTTGAACAGCCTGACCTCAAGGCCGAGTACACATTCCACGTGATGGCACCGTCCGGCTGGGAGGTGGCCTCCAACGGCGTGGAAGCGGCCCGGACGCAGCTGACCAGCGATCCGGCCACCAGCCGCTGGGACTTCGCCACCACCCGCCCCATGTCCACCTACATCACCACAGTGCTCGCCGGGCCGTACTTTAAAGCCCAGGACCACTGGAGCGCCACGCTCGACGACGGCACGCAGCTGGAGGTTCCGCTGGCGCTGTACTGCCGGGCTTCCATGGCGGAATCGTTCGATGCCGCGGAGCTCTTCAGGCTGACCAAAAACGGGCTGGACTTCTTCAACCGGCTTTTCGATTTTCCCTACCCCTGGGGAAAATACGATCAGGCCTTTGTGCCCGAATACAACCTGGGCGCGATGGAAAACCCGGGGCTGGTCACGTTCACCGAAAGCTACGTGTTCACATCCCGCGCCACCGACGCGCAGTACCAGGCCCGGGCGAACACGCTGATGCACGAGATGGCGCACATGTGGTTCGGCGACCTTGTCACGATGCAGTGGTGGGACGACCTGTGGCTGAAGGAGTCCTTTGCGGACTACATGGGTACCCTCGGTGTGGACCGTGCCACGGACTGGGAGACAGCCTGGGTGAACTTCGCCAACAAGCGCAAGGCGTGGGCCTACGTCCAGGACCAGCTGCCCACCACCCACCCGATCGTTGCCGACATCCCTGACCTTGAGGCCGCCAAACAGAATTTTGACGGCATCACCTACGCCAAGGGCGCGTCCGTACTCAAGCAGCTGGTGGCGTACGTCGGGTTCGATGCTTTCATCGCCGGCTCACGGCAGTACTTCCGCGATCACGCCTACGGAAACACCTCACTGTCGGACCTGCTGAAGGCCCTCAGCGCTGCTTCCGGTCGCGACCTTGCCGGCTGGGCTGCCGCCTGGCTGCAGACCTCCGGCATCTCCACAGTGTCGCTGGAGACGGAAACGCACGACGGCGTCCTCGGCGCCGTAACGATCGTCCAGGCTGCAGTGGACCCCGTTACCGGACGGGAGCAACTGCGGCCGCACCGGCTGCGCGTGGGCTCGTACAACTTCGATGCCGACGGCGACCTGGTCCGCACCTGGAGTTTCGAAACGGACGTTGCCGGAGCGCGGACAGAGGTCCCGGAGTTGGCCGGGCAGCCGCGGCCCGCCCTCCTGCTCGTCAACGATGATGACCTGACCTACGCAAAAGTCCGACTGGACCCGGTGTCCGAGGAAACAGTTTTGGCATCCCTGGACCGCATCACCGTTCCGATGGCCCGCGCCCTCTGCTGGACCGCGCTGTGGAACTCCGCCCGCGACGGGGAAAGCCCGGCCTCCCGCTACGTGGAGGCCGTGACGTCGTTCGGCCCGTCCGAAACGGGAGTCGGCGTGCTGCTGAACATCCTCGAGAACGCCGCCACCGCCGTCGAACGCTACACCCCCTTGGCCCAACGCGACGCGGTGCGCGGCGCCTTCCTGGCGGCGGCCGACGCCCAGCTGGGTAAGGCAGCGCCGGGCTCGGACCACCAGCTGGCCTGGGCGCGGACGCTCGCCGCCGTCAGCCGTCATGACGCTACCCTCCTCCCCCGGCTGAGGTGCCTTCTGGACGGCACGGTGGTGGTGGACGGCCTGGCCGTGGACGCCGAGCTGCGCTGGAGCTTCTGGCACGCCCTGGCGGCCAATGGGCAGGCAACCCCCGAAGACCTGGACGCAGAACTCGAACGCGACACCACCGCTTCGGGCCGGGCGGGCCACGCCACAGCCCTCGCCGCCCGTCCGGAGCCTGGTGTGAAGGCCGCCGCCTGGCCCTCTGCCGTGGAGGGGACGGAGCTGTCGAACCAGCTGCTCAGCGCCACCATCGTTGGATTTGCCACCGCCTCTGCTGCCCTGCTGGAACCCTATGTGGAGCCGTACTTCGAGTGCCTCCGCGGTGTCTGGGACAACAGGAGCATTGAAATCGCCAGCCGGATCGTCCGGGGGCTCTATCCCCTGGCGCAGGATCTGCCGGCGGGGACCTTGCCTGCGGAGCACGCCGTGGTGCTCCGCACGGATGCCTGGCTGACGGCTAACTCTGACGCGCCGCGGGCGCTGCGCCGGATCATTGTGGAGCAGCGGAACCACCTTCTGAGGGCGCTCAACGCACAGGCTCTGTAGATCACCCGGCAAGGCTCTTACGGGACCCGGTGCAGCCAATCCTCGGCGCCGAACTTGGTGGTCACCCGGTCCCGGGCGGCAGTGAGCTCGGCGGCAGTGAGTTCGGACGAGGTCGCCGCGTAGCGTTCGGTGAACACTTCCATCATGGCCGCGATGATCTCCGTGCGGGTCAGCCCGGTCTGCCGGCGCAGCGGATCAACCCGCTTCTTGGCGCTGCGCGTCCCCTTGTCCGAGAGCTTCTCCTTACCGATGCGCAGCACCTCGACCATCTTGTCGGCGTCGATGTCGTAGCTCATGGTGACGTGGTGCAGCATGCCGCCGTTGGCCAGGCGTTTCTGGGCGGCGCCGCCGATCTTGCCCTGGTCCGTGGCGATGTCGTTCAGGGGCACGTAAAACGCGGTCACCCCGATTTTCTCGAGGGCGGCCATCACCCAGGCGTCGAGGAATGCGTAGGAGTCCGCGAAGCTGATCCCGTCCACGAGCGTCTGCGGCAGGTACAGGGAGTAGGTGATGCAGTTGCCGGCCTCCATGAACATGGCTCCGCCACCGCTGATCCGGCGGACCACGGTGATGCCGTGCCGGGCGACGCCGTCGGGATCCAGCTCGTTGCGGAAGGACTGGAAACTGCCGATCACCACGGACGGTTCCTCCCAGTCCCAGAACCGCAGGGTGGGGTTGCGACGGCCGCCGCCCACCTCTTCGGTCAGCACCTCATCCAGCGCGACGTTGATATGCGTGGGCAGTACCGTGGGGGCGATGATGTTCCAGCGGTGGTCGGTCCAGGCCGTGGCCTTCGCCAGCGCGCGGCGGACCGTGACGGCCACGGCGTCGGCCGAAAAGCCGAACAGGACAGCGCCGGGCGGCAGCGAAGCGGTGACGGCCGCGGACAGCTCCGCCACGGTCGTGCTTTCCGGAAGTCCTGTCAGCGCCCGGTTGATGGCAGGCAGCGTCTCGTCGGGTTCGAGGAAAAAGTCGCCGCTGAGGGAGACGTCGGCGAGGACACCGTCCACAACGTCGAAATCCACCACCACAAGTTTGCCGCCGGGGACTTTGTACTCACCGTGGTGGCTGAGGGGGCGGTCTTCAGCGGCAAACGGCGAGGCAGTCATGCCACCCATCCTGCCCCACGATCAGGGCTCCCCGAAACGACAAAACCCCCGGACGCAAAAAGCCCGCACCGTTGCCGGTGCGGGCTTTCCAAAGAACCTTGGGGGGTGAAGTGAATTACTTCGCGCCGCCGAAGCCCTTGAAGCGAGCGTTGAAGCGCTCGACGCGGCCTGCAGAGTCCATGATGCGCTGCTTGCCCGTGTAGAACGGGTGGGACTCGGAGGAGATTTCGACGTCAATGACCGGGTAGGTGTTTCCGTCTTCCCACTCGATGGTCTTCTTGGAAGACACGGTGGACTTGGTCAGGAACTTGACGCCGGAAGCCAGGTCGTTGAAAACAACAGCTTCGTACTTCGGGTGGATATCAGACTTCATAATGGGGCCTTTGTTCGCACAACTGGATTTTGCCAGCTGCCAGGTATGAATGGGATGGCTGGTGTCTGCTTCACTGCCGCAAGACAGAAAGCGCAGGACAGCCAGCTGTTAATAATAGCTGATCAGCGCGGACCCTGCGAACCGCGGGGCCGGAGTTCCCAGAACGCCACGGCGGAGGCCGCCGCCACGTTGAGGGAGTCCACGCCGGCGCGCATGGGGATCTTCACGGCGAGGTCGACGGCGGCAAGCGTCTCGGCGCTCATGCCGGCACCTTCGGTACCGAGCACCAGGGCCAGCCGGTCCGGATTGCGTGCGGCAAGCGCGTCCACGTCCACGGCGTCCCCGGTGAGTTCCAACGCGGCCACGGTGAAGCCGGCTTCCTTAAGCAGCGACAGGTCCTGCGGCCAGGACTCCAGCCGCGCCCAAGGCACCTGGAAGACCGTTCCCATGCTGACCCGGACGCTGCGGCGGTAGAGCGGATCGCCGCAGCGCGGCGAAATCAGGACGGCATCGATGTCCAGGGCCGCGGCCGACCGGAAGATGGCGCCCACGTTGGTGTGGTCCACGATGTCCTCCAGGATCGCGACCCGGCGCGCGCCTGCCAGCAAGTCGTGGAGAGGCACCGGTTCCGGCCGTTGCATGGCTGCCATGGCGCCGCGGTGGAGGTGGAACCCGGTGATCTCTTCGAGCAGGGCAGCGCTGCCAATAAAGGCGGGAACGTCGGGGTAGGCACTGAGGACATCCTGCAGGTCAGCCAGCCATTTCTCCGCCAGGAAGAACGACCTTGGCCGGTGGCCGGCCGCCAACGCCCGGCGCAGGACCCGTGAGGATTCGGCGATGTACATTCCTTCAGCCGGTTCACGGAGCTTCCGCAGGTGAACGTCCGTCAGCTGCGTGTAGTCGGAGACACGGGGATCCCCGGCAGATTGAAGGTAGTGGATTGTCACCGGCTGATTATTTCATCAGGTTGGCGATCATAAAGCCCAGCGCCATCAGGCCGAGGGCAAAGATGACAGTCCGCAGCACAGCCGGGGACAGCCTCCGTCCCACCTTGGATCCCAGGAGGCCGCCGATCGTGGAGCTCACGGCAATCAGGAGCACCACCAGCCAGTTGATCCGGTCAAACGCGAAGAGCAGGTAGGACACTGCGGCCACAAGGTTCACGCCGAGGACCAGGATGTTCTTCATGGCATTGGCGTTCTGGATGGTGCCGGTAAGGAACACGCCCAGAATGCCCACCAGGAGGATGCCTTGGGCGGCCACGAAGTAGCCCCCATAGACGCCGGCCAGGTACACCAGCACGATCAGGAGGATGCCATGGTGTTTGTCCTTGATGGCGTGCTCGGCGTTTTCCTCGCGGTTGCGGACCCAGGCCTGCAGCCGCGGCTGGAACACCACCATCAGCAGGGCAAGGACCAGGAGGACCGGTGCGACGTAGTGGAAGACCTTCTCCGGCAGGTGCAGCAGCAGCCAGGCTCCGGTGATGCCGCCCAGCAGCGACGCCGGGAGGAGCTTCAGCAGCTGCAGGCCGCGGCCCTTGAGCTCGCGGCGGTAGCCCCACGCGCCCGCTGCGGTGCCGGCCACAAGGCCCATCGCGTTGCTCATGGAAGCGACCACCGGAGTGACGCCGAGGGCGATCAGGACCGGGAAGGTGACCAGGGTGCCGGAGCCTACAACGGCGTTGATGGTGCCCGCCCACAGGCCGGCAAAAAACACAAAGATGCTGCTGAGAAGATCCACGGTTGGCGGCGCCGTGGCCTAGCGGCGGGCGGTGGCGGTGTAGCGGCCGGCGTTGACTGTGACGTCGAGTTCCACGCCGAAGGTCTTGCTGAGGTGCTCCGCCGTGAGCACACCCTCGAGGGGTCCGGCCGCCACCACGTTGGATTCACGGAGCAACATCGCGTGGGTGAAGCCAGGCGGCACTTCTTCGAGGTGGTGGGTGACCAGGACAATGGCCGGAGCGGCGTCATCACGGGCCAGTTCGGTGAGGCGGTGCACCAGGTCCTCGCGCCCACCCAGGTCCAGGCCGGCGGCAGGTTCGTCGAGCAGGAGGAGTTCCGGGTCAGTCATCAGGGCACGGGCAATCTGGACGCGCTTGCGCTCACCCTCGGAAAGGGACGCGAAAGCCCTGTTCAGGAACGGCCCCATGCCCCAGTCATTCAGCAGCCTGAAAGCCCGGCGTTCGTCAGCCCTCTCATAGCCCTCACGCCACCGCCCCGTCACGCCGTACGCCGCCGTGACGACTACATTGAGGACCGTTTCGTGCCCGGGAATCTGGTTGGCCAGTGCGGCGGAGGACAGTCCGATGCGGGGCCGGAGTTCAAACACGTCCACGGAGCCGAGGATTTCCTCCAGGACGCCGGCTATGCCGCTGGTGGGGTGGAGACGGGCTGCAGCAATCTGCAGGAGAGTGGTCTTGCCTGCGCCGTTGGGTCCCAGGATGACCCAGCGCTCGCCCTCCTTGACCTGCCAGTCCACCTTGTTCAGGAGCGTCTTAGACCCACGGACAACGCTGACGGCGGCCAATTCAAGAACATCACTCATAGGAGTAGACACTAGGACAAAACAGGGACGGACTGATAACTGAAACGTGGACAGCGACGCCCGTCACAGTCCCGGGCACGGCCCGTCTGCTGGCTGGCCCACGGGTTCGCCATCAACGTGGCGCAATCAATTCGGGCGGCTCTCCCCCGCTGGCTAAGATTGCAGCCATGACTTCGAACGTGACTGCGGTCAGCTATGGCCCAAAATTGACTGCCTCCGGGCTCGACAAGCTGCGCTCCGCCCTGACGGGCAGTGGCGCCACGCTCCAATCCGAATCAAGGGGCGGGGACAGCCGGTTTGAGGTCCACACTGCCGAGGTCGCCGTCGCGGATGGCACGGACGCCGGCATTTCGGCGCTCCGCCGGGCGGTGGCCGAGGCGGCGCAGGATGGCCTGGACACCGCCATCGTTCCCGCTGGCCTTCGTGCGGCTCCGCGGAAGCTGTTGATCATGGACGTTGATTCGACGCTGATCCAGCAGGAAGTCATCGAGCTCCTGGCAGCCTATGCGGGCAAGCGGGAGGAAGTGGCGGCAGTCACCGAAGCGGCGATGCGCGGTGAACTGGACTTCGCGCAGAGCCTCCACGCGCGGGTGGCCGTGCTCGCAGGGCTGCCGGCCGCCGTCGTCGATTCTGTCCGGGCGGAAGTGAAGCTGAGCGAAGGTGCCGCTGAGCTGGTTGCGGCATTCAAGGCTGCAGGCCACGTGGTGGCCGTGGTGTCCGGCGGGTTCAACCAGATCCTGGGTCCCATCGCTGAGGATCTGGGCCTGGACTACTGGCTGGCGAACGAACTTGAGATTGTGGACGGCGCCCTGACCGGCAAGGTGCTCGGTGCCGTCATCGACCGTGCGGCGAAGGAAAAGTACCTGCGCGAGTGGGCGGCTGCAGAAGGAATCGCGATGGAACACACCATTGCCGTAGGCGACGGCGCCAACGACCTGGACATGCTCGGGGCCGCCGGGATGGGAGTGGCGTTCAATGCCAAACCTGCGGTCCGGGCAGTTGCGGACTCTGCGATCAACATGCCGTACCTCGACGCCGTGCGCCACATCGCCGGCGTCTGAGCCGCAGGCTCCGTCCCGCCGGCCGGGTCGAATCAGCCCGGACGATCAGCCTGGTCCGCTCAGCCCGTGGGCGGCGTGTACTGGCTCGCGGTGAATACGGCTCCGCCGGGATCCCGGATCAGGACGGTGCGCGTCCACTCGGTATCGTCCTGCCCCAGGATGTCGGCGCCGAGGCGCTCCGCATCCTCGGCCGTACGGTCCCGGTCTGCGACGGTAAACGTCACGTGCCACTGCGGACGCTCACCCGGCGCCGCGGAGGCAAGCCAGGCAACAGCATCCTCGAAGCCGCGGGGCACGAGGTCGCCCGACTGGCGAGCCCTGATGTTGGGGTCCACGGTGGCCTCAAGGTGATCACCGTATCAGGGGCGGCGGATCATGATTCCGAAGTCCAGGTTGTCGAACTGCCAGCCGAAGGCCGTCGTGTAGAAAGCGACTGCTGCCTCGTTGTCTGTCGTGTAGAGATCACTGAAGTTCCATCCGCCGGGAAGGTTGACGGCTTGGGCACCGAGCCGCTCGCGGGCCCGCCAGATGCGGAGCTCGGCGCCTTCGGGATCTGCCAGTACTGCCTGCACGCCTCCTGAGCCCGCATCGGCAGGGGCCGATTTCAGTGTTGCGCCGACGGAGAGCAGGTGGCGCGCGGCCGCATCTGCTTCGTCGACGGAGACGTAGGTGTTCCACGTGGCGGCATCGGTTCCGGCGCCCGTGATGGCGCCGGCATCCTGGCCGTCAAGGGTGGCTATGACGTACCTGCCGGTGCCGCCGGACGGGGCGGTGTCCTCGAATTCCCACCCAAAGATTCCGCCATAGAAGAGCATGGCGGCCTCCACGTCGGGCTGCTCGGTGTCCACCCAGCACGGAACACCTGCCGGATAGCTACGGCCTGTCACCTCTGGTTGCTGTGCCATTCATAAACCCTAGGCGGCGTTGCCCTCATAGACAACGCCCTCGACAATGCCCCAGACAGACAGACAGACAGACTGGGCTTCGCGACAGACAAAAGCTCCGGGCAGGAGTACTGCCCGGAGCTCGTCGTGGTGATGGGGTTTTGGCGTGGGCAACTACGGCCCTTGCGGGATGCCCGGAACGGCTACTCGGCGCCCTTGCCGAAGTAGTCGGAGCCGCCGGCGTATTCCGTGTGGCCGGATTCGACGTCCGCGGTCGCCATGCTGGCCACAACCTCAGCGAACTCCTCCACGGAATAGAGCTTTCCGGCCTCGGCACGGCGGGCCTCGATGGCGCCCGGGTTCGAGCGGTCCAGCAGCGTCGCCGTGACGGTGCCTTCGATCATGTCGCCGGACACCACCACCAGCGAGATGCCCTTCTCAGCCAGGCTCGGAAGGAGCTCACGCAGGGCGTCCTCGCCGGCACGCTTGCTGCGGGCCACGGGCTCGTATTCGGGCATGGTGGGCACGGAGTTGATGAAGTGGGCCTGGTGGCTGGTCACGAAGACCACGCGTGAGCCTTCCTTCATCAGGGGCACGGCGGCGTTGAGCATGTTGACCTGGGCGTCGCGGTTCAGCTTCAGGGCGTAGTCGTCTGCCATGCCGGACTCCATGCCGCCGGAAGCGTTGAGCACCAGGACGTCCAGCGAACCGAAGTTCTCCATGGCAGCGCTGGCCAGGGCCTGCACGCCTTCCTGGGTGGTGAGGTCCGCGCCCACTGCGGTGGCGCGGCCGCCGGCAGCTTCAATTCCTGCGACCACCCTGTTGGCGCGCGGCGCCTTCTGGCGGTAATTAACTACGACGGCGGCGCCCTCGGCAGCGAGGTTCTTGGCCACTTCAGCGCCGATTCCCCGTGAGGATCCGGTCACAATGGCGGTTTTGTTGTCCAGCAGTCCCATATGGGCTCCTTTGTTTGAAGCGTCTAAATCGCTTGAGGTCTGAAGTCCATCATGCCAGCGCTCGCGCCACAATCGCTTGTATGACCCCCACAAACAAGCCCGGTCACGCTAGTTTCAGTGGCCCATGCCAAGGCCGCCGTCAACGGGAATGACGGCGCCTGAAATGTAGGCCGCCTCGTCGCTGGAGATCCAACGGACCACGTTCGCCACTTCCGTTGCCTCGGCAAACCGGCCGGCAGGAATGCTGGAAAGGTAACCCTTCTGCGTGGCTTCGGGCAGTTCTGCCGTCATGTCCGTGTTGATGAATCCGGGAGCCACAACGTTTGCTGTGATCCCGCGTGAACCGAGCTCTCGGGTCAGGGACCGGGCAATGCCCACCAGACCGGCCTTGGAGGCCGAGTAGTTGATCTGACCCGGCGCGCCATAGAGGCCGGAGACCGAGGAAATGAGGACCACGCGGCCCTTGCGCATCCGAATCATGCCCTTCGAGGCGCGTTTGATGACGCGGAAAGCGCCGGTGAGGTTGGTGTCGATCACGGACGTGAAGTCATCTTCACTCATGCGCATCAGGAGTGTGTCCTTGGTGATTCCCGCGTTTGCCACCAGGACTTCAACGGGGCCGTGGGCAGCTTCCACCTCGGCGAAGGCAGCATCCACAGAGGCCTCGTCGGTCACATCGGCCTTCACGCCCAGAATCCCGGCCGGCAGCTCCGACGCGCTCCGGTAAGTCACGGCCACCTTGTCGCCGTTGGCCACAAAAGCCTGCGCGATGGCCAGGCCGATGCCGCGGTTTCCACCGGTGATCAGGACGCTGCGGGCCGCTGTAGCTGCTTCAGACATAAAAACGCTCCGGGATTCTGCGGCATGTGCAGCCGCGGGTAGGACGGGGTGTGATTTTACTGCCTCCGATCTTAGCCCGCGTTTGGGCACCACTGACGATGGTGAGAGAATTGAGGCAAGCCTTTGGAGCGTGATCAATCAGCCGTGACCCTTGAAAACCATGCTGGACAGTCCGTGCCCGGAGATCCCGAAAGGTTCTCTGGGGATTCCGGGGTCCACAGCATTACGGACGCGGCGGCCGCCCACTCGGAGGACATGCGCCAGCGCATGATCAAGTACGCGCTGGCCATGGGAATCCGCATGGTCTGCCTCATCCTCATTTTTGTGGTGGACGGCTGGTTCAAACTCGTAATGGTCGCCGGTGCCGTCTTCCTCCCGTGGATCGCGGTGGTGATCGCGAATGGCAGCGACCAGGCGGAGGTCCACAGCGACTCGCTGCTGGACGCGGCCCCGCTTGCCGAGCTGGATAGCCCGTCCGGGTCGCCGGAACAGGACGGATCCACGTCAGCGGTCATCCAGGGCGAGCTCATTGATGACGACGACGAACCCACGCAAGGACAGGAACGGCGCGCCTCATGAACATTTTTGACCTGGCTGCAGGGACCGCTGGTCCCCCGCCGGCCATGGCGGCCATGTGCTCCCGCAAGGCCTGCCGCTCGGAAGCTTCCTGGCAATTGCTCTGGAACAACCCCAAAATCCATACGCCGGAACGCCGCAAGACCTGGCTTGCCTGCGATGACCACCGTGACTGGCTGGAAGATTACCTTCAGACCCGCGGGCTCTGGAAGGAAACCCTGGTCCTGGATTCGGGGCAGGACACAGGCCGGGCGCCGGTAGGGCAGGACGGCTGAATGTACCGCTTCCTCTTTTCCAGCAAGTGGCTGGGATACCTCCTGCTTGCCGCCATCTTTGCCGCTGCCTGCGTCTTCCTCGGCCGCTGGCAGATGGACCGCCGCGCAGAGACCCTCGCGGAGATCAACCGCGTGGTCACCAACTATTCCGCCACACCCATCTCCTTCGACGAGGCGAGGGACGAGTTCTCCGCCTTGGACCCGTCGAAGGAATGGACCCAGGTGGAACTCGAGGGCACGTATGATCCCGACGGCCAGCGGATTGTCCGCAACCGTCCACTGAACGGGCAGCCTGGGTATGAGGTGGTTGTCCCGTTCAAGCTGGAGACCGGTGAAAGCGTCGTGATCGACCGCGGCTGGCTGCCCATCGGCAACAAGAACCCGGGCAGTCCCGATTCCATCCCGGCGCCTCCCGCCGGACCCGTGACCGCCGTCGTCCGCCTCAAGCACGGCGAGCCGCAGTTGGACCGCGGCGCCCCCGACGGTCAGCTTGCATCCATCGATCTCCCCACTTACTCGGACCAATTGGGCTATCCCGTACTCACCGGCGCTTACGGGCAGTTGGCGTCTGAATCTCCCGCCCCCGCTGACATGCCGTTCCCGTTCCCGAAGCCGGCCACCGAAGAAGGCACGCACCTGTCCTATTCGTTGCAGTGGTTCGCGTTTGGGGTGCTGATGTTCGTGGGCTTTGGGTACGCCGCACGGCAGCAGGCCAGGAATGCCGCGATTGACGCCGCGGACGAGCTTGAGGATGAGGATGGGTCGCGCGATTCAGGCAGCCCGGTGCACTCCGCCGCTGCGGCAGCCCGCCGTCGTCCGCCTGTTGCCCGCAAGCGTAAGAAGGCGACCGCCGAAGAAGAGGAAGACGCCCTCCTGGACGCGCAGGGTTACTGACGCACGTTCTGTCCGTTCAGTTGCGCTCGCCTCGTCGGTTGCGTTCGCTGTGCAACGCGGGTGATTTCCCGCGTGCTGGCTCGTTCGTCTGCAACAACAGCCAAAAGTAGGCGGAGTAGCCCCGGTAGGCCACCCGGAAAAGATCAGGACACTCCTGGACAACTCCCTCAAAGCCCACAAAGTCCTCTGGGCGGGAGCAGGAGACCACAACTCAATGTTCAGCATCACCTACGAAGACCTGCTGCGGATCACGGAGGCAACGGAAATGGCAGTCCGCTAGCTCCGCCAAGGTGAGTGGACTGTCAGCGCAGCGACGCGGTGGATTTGTGTAGCGTGCGTCTAAGCGAGGAACGAGCGAGCACGCGGCAAATCCAGCGCGGTGCTAAGCGGAAGCCGACCGGACGCCGAGAAGGCTAAGCCAGCGTAATCAGGTCCAGGTAGTCTTCGTTCCAGTGGTCCTCGATGCCGTCGGGCAGCAGGACGACGCGCTCGGGGTTCAGCGCTTCGACGGCACCTTCATCGTGGCTCACGAGGACGACGGCGCCGGTGTAGTTGCTCAGGGCCCCGAGGATTTCCGCGCGGCTGGCCGGGTCAAGGTTGTTGGTGGGCTCGTCGAGGAGCAGCACGTTCGCGCTTGAGGCCACGATAGTGGCCAGGGCCAGCCGGGTCTTCTCGCCGCCGGAGAGCACACCGGCGGGCTTGTCGACGTCGTCTCCGGAGAACAGGAACGAGCCCAGGATGTTGCGGACCTCCGCGTCGTTCATGTCCGGGGCGGAGGAGCGCATGTTCTGCAGGACGGTGCGGTCCACGTCGAGCGTCTCGTGCTCCTGGGCGTAGTAGCCCACCTTCAGGCCGTGGCCCGCCACGACCTCGCCGGTGTCCGGCTTGTCGACGCCGGCAAGCATCCGCAGGAGCGTGGTCTTGCCGGCGCCGTTGAGGCCCAGGATAACCACCTTGGAGCCGCGGTCAATGGCCAGGTCCACATCGGTGAAGATCTCCAGTGAGCCGTAGGACTTGCTGAGTCCGTCCGCGGTTAGCGGGGTCTTGCCGCAGGGTGACGGATCCGGGAAGCGCAGGGCTGCCACGCGGTCGGTCGCGCGGACGGCTTCGAGGCCGCCCAGCAGACGTTCGGCACGCTTGGCCATGTTCTGCGCTGCGACGGCCTTGGTGGCCTTCGCTCGCATTTTGTTGGCCTGGTCGATGAGGACCTGGGCCTTCTTTTCGGCGTTGGCTCGCTCACGCTTACGGGCGCGCTCATCCGTTTCGCGCTGGAGCAGGTAGCGCTTCCAGTTCATGTTGTAGAAGTCGACCTTGGCGCGGTTGGGATCCAGCAGGAACACTTTATTGACGGTGGCTTCGAGCAGCTCGGTGTCGTGGCTGATCACGATCAGGCCGCCCTGGTGGTTCTTCAGGAACTCGCGGAGCCAGGTGATGGAATCCGCGTCGAGGTGGTTGGTGGGCTCATCGAGGAGCATCGTTTCGGCGTCCGAATACAGGATCCTGGCGAGTTCCACACGACGGCGCTGGCCGCCGGACAGGGTCTTGAGCGCCTGGTTCAGCAACCGGTCCGGGAGGGCCAGGTTGGAGCAGATCGCGGCGGCCTCGGCCTCGGCCGCGTATCCGCCGGCGGCCAGGAACTCGGATTCCAGCCGGTCATAGCGGTTCATCGCGTTGCGCTGGATCTCGGTGTCCTCGCTGGCCATGTCCTCATGCGTCTGCTTGAGCTTGTTGACGGCGATGTCCAGGCCGCGGGCGGAGAGGATGCGGTCGCGGGCCAGCTGTTCCATGTCCGGGGTCCGAGGATCCTGCGGCAGGTAGCCGATCTCGCCGCTGCGGGTCACCTTGCCGCCGGCGGGCTGCCCTTCGCCCGCGAGCACGCGGGTCAGGGTAGTCTTGCCTGCGCCGTTACGGCCGACGAGGCCGATCTTGTCGCCCTTGTCGATGCGGAAGCTCACCTGGTCCATGAGGAGCCGGGCGCCGGCGCGCAGTTCAAGATCCTGGACAGTAATCACAGCAGGTAAGGCCTTTCACAACAGGGAAACGCCGCAGCTCAACGGGTGATGTCTGGAAGCAGCCGGCAGAATGGCCGACAGAACGGCCTTTCCAAGTCTACCGGCCACAGCTTGACCCCATAACCGCTGCACCGCCGTCGTGCGTTGACTCAGCGTTTGTGCCCTGCCGTCAGTCCCGGGCGTCCCGCTTAGTAGGTCCCCTACAAAATGGCGTCCGACGGCGGCCGGTAACGTCAGGATCACCCCCATGCTTCGCTTGTACAACCACGACAGGAACACCCATGAGCCAGACTGACACTGCCGTCAACGGCACCGCTTCCCGCCTCCGGAACCGCTGGAACGCCACCGACCTCGGCCTGATCGCCGTCTTTGCGGCACTCGTTGCCGGCTCCGCCATGGTGCCCGGCATCGCGGCGAACGTGTTCGGCATCCCCATCACTTTCCAGACCCTTGCGGTGATGCTCACCGGACTGATGCTGGGCCCGGGCCGGGGTTTCGCCGCCGTCGGCCTGTACACCCTCCTGGGCCTGGCCGGCCTGCCGATCTTCAGCCAGGGCCGCAGCGGCCTGGGCATCCTGGCCGGGCCGTCGGCCGGCTACATCATTGCTTTCCCCATCGCAGCAGCCGTTGTAGGCTGGCTCGCCACCGTGGTGATCCGGCGGACAACACGTGCCCGGGCGCTGTGGTTCTTCGCGTCGGCGATGGTCACCAGCATCGCCGTCGTGCACACGCTCGGAGTTGCCGGGATCGCCCTGAACACCAAAGCGTCACTGGGTGAAGCCTTCCTCGCAGACCTGATCTTCTACCCCGGTGACGTGATTAAGAACATCCTCGCCGCAGTGATCGCCGTGGCACTGCACCGGGCATTTCCCGACGTCCTGGTCCGCCGGGTGAAGCGGATTAACAACTAGTCCCGCCATGGCAACCATTTCATTCCGGCAGGTATCCGTGGCCGTTGCCGTTGACAACCGCCCGGAACCCAAGTCCCTGCTCCAGGACGTCACGCTTGAGCTGACCGAACAGCGCATCGGCGTGATCGGGGCCAA
Source organism: Pseudarthrobacter sp. MDT3-1 (assembly GCF_054510755.1). Taxonomy (NCBI): domain Bacteria; kingdom Bacillati; phylum Actinomycetota; class Actinomycetes; order Micrococcales; family Micrococcaceae; genus Pseudarthrobacter; species Pseudarthrobacter sp. MDT3-1. The sequence goes on along the minus strand of NZ_JBTNDX010000003.1, from coordinate 146,271 downwards.
CGGGTCCGGTAAGTCCACGCTGCTGCGAATGATTAACGGCCTGGTCCAGCCAAGTTCCGGCGCAGTGTCGGTGGACGGCGCCGACACCGTCCGTGCTGTGCGTGCGGTCCGCAGGCAAGTGGGGTTCGTCTTCACCGATCCTTTGACGCAGCTGGTGATGCCCACTGGGCGCGAGGACGTGGAGCTTTCGCTGCGCCGCCCGGTCCGCAACGGGGCGGAGCGCCGCCAGCTGGCTGAAGCGGCCCTGGAGCGCCTCGGCCTGCTGCCGCTCGCGGACCAAAGCATCTACGAACTCTCCGGCGGCGAACGCCAGCTGATGGCCCTCGCCGCTGTGCTGGCCGTAAACCCCGCTGTCCTGGTGCTGGATGAACCGTCCACCCTCCTGGACCTCCGGAACCGAGAACTCCTGCGCCGCACGCTGTCCGTCCTCGACCAGCAGATCGTGATGTCCACACACGACCTCGACCTCGCCCTGGAGATGGACCGCGTGCTGGTGGTGGAGGCAGGGCGCGTGGTGTTCGACGGCGGCGCGGCGGCGGCAGTCGAGGCGTACCGGGCGCTGGTCACCAACGGAGTGGCTGCGTCGTGAGAGGGCACGGCTTCCTGCTGGCCAACTACGTCCCGGGGAATTCGATCATCCACCGGACGCCGCTGGCACTGAAATTCCTGCTGGTGGTGGGCTGCGGCCTGGTGTCTTTCCTGGTGGTCGACTGGCTGGTCTCCGCCGCGGTCCTGGCCGCGCTCGGCGCACTTTTTCTCCTGACCGGCGCCGGAGCCCGGCGCCTCGTGAGTGCTGTCCGTCCTGTTGCGCTGGTGCTGGTGGTCATCGGCCTGTTCCAGTGGTGGCAGCTCGGCGGACCCACAGCCGCCCGGATTGTCCTGAACATCCTGGTCTGCGTGGTGGCGGCATCCCTGCTGATGGCCACCACGCCCATGCAGCGGATCCTGGACGGCGTGGTGTCGCTGGCCACGCCATTCCGCCGCTTCGGCGCGGACCCTGAACGTTTTGCGCTGACCATCGCCATCATGCTCCGCAGCATCCCGTATATCGCCGGCGCCTTTGCAGACGTCAGGGATTCCGCCCGGGCCCGCGGGCTTGAGCGCAACCCGCGTGCCCTCGTGCTGCCTGTCTTCATCACCACCGTGGCCTTCGCCCGCCAGACCGGCGAAGCGCTGGCTGCCCGCGGGCTGGGCGACGCGGAAGACTGACGGGTCTTTGGTCCGTCGTGTGCGGCTTAGGAGTCTAGGTGGTCTCCGGCCAGCAACTCATACCGCAGCAGCGCCGCCGTGCCCATGCCGCCGGCAATACTGATCAGGGCCAGCGCCAGGGAGCCATGGTTCCCGGCCCGCCGTGCCTGGGCGAGAAGCCGGGTCACCAGCACCGCACCGGACGCCCCGTAGGCGTGGCCCAATGCCAGCGCCCCGCCGTCGACGTTGACCCGGTCCGGATCAATGCCCAACTGGTCCAGGCAGGCCAGGGTCTGGGACGCGAAGGCTTCGTTGAATTCCACCAGGTCCACGCTGGCAGCTGACAGCCCCCTCGCCTGCAGGAGCCGCTCCGCGGCAACTGCTGCGCCGATCCCCAGCAGCTCCGGGTCCACACCGGCAGTGTCCGTGGCCAGCACCAGGAGCCCGTCTGTGGCTCCCAGTTCCCGTGCCCGCTGCAATGAAGTAACGACGACGGCGGAAGCGGCGTCCGCGTCGAAGCATGAGTTCCCGGCGGTGACAGTGCCCCCCGGCACAAAGGCGGGCGGGAACCGCTTGAGAACCGCGGCGGACAGGCCAGGGCGGGGGCCGTCGTCGGCACTGATGGGTCCAGCGGACGTCTCCAGGGTGGTGATCTCGCCGGCAAAGAAGCCTGCTTTAGCCGCGGCCAGCGCCCGCTGGTGGCTGCGCAGCGCGGAGGCATCCTGCCGCTCCCGGCTGACCGTGAACCGGGCCGCTATATTCTCGGCGGCGACCCCCATATCCGGGTCGCCGAAGCTGTGCGGCACAAACTGGGCCCGGGCAAAAAAGTCAGGCTCGCCGTCGTCGTTCCGGTGGGCCCGCAGCGGAGCCGTGCTGATGCTCTCCACTCCCCCGGCTAGATACACGGGTTTGCCGCCGGCAGCAACCAGCCGGGCGGCCAGAACGATGGCATCCAGGCCTGACCCGCACTGGCGGTCAACGGTCAGTCCCGGCACACCGACCGGCAGGCCCGCCTCGAGCAGGGCCAGGCGGGCCACGTTGCCGCCGCCGCCCACGGCGTTGCCGATCACCACATCCGTGACTTCTTCGGCCGGCACGTGGGAGTCTGCCAGGAGGTTGACCAGGACCGGTGCGAGAAGCTGGTGCGCACGCAGTTCCTTCAGTGCACCGTTGGCGCGCCGGACCGCGGTACGCCGCGCCGCTATGATCACGGGCTGCCGGTCCGCAGGCAGCACGTCGCCGGGCGGCATGCCATGGGGCCGCAGGTCAGCGGTCAAGGTGCCGCGCCCTGGGATCCTGGGAGCCGATCCAGTCGAGCAGGATGTTCCGGCTGACCTTGCCACGGTCCGTGATGGGAAGTTCGGAGAGCGCGAAGTACTGGTGGGGCCGCTTGTCCCGCGGCAGGATGTTTTCGAGTCCGGCCTTCAGCTGCATGGCCGTGACTCCGCCATGGGACGGAACGACGCCGGCGACCACCCGCTGGCCGCGGAGATCATCGGGTATTCCGGCGGCCACCGCAGCAGCCACCCCCGGCACGGCCGCCAGGGCGAGTTCCACTTCGTGCGGATAGACGTTCTTTCCCGAGGTCAGGATCATGTCGGCGCGCCGGCCAAGGATGTGCAGTTCGCCGTCGGCGAGGTAGCCTTGGTCCCCCACCGTGAACCAGCCGTTGAAGGAGCGCAGCGCCTGGCCGTCGTCACCCCACAGGTAGCCGTTGCTCACCATGCCGCTGCGGACACAGATATTGCCGGCTTCGCCGTCCTGCAGTTCGGAACCCTCATCATCCAGGATTCTGACGTCCACGCCCGGGAACGGGTGTCCGATGCCTGTTCCCCCGGCGTCCAGGACCTCCCCCGCCGCCAGCCCCACACCGGAGACAAAGCTCAGTTCGGACGCGCCGTAGTACTCGAAGATGGTGGCGTTCGGCGCCCAGCGCCGTGCCGCTTCGAGGGTGCGTGCGTCCAGCTTCGAGCCGGCGCAGATGATGGTACGGATGCCGGAGGCATCCACGCCGCCGGTCAGGCCGCGCTCACTGAGCAGCCGCAGCATGGTGGGCACGAGGATGAGCCGGGTCACGCCGTCGTGCGTAATGGCGGCGTGGACATCACCGACGTCGAAACTCTCCAGCGTCTGGAATTCGGAGCCGGCGTAGAGGCACTCAGCCAGGGCATAGAGGTTAAGGCTGGCGGCCAAGGGCCCGGGCGCGAGCGTGACGTCGTCCTGGGCGAGGCCGAAGAACGCAACGGACGCGTCAAAGGACTGCCGCCAGGACTGCCTGGACCGGGTAAACGCCTTGGGCACTGACGTGGTGCCGGAGGTGAGTCCGATCAGGAACGTCGAGTCCGGCGGCCCGTCCGCCAAGGCATCCGCTGCGGAAACCATGCCGGGATTGGCCGACTCTGCCAGCCGTTGAACGATCTCCTGGTGCAGGGACTCCGGCCAGGTCGGGTCCAGGACGGCGCATTGCCGCCGGCCGGCAACGGCTGCGGCGAACCTTGCGGCGAAGTCGACGGAGTTGGCCTCCGCAAGGACGGTGACGGCAGCTGTCTCCGGAAGGGCGGCTGCGGCGGCGTCCCGGAGCTCAGCCCAGCGCAGGCGCCTGCCCGCCACTACGACGGCGGTGTCATGGGGGCGTTCTTCGGCCCAGCGCTGGATTCTATCGAGAAAAGGCATCGTCCCAACTTTACCGGCCGGACTCCGCTTCGGTGGTGCCGCTAAGGGCTATTGTGACTTCATGAGCTTCAATGACAACGTGCAGCTGGACCCTTCCCAGGTCCAGGACCGGCGTGGCATGGGCCGTGGGGCCAAGGTCGGCGGCGGCATCGGTGGCGGAATCGTCCTGCTGATAGCTGTGCTCCTCGGCGTCAACCCCGCCTTGCTCGAAGGCCTGACCGGCGGGGCGGGCACGGCTGATCAGAACCAGGGCACGGCGCCGGCCTGCACCACGGGGGCCGACGCCGACGCGCGGCTGGACTGCCGGATCACCGGCACGGTGAACAGCCTGAACGCGTTCTGGCCGGCGTATCTCCAGCAATACAACGTGCAGTACCCGCAGCCGGAAACGGTGATCTTCGACCAGGCCGTCAACAGCGCGTGCGGGACGGCTTCCAGTGCGGTGGGCCCCTTCTACTGCCCGGCTGACAGCACCGCCTACTTCGATCCCGGGTTCTTCCAGGATCTCGTGGACCGCTTCGGATCCTCGGGCGGTCCCCTGGCGCAGGAGTACGTGGTGGCACACGAATTCGGCCACCACATCCAGAACGTGCTGGGGTACATCGACCGCGCGCAGCAGGACCCGCAGGGGCCCGAGTCCGGTGCCGTCCGCGTGGAACTTCAGGCCGACTGCTATGCCGGCCTCTGGGTAAAGCACGCCTCAACCCAGCCCGGACCCGACGGCCAGCCGTTCCTGGAACCGATCACCCAGCAGGACCTGAACGATGCCCTGTCCGCAGCGTCAGCGGTGGGCGACGACCGGATCCAGGAAGCCGCCACCGGACAGGTCTCGCCCGAGGCCTGGACGCACGGATCCAGCGAACAGCGGCAGAAATGGTTCTACACCGGCTACCAGACCGGCGACATCAACCAGTGCGACACATTCTCGGCGGCCACCCTCTGACAGGATCCGCGGCCGGCGGCAGAACCAATTAGACAAGTACGACGACGGCCGGCCACCTCCGCTGGGGAGGTGACCGGCCGTCGTCGTACTTTTCATGTCAGGGCCCACGCCGCCAGGGTTCCCTGGCCGAGCGAAGCGAGGCTAGGGAGGCGGTGGGGATCAGATGTTGAAGCCGAGGGCGCGCATCTGGTCCTTGCCGTCGTCGGTGATCCGCTCCGGACCCCAAGGCGGCATCCACACCCAGTTCAGTCGCCAGTCGTCAACGACGCCGTCAAGGGACTTGCCTACCTGCTCCTCGATGACATCGGTGAGCGGGCAGGCGGCCGTGGTGAGCGTCATGTCGATCAGCAGCGCGCCGTCGTCGTCGGAGTACTTCAGACCGTACAGCAGCCCGAGGTCCACGATGTTCACACCGAGTTCCGGGTCGATGACGTCCTTGAGTGCCTCTTCGACATCTTCGAGGCCCGTGCGGGCCACATTGATTTCGGTCATGGCAAGTCCTATCTAGGCCTGTGCGGCAGCAGCGATGGTGGCTGCACCGGCGCCCGTCGCGTACCGGTCGTAGCCTTCGTCTTCGAGGCGGTCAGCCAGTTCCGGGCCGCCCTCTTCGACAACCTGGCCGTCGACGAAGACGTGGACGAAGTCAGGCTTGATGTAGCGCAGGATGCGGGTGTAGTGGGTGATGAGCAGCGTGCCCATGTTGCCCGCCTCGTGTGCACGGTTGACGCCTTCGGAGACAACCTTCAGGGCGTCAACGTCCAGGCCCGAGTCGGTCTCGTCAAGGATGGCGAACTTCGGCTTGAAGAGTTCCAGCTGGAGGATCTCGACGCGCTTCTTCTCGCCGCCCGAGAAGCCTTCGTTGACGTTGCGCTCGGCGAAGTCTGCGTCGATGCGCAGCTGGGCCATGGCCGCCTTGACGTCCTTGGTCCAGGTACGCAGCTTGGGTGCTTCGCCGTCGATGGCGGTCTTGGCGGTGCGCAGGAAGTTGGTCATGCTGACACCGGGGACCTCCACGGGGTACTGCATGGCCAGGAAGAGGCCGGCGCGGGCCCGCTGGTCAACGGTCATCGCGAGGACATCTTCGCCGTCGAGCGTGATAGTTCCGCTGGTGACCTTGTAGCGCGGGTGCCCGGCAATGGTGGAGGCCAGGGTGGACTTGCCCGAACCGTTGGGGCCCATGATGGCGTGGGTCTGACCGGTCTTGATGGTCAGGCTGACGCCCTTCAGGATCTCCTTGGTGCCCTGCTCCGTGTCAATGCTGACGTGCAGGTCCTTGATCTCAAGAGTAGACATAGGTCTTGTTCTCCTCTGCACCGCGCCCTCCGGCGGTGGTGCGGTCTGTATCTGGAAGTTTGGTTCTGTTGCTTGGTATTGCTGCTCGCGGCTGATCTGCCCGGTTGATGCTGCTAGCTGAAGTTCGGGGCTTCCGCTCCGTTGAGCACGTTTGTGAAGTCCACGTAGACCTCGTCGCCGACGATCTCGACGGCGAACACCGGGACGGGATCGTAGGCGGGGAGCTGGAGCGGCTCACCGCTGCGCAGGTCGAACTGGGAGCCGTGGCCCCAGCACTCGATCATGCAGCCCTCCACTTCGCCCTCGGACAGTGAGATGTCCGCGTGCGAGCAGGTGTCCCCGATGGCGTGGATGTCTCCCATGGAGTCCTTCACGATGGCTACGGGGTAGTCATCGATCAGGATCCGGAGCGCCTGCTTGAGCTGGATTTCATCCGTCTTGCAGACAAATTCGCCCTTTGGCTGGTCAGTCATCTGTTTTCCGCGCCGTCTAGTTGTTCGTCACGGCGAGTTCGCGCTCAACAGCCTCGGTGAGCCGCTCTTCGAGGGCCGGTACCTTGATCTGCTGGATGATCTCGTGCAGGAAGCCACGGACCACCAGGCGGCGGGCAACATCCTCGGGGATGCCGCGGGCCATGAGGTAGAACAGGTGCTCGTCGTCCAGCCGGCCGGTGGCGCTGGCGTGGCCGGCACCCTTGATCAGGCCGGTCTCGATCTCGAGGTTCGGCACGGAGTCGGCGCGGGCGCCGTCCGTGAGCAGCAGGTTGCGGTTGGCCTCGTAGCTGTCGGTGCCTTCGGCTTCCTTGCGGATCAGGACGTCGCCTACCCACACGGCGTGGGCGTTTCGGCCCTGCAGCGCGCCCTTGTACAGCACGTTGGACTTGCAGTTGGCCACTGCGTGGTCAACGAAAAGCCGCTGCTCAAGGTGCTGGCCGGCGTCGGCGAAGTACAGGCCGAACATTTCCACTTCACCGCCCGGGGCGGTGAAACGGGCCGACGGCGTGACGCGAACCAGGTCCCCGCCGAGGCTGACCACCACGTGCTTGAGCTTGGCGTCGCGGCCGATCTTTGCCTGCTGGGAGGAGGCGTGGACGGCGTCGTCGTTCCATTCCTGGAGTGAAACAACCGTGAGGTTGGCGCCGTCTTCAACAACGATTTCGATGTTTTCGGACACAACAGCCGTACCTTGGTGGCCCAGGACCACAATGGCCTTGGAGAACTTCTCCGCGACGATCACCACGTGCTGGGCAGCTGCCTCCGTGGAGGTGCCTTCGATCACGACGGTGATCTCGGCATCGGCTTCAAACCCCGCCGGGATGGTGAGTACGGTGGCTTCGCTGAAGTTCTCCCAGGCGTTGGCGGACACGCGGTCCTCCGGGATGCCGGCGGAACCGATGCGCTTATCGCCGCGGGCCACGGTTTCGACCGTCACCCGCTCCGGGCCGCTGACGGTGACGGTGGGAGCCGCCCCCGACAGGACCTCGCTGTGCAGGCCGCGCAGGCGCTTGAGCGGGGTGAACCGCCAGTCCTCCTCAAGCCCGGTGAGCGGCTTGAAGTCCGCCAGGTTGTACGAGGTCAGCCGACCGGCTCGTGAGCTGTCCGGAATGCCCACACCGCCGCCGTGCGAGTGGCGTTTGACCGCTTCCCCGGCCAGCGGGGCCTTGGACGTGGCCGAGTTGATCGGGGACAGGCTTTCGCCTTCTTCCGTGAAACCGTTGATAAACGGCTGGGCCGAGGGCGCGCCGATGCGGGCCTTTTCAGTAGTGATTTCAGTCATCGTTATCCGACGGACCCTTCCATCTGCAGTTCAATCAGGCGGTTCAGCTCGAGTGCGTACTCCATCGGGAGTTCGCGGGCAATGGGCTCGATGAAACCACGGACGATCATCGCCATGGCCTCGTCTTCGCGCATGCCGCGGGACATCAGGTAGAAGAGCTGCTCTTCGCTGACCCGGGAAACAGTTGCTTCATGGCCCATCACCACGTCATCCTCACGGATGTCGATGTACGGGTAGGTGTCCGAACGGCTGATGGTATCCACCAGCAGCGCGTCGCAACGGACGGTGTTCGCCGAGTGCTTCGCACCTTCACGGACCTGAACCAGGCCGCGGTAGGCAGCACGCCCGCCGCCGCGGGCCACGGACTTGGAAATGATGGAACTCTTCGTGTTCGGCGCGATGTGCACCATCTTCGAGCCGGTGTCCTGGTGCTGGCCGGCGCCGGCGAACGCGATGGACAGGGTCTCGCCCTTGGCGTGCTCGCCTACCAGATAGACGGCCGGGTACTTCATGGTGACCTTGGAGCCGATGTTGCCATCAACCCATTCCATGGTGGCGCGTTCTTCGCAGATGGCACGCTTGGTCACCAGGTTGTACACGTTGGTGGACCAGTTCTGGATGGTGGTGTAACGGACGCGGGCGCCCTTTTTGACGATGATCTCCACGACGGCGGAGTGCAGCGAGTCCGAGGTGTAGATCGGCGCGGTGCAGCCTTCGATGTAGTGGACGTAGGAGTCCTCGTCGGCGATGATCAGGGTCCGCTCGAACTGGCCCATGTTTTCCGTGTTGATGCGGAAGTATGCCTGCAGCGGGATGTCCACGTGGACGCCCTTGGGGACGTACACGAAGGAACCGCCGGACCAGACGGCCGTGTTCAGCGACGCGAACTTGTTGTCGCCCACGGGAATGATGGTGCCGAAGTATTCCTGGAAGATCTCAGGATGTTCGCGCAGTGCGGTGTCGGTGTCCAGGAAAATGACGCCCTGCTTTTCAAGGTCCTCACGCAGCTGGTGGTAGACAACCTCGGACTCGTACTGGGCGGCGACGCCGGAAACCAGGCGCTGCTTTTCGGCCTCGGGGATGCCGAGCTTGTCGTACGTGTTCTTGATGTCCTCGGGCAGGTCCTCCCAGCTGGTGGCCTGCTTCTCGGTGGACCGCACAAAGTACTTGATGTTGTCGAAGTCGATGCCGGAGAGGTCTGCACCCCAGGTGGGCATGGGCTTGCGGTCGAAGTACTTCAGGCCCTTGAGCCGAAGGTCGAGCATCCATTCGGGCTCGTTCTTCTTGGCCGAAATGTCACGGACGACCTCGTCATTGATCCCACGGCGGGCGTTGGCGCCGACGTCGTTCTTGTCGGACCAGCCGTACTCGTACGTGCCGATGCCGTGGAGCTCAGGATTCTTTTCCAGAATCTCCGAGATCACAGTGTCTTCGGCTACCGCTTTCTCTGATAGTTGGTCCGTCATCACGGCCTTTCTTGCTGATGGTTGGTTACTTCATCCAGGCTGGCGGGAGCTGCCGGCGGGACGCGGGGTCCCCCTGCAGCCAGCCGGCCTGTGGGTATATGGGTGGTGCAGACGTGTCCACCGCGAGCCAGCGTGGAGAGGCGGCGTACGTCAACGCCTACCAGCCGGGAGAACACTTCGGTCTCCACATCGCAGAAGACAGGGAACTGGGCGGCGAGCTGCTGGATGGGGCAATGCCCCTGGCACAGCTGGACGCTGGACAGTGCTGCCGGCAGCGGGGCCTTGGCCTCGATCGAGGCGGCCGACGCCACGAAGCCATCCCGGCTCAGCGCCGCGGACAGTGCCTGCGCCCTGGCGGTGATGTCCGGTCCGGCCTGTTCGACCTCCGGCGCGTACCGGCGTTCCATGTCGGCAAAACGTTCGACGGCGAACGCGCGGACGGCGTCGTCGCCCGCCACTGCCTGGAGCTGCTTGAGCGCGAGGGTAGCGATGTCGAGGTAATCATTGCCAAGCGTGGACTGGCCCTGCGAGCTCAGGACGTAGCGGCGGGCGGGACGTCCCGCGCCGGCGCCGGCCTTGGCCACGCGCTTGACCTCAATAACCCCGCTGCGGGCCAGATGATCAAGATGCCTCCGGACCGCGGCTGGTGTGAAACCGAGCATGTCGCCGAGTTCCGCCGCGCTGATGGGGCCGTGCTCAAGCACGGCACCAAGGACCCGGTCCCGTGTACGCTCGTCCGAGTCAGCCACCGGCACAGCGGCCACGTGGCCGCGGTCAGCGGCGGTACGCGGCGCTCGGTGCCCGGCAAACGGCACAGCAGCAACATTGGTCATGGAATACACAACACAATCATGTCGTAATTTACTCCCCCGTACTAGTAAGGTCAGGCTGACCTGCGCCAGGGGTCCACTGCGGGGCCGCCAGTACTACATCGCGTAGAATGCTGGGGTGCGATCCCCCAAATCCCCGGTTCTGTCCATCAGCGGGTTAATTAAGGATGTTGGTCCGCTGGCTAGCCTGGACGGAAAAATGCTCCGGGTGGTCAACGGCGTATCCCTTATGGCCGAACGCGGCCAGGTCACGGCCCTCCTGGGCGCCAATGGAGCCGGAAAGACCACCACAATCGAATGCGCCCAGGGCCTGCAGAGGCGCAGCGGCGGCAGCATCTCGCTGCTCGGCCAGGATCCGGGCCGTTCGGGCGCTGACCTGCGGTCCCGCGTAGGCGTGATGCTTCAGGACGGCGGCCTCCCGCCGTCGGCCCGTCCCATCCCGCTCCTGCGGCACATCGCCGGAATGTACGCGCGGCCCCGCTCAGTTGACGAACTGGTGGAACGGCTCGGCATTGATACTTTCGCCAGGACCAGCGTGCGCAGACTCTCCGGTGGGCAGAAGCAGCGTCTGGCCCTCGCCGCAGCACTGATCGGCAATCCGGAAGTCCTTTTCCTGGACGAGCCCAGCGCCGGCCTGGATCCCCAGTCCCGGCAACTGGTCTTCGAGCTGATCTCGGAACTGCGGGCGGCCGGGATGGGCATCATCCTGACAACACACCTGATGGACGACGCCCAGCGGCTGGCGGACTACGTGTACATCATCGACGCCGGCAGGAACGTCGCCGAGGGAACAGTTTCCCAGCTGCTGCAGCGGGACCCGGCTGTGGAGGCCGGCACCGACCACGTCCGCACCCTGGTGTTCGAGGCTCCCCCGGGGCTGGATTTTACCGGCGTGCTGCCCGATGCCATCGCCGTCTCTGAAACACGGGCCGGAAGCTACGTGGCCTCGGGTGTACTGACACCCCGCGATCTCGCGTCGTTGACCGCCTGGTGGGCAGCCCACGGCGTGATGCCCGGTTCCATGAGCCTGGCGGCACGAAGCCTGGAAGATGTCTTCCTGGACATCTCGGGAAAGGACATCCGATGACGGCTCCCGCAGCCACCGCCGCCCAGGGAGCACCAGCCACGCTGCTGCGCCGTATCCTGCTGCAGGGTAAGTACGAATCACTGACGATGCTCCGGAACGGCGAGCAGCTGATCCTTGCAGTCGTCCTGCCGCTTCTGGCGCTGGTGGGGCTCACCGTCACTCCTTTCCTGGACGGTTTCGGAGCCAGCCGCATCAATGTGGCCGTCCCCGGCATCCTGGCATTGTGCGCCATGTCCACGGCCTTCACCGGGCAGGGCATCGCCACCGGCTTCGACCGGCGGTACGGGGTTCTCCGGTTCCTGTCCACCACACCCCTGGGCCGCGAAGGCCTCATCGCGGGTAAGGTGCTGGCGGTCCTGGCGGTGCTCTGCCTGCAGGTGGCAGTGGTGACGCTGGTGGCGCTTCCGTTGGGCTGGCAGCCGCCTGCCTCCGGCTGGCTCTCTGGGCTGACACTGCTGGCCCTGGGCGCCGTGGCGTTCACCGCGCTGGGGCTCCTGGTGGCAGGCACGGTCCGGCCCGAGGCAACACTCGCCATCACCAACCTGCTGTGGATCCTGCTGGGCGCCCTAGGAGGGATAGTCATTCCCGCGGAACGGCTGCCCGCATTGGCGCAGGGAGCGGTCCACTACCTGCCCTCCGGCGCACTCGGCGAGGCCATGCGCGAAGCTTTCCTGCACGGCTCGTTGAACGGCGGCGCCGCGCTTATCCTGCTGCTCTGGACGGTTCTTGCCGGAGCAGCAGCCATCCGTTGGTTCAAGTGGAATTGAGATATCCGTGAGCACGGCTTCACGCCTCCCCCAGATCGCCGGCCGCCTTATCGCGAGGCTGCCCCGAACCGTGGACGACAGCGTCCGCCGCCTCGCGGTGGCGTCCCTGGTTGGCCAGACGCTGCTGGTGGTGACCGGCGGCGCGGTACGGCTGACTGCATCCGGCCTCGGCTGCCCCACCTGGCCGCGCTGCACCGAGACCTCTTTGGTCAACACTGCCGAAATGGGGATCCACGGCTTCATCGAGTTCGGCAACCGGCTCCTGACGTTTGCCCTGGCGGCGGTTGCGCTGGCCATGCTTGTGTACTTGTGGAACCTTCGCAAGGAGCGCCGGGACCTCTTCCTGCTGGCGCTGGGCCTGCTGGCCAGCATCCCGGCACAGGCGGTGATCGGTGGCATCACCGTGCTGACCAACCTCAATCCGTGGGTGGTGGGCCTGCACTTCCTCGTTTCCATGGCCCTTGTGGTGATTGCCACGCTGCTAGTCAACCGGGCCTACGGCAGGACGGGCCGCCATGCCGGCGTCCAGCTCCCCGCCTTGCCGGGCGTCATGCGTCCGGTGACTGCCGCCGTCGGGCTTTTCTCCGCCCTCGCCGTAATGCTCGGCGTAGTGGTGACCGGCTCCGGTCCCCACGCCGGTGACGCCGACGCGCCCCGCAACGGCCTGGACTGGGACCTGTTCTCCCACATCCATGCGGTTCCGGCGTACGTAATCACTGCCGGCACACTGTTCGTACTGGTGCTGGTCATTGTCCGCCGGCTCCAGGGCCCGTTCCGTACGTCCGTCCTGTTGCTGCTTTCCGTGACCCTGCTGCAGGCCGTCATCGGCTTCACCCAGTACTACAACGGCATCCCCGCGTTGCTGGTGGGCGCCCACATGCTGGGGGCGGCGCTGCTGATGAGCGCGGCAACAAACTCCGCCGACCTCGCCCGTTCGAGCCCGGTCACGTAACCTCCACCGCTTTTTGCCCCGACGGAGTGCCACGGTTCGCGACGAACCGTGGCGCCCCGCATGTAAGGACGCTCTCTCATTTAATGCATGGAATCGGCAGACCCTCTCTCATTCCCTGCGGTGGTTCGCAGGATCTTCCCTTACCTCCTGGAGACACAAAAGCGACCCTCCTTCACCGTTGGTGAGAGAGGGTCGCTAAGAAAGCTGCAGGTACTGATAGAGGATCGGTAAAAAACCCACGTTAAGTGAGAGAGCGTTGGGTGGGGGTGCTGTTAACCGATGATCGCTGATCCAACGAACGGATCCACGGCCAATGCGATGAACAACAGCGTCAGGTAACTGATGGAGCCGTGGAAGACCTTCATGGCGCGCTTGTCCGAGATGTCCTCGCGCTGCGCCCGGTTGTACAGGGAGTGCGACTCGGACAGGAACCAGGCACCCGCCAACACTGCCGTGGCCGTGTAGACCCAGCCCGCGCCACCGGCGGGGACCATCAGCAGCGAGCAGGCCACCATGGCCCAGGCGTAGAGGACCACCTGGACGGAAACCACCTTGGCGCCTGCAATTGCCCCAAGCATGGGCACGTTCGCGTTGCGGTAGTCCTCGCCGTAACGCATGGAAAGCGGCCAGTAGTGCGGCGGCGTCCAGAGGAAGATGACCATAAACAGGATGACGGCCGGCCATTCGACGGTATTGGTCACGGCGGCCCATGCAATCAGCACCGGGAAGCAGCCCGCAGCTCCACCCCACACAATGTTCTGTGCGGTGCGGCGCTTGAGGATGATGGTGTAGATGACTACATAGAAGAAAATTGCGGCCAACCCGAGCCACGCGGCCAATGGGTTGGCGCCGAACCAGAGAATAACAATGGCGGCTGCCCCGAGCAGCCAGGAGAACACCAGCGCCTCGCGCGGCGTCACCTCGCCAGTGACGAGCGGACGGTTCTCGGTCCGGTGCATCAGTTTGTCGATGTCGCGGTCAAGGTAGCAGTTGAAGGCACCGGCACTGCCGGCAGCAAACGCGCCGCCGACCAGCGTGGCCAGGATCAGACCGATCGGCGGGAAGCCGCGCTCGGCGTAGATCATGGTGGGCAGGGTGCTGACCAGCAGCAACTCAATGACACGCGGCTTGGTGAGGGCGAAATACGCCTTGGCCTTACGGGCGAACCCGGCTCCCCCTCTGGTGCGGGAAGCATTAAGCGGCGTATCTGTTGTGCTCACGGTGGCAGTCACCCGTTCTGGTTGGCAGTTCTGTCTGGCGGTGCAGCTGTGTCTTGCGGCCGTTCGCCGGGCAGCCCGCCAATGGTCATCAGAAGAGGTCCCGGCAACGCCCCGGCTCCCCAGCCGCCCCTAAAGGGCTCGGCTACCGGCGTCGGCCTCCAAATATCATACCGTGCGCATTTGTAACAGATGCCCCCTGATTAGGCCCTGATGATTGCGCGCAGGGTGATTCGAGCAGATTAACTCAACCTCACGAAATGGCGATTCACATAAGGGGAAATTGCGTCCAAAAGGTGAGATTTGCACTGACCGCAGAGTGGAATCGAGCTAAGCTGTCACCAGATCAGCAAGCGGCAGAAAAGCGTTGGATAACGCGTTCCCATAGCCCTGCTGAATGATAGATCAACGTTTCGATGGTGAACGGCTGGTACACACCGCAGCGGGCACCATAGCGTGCCCCGAAACGGATCCCGCGTACCGCCCACCATCAGCACAGAGAGGGGCCCGGTTTTCGTGCCACATTTGGAAGAGCAAGAACTGTCATGGACCAGCTTGGACCAGCGCGCGGTGGACACCATCCGCGTTCTGGCTGCGGATGCCGTCGAGAAGGTCGGTAACGGCCACCCGGGCACGGCCATGAGCCTGGCGCCCGCCGCCTACCTTCTCTTCCAGAAGCTGATGCGCCACGACCCGCGCAACCCGGACTGGCTGGGACGCGACCGTTTCATCCTGTCTCCCGGCCACACGTCGCTGACCCTTTACATCCAACTGTTCCTGTCGGGCTACGGCCTGGAACTGAAGGACCTTGAGGCGCTTCGCACTTGGGATTCCCTGACGCCGGGCCACCCGGAGTACAAGCACACTGCCGGTGTGGAGATCACCACCGGGCCGCTGGGCCAGGGCCTGGCCTCGTCGGTCGGGTTCGCGTACTCCCAGCGCCGGATGCGCGGCCTGTTCGACGCCGATGCTGCGGCCGGCGAAAGCCCCTTCGACCACACCATCTGGGTTATCGCCTCCGACGGGGACCTGCAGGAAGGCGTGACGTCCGAGGCGTCCTCGCTGGCCGGCCACCAGGAACTGGGCAACCTTGTAGTTGTCTACGATGAGAACCACATCTCCATCGAGGATGACACCGACATCTCCTTCACCGAGGATGTGCTCAAGCGCTACGAGGCCTACGGCTGGCACACCCAGCGCGTCGACTGGTCCGAGACAGGCGAATACGTCGAAGACGTCCAGGAGCTCTACTCCGCGCTGCTCGCCGCGAAGGCCGAGACGTCCAAGCCGTCCATCATCTCGCTGCGCACCATCATCGGCTACCCGGCGCCCAAGAAGCAGAACACGGGCAAGATCCACGGTTCAGCCCTGGGCGCAGAGGAAGTCGCAGGCCTGAAGTCCGTCCTGGGCTTCGACCCCGCCAAGTCCTTCGACGTTGACCAGGAAGTCCTGGCCCACGCCCGCTCCGTCGTGGACCGCGGCGCCGCTGCCAAGAAGGAATGGGAAGAGTCCTTCAACGCCTGGCAGGCCGCCAACCCCGAAGGCTCTGCACTCCTGCAGCGCATCGAGGCCCGCGAACTGCCCGACGGCCTGGACGCCGCGCTTCCGGTCTTCCCGGCCGGCAAGGACGTCTCCACCCGCGCCGCTTCCGGCAAGGTCCTGAACGCACTCGGACCGGTCATGCCGGAACTCTGGGGCGGCTCCGCCGACCTCGCCGAGTCCAACAACACCACCATCGAAGGCTCGCCGTCGTTCGTGCCCGCCTCCAAGCAGACCGATACCTGGTCCGGCAACCCCTACGGCCGGGTCCTGCACTTCGGTATCCGTGAGCACGCCGCGGCATCGATCGTGAACGGCATTGCCCTGCACGGCCGGACCCGCGCGTTCTCCGGCACGTTCCTGATCTTCAGCGACTACCAGCGGCCCGCCATCCGGCTCGGCGCCCTGATGGGTGTTCCGTCCCTGTATGTCTGGACGCACGACTCCATCGGCCTGGGCGAAGACGGCCCCACCCACCAGCCGGTGGAACAGCTCGCTTCCCTGCGCGCCATCGTGGGCCTGGACGTGGTCCGCCCCGGCGATGCCAACGAGGTCGCGGTGGCATGGAAGACCATGCTGGAGAACCACGAGAACCCTGCCGGCATTGTCCTGACCCGCCAGAACATCCCCACCTATGCCCGCGGTGAAGGCGAAGCCGACGGCGACACGTTCGGTTCCGTTTCCGGTGTGGCCAAGGGTGGCTACGTCCTGGCTGAAGCTTCCAAGGACGGCGCCACCGTGCCCGCCGACGTGATCCTGATCGGCACCGGCTCCGAGGTCCAGCTGGCCGTCCAGGCCCGCGAAGCCCTCCAGGCTGAAGGCATCGCTGCCCGAGTCGTCTCCATGCCGTGCGTGGAGTGGTTCAACAAGCAGGACGCCGCTTACCGCGAGTCCGTGCTCCCCGCTGCCGTCAAGGCCCGGGTCTCCGTCGAGGCCGGGCTGGCCCTGGGCTGGAGGGAATTCGTCGGCGACGCCGGACGTTCCATCTCGCTCGAGCACTATGGCGCTTCCGCCGACTACAAGCGCCTTTTCCAGGAGTTCGGCATCACCGCGGTGGCTGTCGCCGCCGCTGCCAAAGACTCCCTCGCTGGCCTGCAGGCCTGAACCAGATTTTAGGAGATATCACCATGACTACCCCTACACAGCAGCTCTCCGACGCCGGAGTATCCATCTGGCTCGATGACCTTTCCCGCAGCCGCCTTGAGACCGGCACGCTGCAGAAGCTGATCGAAGAGAAGAACGTTGTTGGTGTGACCACCAACCCGTCCATCTTCCACGCCGCCATCACGGCCGGCACGGACTACGACGCCATCATCGCGGCGCAGGCAGCAGCCGGCGCCAGCGTCGAGGAGACCATCTTCGAAATCACCACCACCGACGTCGCCGACGCCTGCGACCTCTTCGCACCGGTGGCAGCAGCCACCAACGGTGTTGACGGCCGCGTGTCCATCGAAGTTGACCCGCGCCTTGCCTGGGACACTGCCGGCACCATTGCCGAAGCCAAGCACCTGTACAAGAAGGTCAACAAGGACAACGTCCACATCAAGATCCCGGCCACGCTCGAAGGCCTCGAAGCGATCACCGCGACGCTGGCCGAGGGCATCAGCGTCAACGTGACCCTGATCTTCTCGCTCGAGCGCTACCGCGCAGTCATCAACGCCTTCCAGTCAGGCCTGGAGCAGGCCAAGGACAACGGCCACGACCTGTCCAAGATCCACTCGGTCGCGTCGTTCTTCGTGTCCCGCGTGGACTCCGAAATCGACAAGCGCCTTGACGTCATCGGCACCGACGAGGCCAAGGCCCTCAAGGGCAGGGCAGGCGTGGCCAACGCACGCTTGGCCTACCAGGTCTACGAGGAGCTCTTCGCCACCGAACGCTGGGCACTGCTGGCTGAAGCCGGCGCCCTCCCCCAGCGTCCGCTGTGGGCCTCCACCGGCGTCAAGGACCCGGCTTACCCGGACACCCTGTACGTGACCGAACTGGCCGCCCCCGGCGTCGTGAACACCATGCCGGAGAAGACCCTCGATGCCACGTTCGACCACGGCGTCGTCACCGGCGACACCGTCTCCGGCACGTACACCGAGGCCAACGCCACGCTGGACGCGCTGGACGCACTGGGCATCTCCTACAACGAGGTTGTCGCCCTCCTCGAATCCGAAGGCCTGGACAAGTTCGTGGCCAGCTGGAAGGAACTCCTGGGCGACGTCGAAGGTGCCCTTGCCGCCGCACGGAAGGCCTCCTAACCCACTATGAGCACTCTCAGCTACGACGCCACCGGTGCCGCGCAGCAGGCACTCGAGCAGCACCTGCCCGCCCTCGTGGCGGACCGCATCGCCACCCGGATCTTCGCCAAGGACCACACCCTGTGGGGTCCCGACGCCGAGGCCGAGTCCGCTGTCCGCCTCGGCTGGGTGGAGGCGGCCACCGTCTCACAGGCCCTCGTGGCCGGCATCCTCGAGCTCCGTGATGCCCTCAAGGCTGACGGCGTGACCCGCATCGTGCTTTGCGGCATGGGCGGATCTTCGCTGGCTCCCGAGGTCATCGCCGGCACCGCTGGCGTCGAGCTGACAGTGCTGGACAGCACCGACCCCGACCAGGTCCGTGCTGCCCTCGCAGACCGGCTGGCCGAAACCGCGATTGTGGTTTCGTCCAAGTCCGGTTCAACCCTGGAGACCGACTCCCAGCGCCGGATCTTCGAGCACGCCTTCACCGAGGCCGGCATCGAAGCGAAGAGCCGGATCATCATCGTCACCGATCCCGGTTCCCCGCTGGATAAGGCATCGCGTGAGGCCGGCTACCGCGCCGTCTTCAACGCCGATCCGAACGTGGGCGGCCGCTACTCGGCCCTCACCGCATTCGGGCTGGTCCCCTCGGGCCTGGCCGGTGTGGATATCCAGGCCTTCCTGGATGAGGCCGAGGAAGCCGCCGAGATCCTGAACGAGGACGCCGCCGAGAACATCGGTCTGGCCCTCGGAACAGCCCTGGGCGGAACCAACCCGCTGCGCAACAAGATTGTCATCGCCGAGGACGGCTCAGGCATTGTGGGCTTCGCGGACTGGGCCGAACAGCTCATCGCCGAATCCACCGGCAAGCTCGGTACCGGCGTCCTGCCGGTGGTTGCCGGACTGACGTCGCCGGAGGTCACCTCCGGCGCCGCGGACGTCCTGGTGGTGCGGCTGGTAGCCGCGGATGCCGACGTCGAACTCGGTGACAACGAGGTAGCCATCGCGGGCGGCCTGGCCACCCAGATGATGGTGTGGGAGTTCGCCACTGCCGTGGCCGGGCGCCTCCTGGGCATCAACCCGTATGACCAGCCGGACGTGGAGGCAGCCAAGGTTGCCGCCCGCGGCCTGCTGGATGCCCAGCCCGAACCGACCCCTGCCGCCTTCGTGGACGGCGCCGTTGAGGTCCGCGGCGGTGACTGGCTCCGTGGGGCAGCCACCGCGGAGGAAGCCGTCGGCGCCCTCCTTGGAACGCTCGACGACGACAGCTACCTCAGCGTCCATGCCTACTTTGACCGGCTGGCCTTCGCAGAGCTGGAAGGCATCCGCGACCCGCTTGCCGGCGTAAGCGGCCGTCCCGTCACGTTTGGCTGGGGCCCGCGGTTCCTGCACTCCACCGGGCAGTTCCACAAGGGCGGACCCGCCATTGGAGTCTTTCTCCAGGTCACGGCCGCTCCTGCGGAAGACCTGGCCATCCCGGACCGTCCGTTCACGTTCGGGGAACTGATTTCCGCCCAGGCCGCGGGCGACGCCCAGGTCCTGGCCGGCCATGGCCGCCCTGTCCTGCGACTGCACCTGACCGACCGCGCCGCCGGAGTTGCACAGCTGCAGGAGATCATTGCAGCACTCGCAGCCCGGTCAGCTTCCGTCACCGAAAACTAAGGCTCAACAGCAAACATGCCAGAAACTGAAAACGGCAGGAATTCCGCGACGCGTTCCGGGCGATCAGGGCGGAATCCGCTCCGGGATCCCCGTGACCGTCGTCTGAATCGGATTGCCGGTCCGTCGTCGTTGGTGCTCTTCGGGGTGACCGGGGATCTTGCCCGTAAGAAGCTCATGCCGGCCGTGTATGACCTGGCGAACCGGGGGCTGTTGCCGCCGAGTTTCGCGTTGGTGGGTTTCGGCCGCCGTCCGTGGAGTGATGCGGAGTTCGCTGCTGAGGTGAAGGCGTCGGTGAAGTCGTACTCGCGGACGCCGTTTGATGAGGCGGTGTGGAACCAGCTCGCTGAGGGTATCCGTTTTGTCCAGGGCGAGTTCGACGACGATGACGCCTTTGAGCGGTTGGGTGACACGATCGCTGAGCTGGATGAGCAGCGCGGAACGCGGGGCAATCACGCGTTTTACCTCTCGATCCCGCCGAAGGCGTTTGAACAGGTCTGCCGCCAGCTGTCCAAGCACGGCCTCGCGCAGGCTGAGAGTGAGAAGTGGCGGCGGGTGGTGATCGAGAAGCCGTTCGGGCATGACCTGGACTCGGCCCGGCAGCTGAACGACATTGTGGAGTCGGTCTTCCCGCCGGATGCGGTGTTCCGGATCGATCATTACCTGGGTAAGGAAACGGTCCAGAACATCCTGGCGCTGCGTTTCGCGAACCAGTTGTTCGAGCCGTTGTGGAACGCCAATTATGTGGACCACGTCCAGATCACGATGGCCGAGGACATCGGCACGGGCGGCCGCGCCGGGTATTACGACGGTGTGGGCGCTGCCCGCGACGTGATCCAGAACCACCTGCTCCAGCTGCTGGCTTTGACGGCGATGGAGGAGCCCATTTCCTTCAACGCCGATGATCTGCGGGCGGAGAAGGAAAAGGTCCTTGCCGCGGTCAAGCTCCCGGACGATTTGTCGACGCATTCGGCGCGCGGGCAGTTCGCCGGTGGCTGGCAGGGCGGGGAACAGGTCCAGGGCTATCTGGAGGAAGAGGGCATCCCGGCGGATTCAAAGACGGAGACGTTCGCGGCTATCCGGGTGGACATCCATACCCGCCGCTGGTCCGGCGTGCCGTTCTACCTGCGTGCGGGCAAGCGCCTGGGCCGGCGGGTGACGGAGATCGCGGTGGTGTTCAAGCGCGCCCCGAACCTGTTGTTCCGTGACCATGGTGAGGATGACTTCGGCCAGAATGCCGTGGTGATCCGGGTCCAGCCCGATGAGGGTGCGACGATCCGGTTCGGGTCCAAGGTCCCGGGCACGCAGATGGAAGTCCGGGACGTGACCATGGACTTCGGCTACGGGCATTCCTTTACCGAGTCCAGCCCCGAAGCCTATGAGCGCCTCATCCTCGATGTGCTCCTGGGCGAGCCGCCGCTGTTCCCGCGGCACGCGGAGGTGGAGCTGTCCTGGAAGATCCTGGACCCCTTTGAAGACTACTGGGCCGGACTCAAAGAGCAGCCGGAGCCCTACGCCCCGGGGTCCTGGGGCCCTGCCTCGGCCGATGAACTGCTGGCCCGTGACGGACGAACCTGGAGAAGGCCATGATTGTAGATTTGCCTGACACCACCACCTCGAAGATCTCCAAGAAGATTATGTCCCTGCGTGAGCAGGGCGGCGTGATCGCCCTGGGCCGGGTCCTGACCCTGGTGGTCGTCACCCGGTCCGGGCTCGAGGAAGAAGCGATCGAGGCCGCGAACGAGGCCAGCCGCGAACACCCCTGCCGGATCATCGTCCTCGCCGACGCCGGGGCGACCGCCCCGAACCGGCTCGACGCGCAGATCCGGGTCGGCGGTGACGCCGGCGCGTCCGAGGTCATCGTGCTCCGCGGCTACGGCGAGCTCGCCCACGAAAGCGAATCCCTGGTCGCGGCCCTGCTCCTGCCGGACGCGCCGATCGTGGCCTGGTGGCCGCACGGGGCACCGAAGAACGCCTGCGAAACCTCCGTGGGCCGGATCGCGCACCGCCGGATCACCGACTCCGCGAACGAAACCGATCCCCAGGCCGCGCTGGAGAACATCCGGGCCACGTACAAGGCCGGGGACACCGACCTCGCCTGGACCCGGCTGACCAACTGGCGGATCCAGCTCGCGGCAGTCCTGGACCAGGTGGACTCCTCCCCCGTGACCGCCGTGGCCGTCGAAGGCGCCTCCGACTCCCCGTCCACCATCCTGCTGGCGGCATGGCTTACCCTGGCCCTGGACGCGCCTGTGACCATCGTCGCGGACCCCGCCGGCACCGGTATCCGCCGGGTCCGGCTCACGCGCCACACCGGCGACGTCCAGCTCTTCCGCCCCGGACTCTCCGTCGCCGAACTCACCCAGCCCGGACAGCCCGCCCAACGCATCTCCCTCCCACGCCGCAGCCTCAAAGACTGCCTCGCCGAAGAGCTCCGCCGCCTCGACCCCGACGAAGTGTTCGGCGAAGTGATTACTATTGGACTGCCACGTACCAATCTAAGGAGTGTCCGACCCAGTGAGCGTTGAGCCAAGAGTTAGCATCCATCCTGATTCGTCCGTCCTGATGGCCGCCATTGCGGCCCGCCTGATCACCAAGCTGGTGGATGTGCAGGACAAGCACGGTGAGGCCACGGTGGTGCTGACCGGCGGCACAGTAGGCATCGGAACGCTGAAGGCTGTTGCGGATTCTCCGGCAGCGCCGGCCGTCGACTGGTCCAGGGTGAACTTTTGGTGGGGTGACGAGCGCTTTGTTGCCGCGGACCATCCCGACCGGAACACCAGGCAGGCGTTTGCTGCACTCCTGTCGAGCATTCCGGTTGATCCTGCAAGGATCAACCAGCCTGCCTCCTCGGATGACTTCGACACGCCCGAAGAAGCCGCCGAGGACTACGCGCGCAGGCTCCGGGAAGCAGCCCAGGCCGAACACGCTGCCGACATGTCCGACGACCGTCCGGACGAACCGGGAGTACTGCCGCGGCTGGACGTTGTGCTGCTGGGCGTTGGCCCGGACGCCCACATTGCCTCGCTCTTCCCGGAGCAGGGCGGAATCCGGGAGAAGGAGCGGACAGTCGTTGGCGTCCGCAATTCCCCCAAGCCGCCGCCCCAGCGGATCTCGCTCACGCTTCCCGCCATAAACACTGCTGCCGAGGTCTGGATGGTGGTGGCGGGCGAGGACAAGGCCGGCGCGGTGGGCCTGGCCCTGGCGGGCGCCAACCCGGTACAGGTACCGGCGGCAGGCCCGCGGGGAACATCCCGCACGCTGTGGCTTATCGACGAAAACGCAGCGTCACGCGTCCCGCAGCAGCTCGTCCGGAAGGACGCCGCCGGCGCGTAGCCTTTCCAGCGCTCCGGCCAGGACAGCTTGGGCGTCCTGGTCGGAGCGCCGTTCTTTAACGTATTCAAGGTGGCTCTTGAAGCCTTCGTCCAGCGGGTCCGGCAGGTCGGCTTCCTTGCCGTACCGTGATGCCGGAGCCCCGCAGCGCCGGCAGTCCCAGACCGTGGGAAGCTGCTCCTCCGGCAACCGCAGGAAAACAAGCTGGGTCTCATGCCCCTTGGCGCACCAAAAGGAAACCCTGATACGGGGCACCCTCTCGCCCGAGGCCGCTTCTGACTGGTTCTTGGGACCGGCTCCTTCTGTGACACCCACCCGGGTGCCGCGGAACGCTGACGCACTATGTACCATCGGGACTCCTGGCTGCTTAAACACAAAACTGTGGCTGTTGGAAGCCAACAGCCACAGTTTAGTTCGGAGATCCCCATCGCGGCAGTGCCGGGCGACGATCAGTTGCAGGAGCTATGAGTCCCCTGCGCCGCTGAAGCGCATGAACAGGCCAAGGGCGATGATCACGACGCCCCAGGTAACGCCCAGAATCACCGTGAACCTGTTCAGGTTCCGCTCGGCCACGCCGGAGGAGCTGAGGCCGGAACTCATACCGCCGCCGAACATGTCCGACAGCCCGCCACCCCGGCCCTTGTGGAGGAGGATAAGCAGGGTCAGCAGAAGGCTGGTGATGCCCAGGAGAATCTGCAGAATGACATGAAGAACGTCCACGACGGCCTTTCAGAAGATTGGAATTGCGGGAGCCTGGAGCTGAGTGACGGACTAGTCCGTCACCAGGTGACTCTCGAACCTGACAATATTAGCAAACTCCGCGGGATCGAGACTTGCCCCGCCGACCAACACGCCGTCAACGTCGCGTTCCTTCAGGATCGCGGCGACATTATTGGCCTTGACCGAGCCGCCGTAGAGCAGACGGATCTTCGCCGCAACGTCATCGCCGAAGAGCGTGGCCAGTTCCGCGCGGATGGCGGCGCACATTTCCTGGGCGTCCTCCGGCCCGGCCACTTCACCGGTGCCGATGGCCCAGACGGGCTCGTAGGCCACCACAAGCTCTGCCGCCTGCTCGGCCGTCAAACCGGCGACGTTCGCCCGGAGCTGTGTCAGCGTGTGCTCGACATGCGTGCCGGCCTGGCGGATTTCCAGGCCTTCCCCCACGCAAAGGACCGGAGTGACACTGTGCTTGAACGCTGCCTTGACCTTGGCGTTGAGCACTTCGTCGGATTCCTGGTGGATGGTGCGGCGTTCACTGTGCCCCACCAGGACGTAGCGGCAGCCCAGCTTGTTCAGGAACTGGCCGGAGGTGTCGCCCGTGTAGGCGCCCGAGTCGAACTGGGAGAGGTCCTGGCCGCCGTAGGCTATGTCCAGTTCATCTCCCTGGACGAGGGTCTGCACGCCGCGGAGGTCGGTGAATGGCGGGAAGACGGCCACCTCGACCCGGTTGTAGTCGTGCTTGGCGTCGGACAGGGTCCAGGCCAGTTTTTGCAGGAGGGTGATGCCCTGGACATGGTCCATGTTCATCTTCCAGTTGCCTGCAATGAGAGGCGTGCGGTCAAAAGCGCCGTTCGTTGACGTAGTCACGTGTTCTCCAAAAGTACTTGATATGTGTGCGGCCGGCAGGGTGCCCGCGGGCACCCTGCCGGCCGGAGGACTTGGCAGTCCAGGTGCCTAACGGTCCAGGACGCTGAGTCCCGGGAGTTCCTTGCCTTCGAGATATTCCAGGCTGGCGCCGCCGCCGGTGGAAATGTGACCGAACTGGTCGTCAGCGAAGCCGAGCGTCCGCACGGCGGCAGCGGAGTCGCCGCCGCCGACCACGGTGAACGCGTCGACCTCGGTGAGGGCCTGGGCCACGGCGCGGGTTCCGCCGGAGAATGCTTCGAATTCAAAGACGCCCATGGGCCCGTTCCAGAACACCGTTTTGGCGCCCTTGATGCGGTCCGCAAAAGCGGCTGCAGAGTCCGGTCCGATGTCCAGGCCGATGCCCCGGGCACCGAAGCTGCTGCCCTCGATGCCGTCCGCGGGGACAGTCTCGTAGTCAGCGTCGGACGCGAACTTACCGGCCACCACAACGTCGGTGGGCACAATAAATTCGGTGCCGGCACCGGCAGCCCGCTTCAGGTAGTCCTGGACAACCGGGATCTGGTCTTCTTCCAGGAGGCTGCCGGCCACGCTGTGGCCCTCTGCTGCCAGGAACGTGAAGAGCATGCCGCCGCCCACCAGGATGGTGTCGGCCTTGCCGATGAGGTTGTCGATGACCGCCAGCTTGTCGGAGACCTTGGAGCCGCCGAGCACCACCACGTAGGGCCGCTGCGTGTCAGCTGTCAGCTTCCGCAGGACCTCCACCTCGGTGTGCACAAGATCGCCCTGGTAGGACGGGAGCCGGGTGGCGACGTCGTAGACACTGGCGTGCTTGCGGTGCACGGCACCAAAGGCGTCGTCAACGTAGGCGCCGTTGGCCCCGGTCAGGGCCACCAGTTCGTCCGCGAAGGCGCCGCGTTCGGCGTCGTCCTTGCTGGTCTCCCGGGCGTCGAAGCGCACGTTCTCCAGGACGAGGACCTCGCCGTCCTGAAGAAAGGAGGCGAGTTCCTTAGCGGAGCTGCCCACGGTGTCCTTCGCGAGCGAGACCTTGAAGGCGGCAAGTTCGGCGAGCCGCGCTACGGCAGGCCGGAGGGAGTACTTTTCCTCCGGAGCGCCCTTGGGGCGTCCGAGGTGGGCTGTTACCAGCACGCGGGCACCGGCGTCCGTGAGCTTTCCCAGTACTGGCAGAGAGGCCTTGATGCGGCCGTCGTCAGTCACTGTAGAGCCGTCGAGCGGCACATTCAGGTCACTTCTGACAAGAATGTACCGCCCGCGGACACCTTCAGCGATCAGTTCGTTGAGGGTGTGGAATGTCATGTGTCTAACCCTAGCCCAGCTTGGCTGCGACGAGCTCCGTGAGGTCCACGAGGCGGTTGGAGTAGCCCCATTCGTTGTCATACCAGGAAACAACCTTGACCTGGTTGCCGATGACCTTGGTCAGGCCGGAGTCGAAGATCGACGACGCCGGGTCCCCGACGATGTCCGAGGACACGATCGGTGCGTCCGTGTAGGTCAGGATGCCCTGGAACTCGTCGGACTCCGAAGCCTTCTTCAGCGCCGCGTTGACTTCCTCGACGGTAGTCTCGCGGGAGACCGTGACGGTGAGGTCGGTGGCCGAGCCGGTGGGGACGGGCACGCGGATGGCGAAGCCGTCCAGCTTGCCCTTGAGCTCGGGCAGGACCAGACCGATCGCCTTGGCCGCACCCGTGGAGGTGGGAACCATGTTGATGGCGGCGGCACGGGCACGGCGGAGGTCGTTGTGCGGGCCGTCCTGCAGGTTCTGGTCAGCCGTGTAGGCGTGGATGGTGGTCATCAGGCCACGCTCGATGCCGAAGGTGTCGTTGAGGACCTTGGCCAGCGGGCCCAGGCAGTTGGTGGTGCAGGACGCGTTGGAAATGATGTTGTGCGCCGCGTTGTCGTACAGGCCCTCGTTGACGCCCATCACGATGGTGATGTCCTCGTCGGAGGCAGGTGCGGAGATCAGGACCTTCTTGGCGCCTGCGTCGATGTGCTTCTGCGCGGCAGCGGCCTTGGTGAAGAAGCCGGTGGACTCGATGACGATGTCGACGCCCAGCTCGCCCCAGGGCAAGTTGGCGGGATCGCGTTCGGCGAGAACCTTGATGACGTTGCCGTCGACAACGATGTTGCCGTCCTTGACCTCAACGGTTTCCTTCAGGCGGCCGCCGACGGAGTCGTACTTAAGCAGGTGGGCCAGTGCCTCAGGGCTGGTGAGGTCGTTGACGGCAACGATCTCCAGGTCCGCGCCCTGTGCGAGGGCTGCGCGGAAGTAGTTGCGGCCGATGCGGCCGAAGCCGTTGATACCAATACGGGTCGTCACTTGTTCAGTCTCCTTGGTGCTTGATTAAGCACAAACTAGTTGAGCGGGCATTGAAGCCAACTAACAGATCCCGCACGCCATTGGGCAGAGATGATTAACAGATCGGAGGGCGACCAGCCACATTGCTGAAGGCAGACCGCCTTCCGTGATCCATCTTACGTTTAAGTAGGTCCGCCCCCGCAAGTGCGGGGGCGGACCTTCCACATTCCGGCCGGAATCACGCCGAAATGTGAAGTTTGTTACACGCTCATGTACTGCGGGTCACTACGGCAGGGTGATGAGGCCCGTGGCGTTGGTGCGTGCAGCAGCGAAGCGCTTGGCGACATCGGCCCAGTTGACAATGTTCCAGAAGGCCTTGACATAGTCAGCCTTGACGTTGACGTAGTCCAGGTAGAAGGCGTGCTCCCACATGTCCAGCATCAGCAGCGGCGTGGTGCCGAGAGCCACGTTGCCCTGCTGGTCGTAGAGCTGCTCGATGACCAGGTTGCCACCGATCGGCTCGTAGGCCAGGAAACCCCAGCCCGATCCCTGCAGGCCAAGGGCAGCCGCGGAGAACTGTGCGCGGAAGGCGTCGAAGGAACCGAAGGCGTCATCGATGGCAGCCGCCAGCTCGCCCTCAGGCTTGTCGCCGCCGTCCGGTGACAGGTTGTTCCAGAACACCGAGTGGTTGATGTGGCCGCCGGTGTGGAACGCGAGGTCCTTCGAAAGGCGGTTGATGTTGGCGAAATCGCCCTTGTCGCGCGCCTCTGCCAGCTGGGCAAGGGCGTTGTTGGCACCTGCAACGTAGGCAGCGTGGTGCTTGCTGTGGTGCAGCTCCATGATGCGCGCCGAAATGTGCGGCTCAAGCGCCGCGTAGTCGTAGCTGAGTTCTGGCAGTACGTACTCGGTCACAAAATCCTCCAATGTCGTGGACGGTCTGTCCGGGTTGTAACTCTCGGATTGTGCATCCGGATGACTGGCATCCGGAAGATCAGGGTGAACGCTCTGATTCTAGGGGCGCCGCTACTCGTCCAGCATCTCAGGCGTCACATTGGCATCAGTGCCAGGGATCCCCAAATCGATGGCCCGCTTATCCGCCATGGCCAGGAGCCGGCGGATGCGGCCGGCGATGGCGTCCTTGGTCATTACCGGATCTGCCAGGCGCCCCAGCTCGTCCAGGCTCGCCTGTTTGTGGGCCACCCGGAGTTCGCCGGCGTATTTGAGGTGGTCCGGGACGTCGTCACCCAGGATCTCCAGTGCCCGGTCAACCCTGGCTCCGGCGGCCACGGCCGCCTGGGCGGAGCGCCGCAGGTTGGCGTCGTCAAAGTTGGCCAGCCGGTTGGCCGTGGCCCTGACTTCCTTGCGCATCCTGCGTTCTTCCCAGACCATCAGGGCGTCGTGGGCGCCCATGCGGATGAGCAGGGCGGCGATGGTGTCGCCGTCGCGGATCACCACACGGTCCACTCCCCTGACTTCGCGGGCTTTGGCCTGGATGCCAAGACGGCGGGCGGCACCAACGAGGGCAAGCGCCGACTCGGGACCCGGGCAGGTGACCTCAAGCGATGACGAACGGCCCGGTTCCGTGAGGGACCCGTGGGCCAGGAAAGCTCCACGCCACACGGCCTCGGCGTCGGCGGCCGAGCCGTTAACGACGGCCGAGGGAAGCCCCCGCACCGGCCGGCCGCGGCCGTCCAGGAGGCCTGTCTGCCGGGCCAGGGACTCGCCGTCGCGGACTACCCGCACCACGTACCGGCTGCCGCGGCGCAGTCCGCCGCCGGAGACGACGATGATCTCGCTCTGGTGCCCGTAAACCTCAGCAATGGCCGCCCGGAGCCTGCGCGCCGTCGATGCGAGGTCAACCTCGGCTTCGATCACGATCCTGCCCGAGATGATGTGCAGGCCGCCGGCGAAGCGCAGCATTGCCGAGACCTCTGCCTTGCGGACTGAAGATTTCTTGATGTCCAGACGGGACAGTTCTTCCTTGACCGATGATGTCAGTGCCATGGCACCTTCCTAACTGTTCCCGAAAATGTCGTGGTACGCCGCTGCCAGACGCAGGGGGTCATGGACGGGTCGGCGGCCCGACGCCCCCACTTTACCCAAGACAACCTCGGCGCCGATCATCCCGGCGGCTTTCTCGAACTCCTGCCGGTCCGGCACCGACGCGGGATCCGCCAAGACAACGTCGACGCTGAAGTCCGGCGCATACCGGCGCAGTGCGTACAGGTGGTCCGCCGCCGACATGCCCGTGGTCTCCTTGGTGTCCGTGGCCAGGTTCATGGTGAGGCAGCGTTTTGCGGCTGTGGCACTCAGGGCGTCACGCATTTCCGGGAGCAGCAGGTGCGGCAGCACGGACGTGTACCAGGACCCCGGCCCCAGGATTACCCAGTCAGCCAGTTCGATGGCTGTCAGGGCTTCAACGCAGGCCGGCGCCTGTTCGGGCAGGAGGCGGACGTGCTCCAGCGAGCCGGCAACGGCGCACCGCGCCTGCCCGCGGACTGTCTGGAGCGCGAACGTGCCGTCAGGTGCAGTGACGCGGATGTCACCTTCAATGGTCAGCGGAACGGTGGACATGGGCAGGACCTGTCCACGGGCACCGAGCAGGGCGCCGGCCCACTTCAGGCCGGCCACGGTGTCGTCCAGCAGCTCCCAAAGGGTGACGATGAGCAGGTTGCCCATTGCATGCTCGTCCAGCGATCCGCCGCTGCCCTGGCCTGGCCTGAAACGGTGCTGCATCACGTCGCGCCAGGTGCGTCCCCAGTCCGTGTCATCGCACAAGGCGGAGAGCGCCATGCGCAGGTCTCCGGGCGGCAGGACGCCGTACTCGTCGCGCAGACGCCCTGAAGACCCGCCGTCGTCCGCCACAGTGACAATGGCGGTCAGCTCGGAGGTGAGCAGCCGCAGCGCCGAGAGCGAAGCGGACAGTCCGTGCCCGCCGCCGAGCGCCACGACGTTGGGGCCCTTGTCCTGCTGGCCGGCTGCCGTTCCGCTGGAAACCGGTACGAGCGGGAGGGGCCCGGTGAACATCCCCATTACTCGCGGCCCAGATCCCGATGCGTGGTGGTCACGGTCACGCGCGGATACTGTGCCAGTTTCTTGGAAAGCTCGACGGCGACGGCCACGGACCGGTGCTTGCCGCCGGTACAGCCGACGGCGATGGTGGCGTAGTGCTTGTTTTCGCGCCGGTAACCGTCCAGGACGGGCTCGAGCGCCAGGACATAGCGGTCCACGAAGTTCTTTACACCTTCCGCCTCGAGGACATAATCGCTGACGTCCTTGTCCAGGCCCGTATGCGGGCGCAACTGCGGGACCCAGTGCGGATTCGGGATGAACCGGACGTCAGCAACGTAGTTGGAATCCACCGGCAGTCCGTACTTGAAGCCAAAGCTCATGACGTTGAGCCGCAGTGCCACCGGGCCGGTCTCGCTAAAGAGTTCCGTGATGGCGGTAGCCAGGGCGTGGACGTTGTAGGTCGAGGTATCCAGTACGACGTCGGAGCTGTCGCGCAGTTCCTTGAGCACCTCCCGTTCGGCTGCAATGCCGTCGAGGATGCGGCCGCCTTCCTGGAGCGGATGGGGCCTGCGGCCCTGCTCGAACCGGCGGACCAGGACGTCGTCTTTGGCGTCGAGGAAAAGGACGCGGAACTTGACACCACTGGCGGCGAGGGCCCCCAGGGCCGCACGGACGTCGACAAAGAGGCCTTTGCTGCGGACATCCATCACCACGGCCAGCCGCGGAATGGACTGCGGAGCGTGGGAGACAATCTCGGCCAGGGTGCCGAGCATCTGCGGCGGCAGGTTTTCCACGACATACCAGCCATGGTCCTCAAGTGCGTCCGCGGCGGTGCTGCGTCCCGCCCCTGACATACCGGTGACCACCAGCAGTTCCGCTTCGAGGGGCTTGACCGGCGTCAGCCCGTCCTGCTCCGTCCCGGATTCCGCCGTAGAGTCTGCCATTCGTTCCGCCCCGTTCCTGTTCAGATGAAGGCAGGCACCCGCAATGGCGGAAACCTGCGTTCCTTACCCTACCTAGGTTTCAATGATTTCGCCGGTGGCCATATTCACGGCCGGAAGCGCATCGCCGGCCGTGTCATCGCCGCTGAAGTGGGCGACGATGGCGTTGGCAAGGGATGGTCCAATGCCCTTGGCCGCCGTGAGCTCGGCCGCGGTGGCGGCTTTCACGCCTTTGACGGATCCGAAGTGGGTGACCAGGGCCTTGCGTTTGGACTCGCCAAGGCCCGGCACTCCGTCCAGCGCCGAGACGGTCATGGCCTTGCCGCGCTTCTGCCGGTGGAAGGTGATGGCGAAGCGGTGGGCTTCGTCACGGATCCTCTGCAGCAGATAGAGTCCCTGGGACGTCCTGGGCAGGATCACGGGGAAGTCGCTGTCCGGCAGCCAGACTTCCTCAAGGCGTTTGGCCAGGCCCACCACGTAGACGTCCTCAATGCCAAGGTCCGCCAGGGCCCGGGCTGCGGCGTTCACCTGGGGCTTGCCGCCGTCGACCACCACCAGGTTGGGCGGGTACGCGAATTTTGCCCGCGGGGCGGCCGTGGTGGTGTCCAGGACCGCAGCAGCGGCTGCTTCCAAGGCGGCCTGGTGCCCGGGCAGGGCGGACGCCTCGGACTGCGCCGACTTGTCCTGCAGGTAATGCCGGAAGCGCCGGGTCAGGACGTCGTGCATGGCGGCGGTGTCGTCTGCCGCTGCGGCCCCGGTGACGGAGAATTTCCGGTATTCGGACTTCTTGGGCAGCCCGTCCTCGACCACCACCATGGACGCCACGACGTTGGTGCCCTGGACGTGGGAGACATCGAAGCATTCGATCCGCAGGAGCGCCACGGGCAGGTCCAGGGCTTCCTGCAGCTCCTGCAGTGCCTGGGAGCGCACGGTGAGGTCCCCGGCACGGCGGGTCTTATGCAGTTTGAGCGCGTGCTCGGCATTTTCACGGACGGTGGACATGAGCGCGGCCTTGTCGCCGCGCTGCGGCACCCTGACATCCACCTTGGCTCCGCGCAGGCCGCCGAGCCATTCCGTAAGTTCCGCAGCGTTGCTGGGTTCGACGGGCACCAGGACTTCGCGGGGCAGCCTGCCATGGCTGTCGCCGTCGTCGCCGTAGACCTGCTGCAGCAGGTGTTCGACGAGATCCGGGGTGGTGGCGTCCTCCACTTTTTCCACTACCCAGCCGCGCTGGCCACGGATCCGGCCACCCCTGACGTGGAACACCTGGACGGCAGCCTCCAACTCGTCCTCGTGCAGCGCGAAGACATCGGCGTCGGTAGCGTCGGCGAGCACCACGGCGTTGCGCTCAAAGACCTTCCGCAGGGCGGAGATGTCATCACGGAGCCTCGCCGCACGCTCGTAGTCGAGGGTGCCGACGGCGTCGGCCATCTCCTTTTCGAGCTTGGTGATGAAGCGTTTGGCCTCGCCGCCCATAAACGCGCAGAAGTCCTCCGCCAGGGCCCGGTGTTCCTCGGGAGTCACCCGGCCAACGCAGGGGGCCGAGCATTTGTCGATGTAGCCCAGCAGGCAGGGCCGGCCGCTCGCCTGGGCCCGTTTGAGGACCCCGGCGCTGCAGCTGCGGACGGGGAAAACCCGCAGCAAGGTGTCCATGGTTTCCCGGATCGCGCCAGCCGTGTACGGGCCGAAGTACCGTGTGCCTTTGCGGCGGTCCCCCCGCATGACCTGGACCCTGGGGAGCTTCTCGCTCATGGTGAGGGCCAGGTACGGATAGGTTTTGTCGTCGCGGAAGACCACGTTGAAGCGTGGCTTGTATTCCTTGATCCAGGTGTATTCAAGCTGCAGCGACTCCAGCTCGCTGCCCACCACCGTCCACTCGACACTGCTGGCTGTGTGAACCATTGCGTGGGTTTTGGGCAGCAGGCCCGCCGGATTCGCGAAGTAGGAGTTCAGGCGGGAGCGAAGGCTTTTGGCTTTGCCGACGTAGATGACCCGGCCGTGGGGATCGCGGAACCGGTACACCCCGGGATTGGTGGGAATTTCACCCGTTTGGGGCCTGTAACTTGCTGGATCTGCCACTACTTCATTCTACTAATCCGTGCTTTTACTTTGGTTGTAGCTGGTGGAGCGTTCCTGGCCGCTGAGTTCGGCGATCGCATCCATGATGCGGTCCGTGACCTGCCGCCGCGCCGGCAGCGAATGGTCCGGGCCGGTCTTGTCGAAATACAGGGGCTCCCCTACCTTCATGGTGAAGTGATGCGGCTTGAAGCCCTTCTCACCGGCCGGCTGCAGGTTCTCCGTCCCGATCAGTCCAACCGGGATCACGGGAGCTCCGGTTGCCAGTGCAAGCCAGCCCACCCCGGTGCGGCCGCGGTAGAGGATGCCGTCCCGTGAGCGCGTGCCCTCGGGGTAGATGCCAATGCCTTTGCCCGCTTCGAGGATGTCCAGGAGGGTTTTGAGCGCCTGGACGCTTGCTGCCTGCTCGCCGCGCTCCACCGGGATGGAACCCACGGACTCAAAAAAGGACTTCATGACTCTGCCCTTGACGCCACCCGTGGTGAAGTACTCGGCTTTGGCGAAGAAGGCCACGGGCCGCGGCATCAGTGCCTGGACAATGACGCTGTCAAAGAAGGAAAGATGGTTCGGGGCCACAATGAAGGGCCCCTCTTTGGGGACGTTTTCAAGGCCGACGACGGTGGGCCGGCAGGTGCCCGCGACGAGCCCGCGAAATGTCCAGCGGACCGCCTCAAACAGCGCCATCGTTGCGCACCTCGCTCATCGCGGCAGCGTGGATGGCTTCGAGGCGCCCGATGGCGGCAACCATGCCCGCGGTGGTGTCCACCACGGTGACGGCCCCGGCTTCCTCGAGTTCGCCGTCGGGAGCGAAACCCCAACCCACACCGATGCAGTCAAGCCCGTTCGCGATGGCGCCCGCCACATCCTGGGCGCGGTCACCCACCATAACGGCGTGCTGGGTGGAGAGGTCAGCCAGGGCCGCCGCGATGATGTCGGCCTTCCCCACCGGACCGTCCGTTGACGATTCGTTGTCTGCCGAACCCCTGATGGACTGGAACAGGTTGGCGATGCCGTGGTGGCGCAGCACGATCTGGGCCAGCCCTTCGGGCTTCTGCGTGGCGACGGCCACTGGCCTGCCTTCGGCCGCGAAGGTCTCCAGCGCTTCCCTGATCCCGGGGTACAGCCTGCTCTGGGCTATCCCCGTGGCCAGGTAGTACTGCCGGTAAGTCCGGATGACCTCGTCAAGCATCTCGGCCGGAACCTTGCAGACACTCTGGAGTGCGTCGCTGAGTTTGGGGCCGATCATCGAGTTCAGGACGTCCTGGCCAGGAACCGGCAGACCTGCGGCGGCAAGGGCTGCTGCGATTCCGCCGGATATTCCGCCGGCCGGATCGACAAGAGTGCCGTCCAGGTCAAAGATCACGGGCACTGTTGTTTGAGTCACCGGCTTAGTTTCTCACGACACCGAGCATGGCTGAAACTCGCATGCCCGACACGGCATACGTCATCGGAGGCCAACCGCCTAGCCGAGTATTTCCGCGAGGAAGGATGCCGTGTGGCCCTTGGTGGATTTCGATACCTGCTCGGGCGTGCCGGTGGCCACGATCTGGCCGCCGCCCGAACCGCCGTCCGGGCCAAGATCCACGATCCAGTCGGCACTCTTGATCACGTCCAGGTTGTGTTCGATGGTGATCACGGTGTTGCCCTTGTCCACCAGACTTTGAAGGACCATCAGGAGCTTGCGGATGTCCTCGAAGTGCAGGCCCGTGGTGGGCTCGTCGAGAACATACACACTGCGTCCGTTGGAGCGCTTCTGCAGTTCCGCGGCGAGCTTGACACGCTGGGCCTCGCCGCCGGAGAGGGTGGTTGCCGGCTGTCCCAGCCGTACGTAGCCGAGGCCCACGTCCACAAGGGTGTTCAGGTGCCGGGCGATCGGGGAGAAGGCCGCGAAGAACTCCGCACCTTCTTCGATGGGCATGTTGAGCACGTCCGCGATGGTCTTGCCCTTGTAGTGGACTTCGAGGGTTTCGCGGTTATACCGTGCGCCGTGGCACACCTCGCAGGGCACGTAGACGTCCGGCAGGAAGTTCATTTCGATCTTCAGCGTGCCGTCACCTGCGCAGGCTTCGCAGCGCCCGCCCTTGACGTTGAAGGAGAACCGGCCTGGCAGGTAGCCACGGACCTTGGCCTCGGTGGTCTCGGCGAAGAGCTTGCGGATGTTGTCAAAGACGCCGGTGTACGTGGCCGGGTTGGAGCGTGGGGTGCGCCCGATAGGGCTCTGGTCCACGTGCACCACCTTGTCCAGGTGCTCCAGGCCCATGATGCTCTTGTGGCGTCCGGCCACCTGTTTTGCGCCGTTGAGCTTGTTGGCCAGCACCTTGTAGAGGATCTCGTTGACCAGGGTGGATTTGCCGGAGCCGCTCACGCCGGTCACGGCGGTGAACAGGCCCAAGGGGAAGACCGCATCAACGTTGACCAGGTTGTTTTCACGCGCCCCGACGACCTTCAGCTCACGCTTTTTGTCGTATTTGCGCCGCTTCTTGGGGATGTCGATCTTCTTGCGGCCGGACAGGTAATCGCCGGTCAGTGAGTTGGTGTTGGCCAGGAGATCCTGGTACGAACCCGAGTGCACCACCTGGCCGCCGTGCTCGCCTGCGCCGGGCCCGATATCCACGATCCAGTCCGCCACCTGGATGGTGTCCTCATCGTGCTCCACAACGATAAGCGTGTTGCCCATGTCGCGGAGCCGGGTCAGGGTCTCAATAAGCCGGCGGTTGTCGCGCTGGTGGAGGCCGATGGAGGGCTCATCCAGGACGTAAAGGACGCCCACGAGGCCGGAACCGATCTGGGTGGCGAGCCGGATTCGCTGCGCTTCGCCGCCGGACAAGGTGGCGGAGGGGCGCTCGAGATTCAGGTATTCCAGCCCGACGTCGAGCAGGAAGGTCAGCCGGGCCTGTATTTCCTTGAGCACCTGGTGGGCGATCTGGGCCTCGCGGCCGGTGAGGACCAGGTTGTTCAGGAAGTCCGCGCACACGCGCATGGGCATGGCCGCGACGTCGGCGATGGACTTGCCGTTGATCAGGACGGACAGCGAGGCGGGGTTGAGCCGGGCGCCATTGCACGCGGGGCAAGCGATCTGCCGCATGTACTCTTCGTAGCGGTCGCGCGCCCACTCGGAGTCCGTCTCACCGTGCTTGCGGTGGACGTACTGGATGGCACCTTCGAAGCCGGTGCTGTATTTGCGTTCCCGTCCGAAGCGGTTCTTGTACTGCACAACCACCTTGTGGTCCTTGCCGTGCAGGACGGTCTGGCGGACGTCGTTGCCCAGCTTCTCCCAGGGTGTGTCCATGGAGAAGCCAAGCTCCTTGGACAGCCCTTCGAGCAGGCGGTTCCAATACTCGGTTGTTGCGGTGCCAAGTGACCATGGCGCGATGGCGCCCTCGGACAACGACAGCTCAGGATTCGGAATGATCAGTTCTTCGTCAACCTCGAGCCGTGTACCGATACCGCTGCACGCGGAACAGGCGCCGAAAGGGTTGTTGAAGGAGAAGGACCGCGGCTCGATTTCATCGATGGCCAGGGGATGTTCGTTCGGGCAGGCGAGGTTCTCGGAAAATGCCCGCAGCCGTCCCGGCGCGTCTGCGTCCAGATCGACGAACTCGGCCAGCACCCGGCCTTCGGCCAGGCCAAGCGCCGTTTCAACGGAGTCCGTGAGGCGCTGGCTGATGCCTTCCTTAGCCACCAGGCGGTCCACCACCACCTCAATCGTGTGCTTGAACTGCTTGCCGAGTTTGGGCGGCTCGCTCAGCTGGATCAGCTCACCGTCCACCCGGGCACGCGAATAGCCCTTGGCGGTCAGCTCCTTGAAGAGGTCCACGAACTCGCCCTTGCGCCCCCGCACCACAGGCGCCAGGACCTGGAAGCGTGTGCCTTCGTCAAGCTCTAGCAGCTGGTCCACGATCTGCTGCGGAGTCTGCCGGGCCACAACCTCGCCACAGACCGGGCAATGCGGCCGTCCCACGCGTGCCCACAGCAATCGCATGTAGTCATAAATTTCGGTGATGGTGCCAACCGTGGACCGGGGGTTCTTGCTGGTGGACTTCTGGTCAATCGATACCGCCGGCGAGAGCCCCTCGATGAAATCGACGTCCGGCTTGTCCACCTGGCCGAGGAACTGGCGGGCATAGGCCGACAGGGACTCAACGTAGCGCCGCTGGCCCTCGGCGAAGATTGTGTCGAACGCCAGCGACGACTTCCCGGAACCGGACAGCCCGGTGAAAACGATCATGGCATCACGGGGCAGATCCAGGTCCACGTTGCGCAGGTTATGCTCGCGCGCCCCCTTGACCACAAGGCGGGAGAGGTCTGGCCGGGCAGGCGTGGCTGGGGCCTGGGGAACGGCGACGGGGACGGATTCGACTGCTGTTTCTTCAGCTACGGCTTTAGGCACCCACTAATGCTAATCGAAAACTTCTTCGAATATCCATGCGGGGTCCGGCTAGTCGGCGTCGTAGGCTGCTGCCAGCAGCTGGACCGCTTCCGCAAAGGTGGCACCTTGGGCCTTGGCCACCGACGCATAGGAGTTGGCGGCCAGAGAGAGCGCGTCCGCCCGCTCATCACGCGCGCACACCACGGTGCCGTTCCTGCCCTTCGTGGCCACGACACCGGCTGCCTCCAGCTCCTTATACGCCCTGGCCGCCGTGTGGGGCGCGACGTCGAGCAGCCCCGCCAGGGTCCGCACCGCCGGCAGCTTGGTTCCCGGCGGAAGGGCCCCGCTGTCCGCGAGGCGGATCACATGCAGGCGCAGCTGCTCAAACAGTGCCACCGTGCTGGACTGGTTGGGCTTCCAGGGCCCGGGGAACGGACCAGTTGTTGTCATCGTCCGGCCTCCAACGTGCCGGCCCGGCCCGAGCGTCCGGCGAACTGGGCGTTGTAAAGCCGTGCATAGCGGCCGTTGGCCGCCAGGAGGCTTCGATGGGTTCCCTGCTCTGCAATGCGTCCGTGGTCCATGACCAGAATTAGATCAGCGTCCCGGACCGTGGACAAACGGTGGGCGATCACAAAGCTTGTTTTTCCACGGCGCAACCTCCGCATGGCCTGGCGGATCAGGACCTCAGTCCGGGAATCCACTGAACTGGTGGCCTCATCCAGGACCAGCACAGTGCGGTCCGCCAACTGCGCCCGGGCGATGGAGATCAGCTGGCGCTGGCCCTGGCTGAGCGGCTCTCCCCCGTTGCCCAGCATCGTGTCGTAGCCGGCCGGCAGCGACCTGATGAGGTGGTCCACGTGGCTCGCCTCTGCTGCCGCAGTGATCTCCGCAAACGTGGCTCCTGGCCGGCCGTATTCGATGTTCTCCCTGATGGTGCCGGAAAACAGCCAGGCATCCTGCAGCACCACCCCGAATCCCTTGCGCAGGACGTCCCGCGGAATGTCAGCAATGTCGGTACCCCCGATGGTGATCGTGCCGGCGTCGACCTCATAGAACCGCATGAGCAGGTTGACAACGGTGGTCTTGCCGGCGCCCGTGTGCCCGACAATCGCGACCGTCCGGCCCGGTTCCACCGTGAACGACAGTCCACGGACCACAGGGTCAGCCCGGGCATAGCCGAAGGTGACATCACTGAACACAATCCGCCCTTCCTGACTGTGTTTGTGACCGTCACTTTCGGGCTCGGCAGGTATCTCCGCGGCGTCGAGCAGG
Organism: Pseudarthrobacter sp. MDT3-1; assembly: GCF_054510755.1. Classification (NCBI taxonomy): domain Bacteria; kingdom Bacillati; phylum Actinomycetota; class Actinomycetes; order Micrococcales; family Micrococcaceae; genus Pseudarthrobacter; species Pseudarthrobacter sp. MDT3-1. The sequence goes on along the minus strand of NZ_JBTNDX010000003.1, from coordinate 107,755 downwards.
TCGAACACACGGCGCGCCGAAGCCACGCAGGACTGGATGACGTTGAGCATGCCGCCGATCTGGCCCACTGGCTGGGTGAAAAGCCGGCTGAACTGGATGAACGCCTGGATCCCGCCGATGGTCATGGCCCCCATGGTGACCTGGAGCGCCCCCACCACCGCCACCGCGATGTAGTTGATATTGGCGATAAGGACCATCAATGGCTGGACAATGCCGGATGAATACTGGGCCCGTGCGGATGCCCGGGCCAGGCGGTCGTTGCTTGCCTTGAAGACTGCCGCTGCCTGGTCCTGGTACCCGAAGGCCTTAATAACCTCGTGCCCGGTGACAAACTCCTCCACGTGCGCGTTCAACTCACCCGTTTCGGTCCACTGGCGGGCAAAATGCGCTTGGGACTTCCGGGCCACCATAACGGTGATAAGGGTGGACAAGGGCACCGAAACAAGCGCGATCAGGGCCAGGAGCGGCGAGATCCACAGCATCATGGCCAAGGCACCGCATAGCATCAGGACAGACATGATCAGCTGCGTGAGGACCTGGCTGAGCGCTTGCGAAATATTGTCGATGTCATTGGTGACGCGGCTCAGGACATCACCCCTGGACTGCTCTTGGAAGTACGTGGAAGGAAGCCGGTGCAGCTTGTCTTGAACCGATGCCCGGAGGCGGTACATCAGGCCGTGAACCGCGCTGGCCGTCAGCGCTCCCTGGATCCAGTTGAACAGCGAAGCGCCGATGTACATCGCGGCAACGGCGGCCAGCAGGAGTCCCAGGCGCTGCCCGTCGAGCGCTCCGCTGTAGACCCCATCCACCACCACATCGGTGGCATCACCGAGGTAGTTCGGCGCCGCGACGTTGAGGGCAACAAAAGCGCAGGTGGCCGCAACTGCACCCAGCATCCGCCCCCTGGACGGGCGCAGCAACGCGAGGACCCGGCGCGCTGTGGGCCAGAACCCTTCGGACGCCCCGGCGCCGGGCGAAGCGGTCATGGCGCGTCGTCCAGCGCCAGTTGGGACTCGGCGATTTCCCGGTAGGTGGCAGACGTCTCCAGCAGTTGCAGGTGTGTTCCCTGGGCAGCCAGCCGGCCGTCGTCGAGCACCAGGATCTGGCCGGCTCCGGCAGCGGTGGAGATCCGTTCCGCCACGACAATGACCACTGCACCCTCAAGGGCAATCTCCAGGGCATCCCGGACCCGGGCCTCGGTGGCGAAGTCCAGCGCAGAAAAGCTGTCGTCAAAGAGATAGACGGGGACCCTCCGCAGGAGGGCCCGCGCTATGCAGATACGCTGCCGCTGGCCGCCGGAGAGATTCGTTCCGCCTGGCCCGACCTCCGTGTCCATCCCCCGTGGCAGCGCACGGACGAAGCCGGCGGCCTGAGCTGTCTCCATGGCTTCCCAAAGCTGGCCCTCGGTTGCCTCCGGAGCTGCGACGCGCAGGTTGTCGGCGATGGTTCCGGAGAAAAGGTGCGACATTTGCGGCACCACCGCCATGGTCCGGCGGAGGACGTCCAGGGACATCGAGCAGATGTTCCGGCCGCCGATGCTGATGGTTCCGGCCGTGGCGTCCAGGAACCGGGGCACCAGGCTCAGGAGTGTCGACTTGCCGCTCCCTGTTGAGCCGACGATGGCAACAGTGGTTCCTGGCCGGGCCGTGAAGCTGATGTCTTCCAGTACCGGATTTTCGGCGCCGGGGTAGGAGAAGCTGACGTTCCTGAAAGTGACGCTGCCGCCCTCCAGGGAGCTCCCATGGCGGGTCTCTTGGGTCGGCGCCTTGTGGTCCTGGACTGACGGTCTTGCGTCGAGCACGGCTCCCAGCCGTTCTGCGCAGGCAACGGCCCGCGGCGCCGTCATGAACACGTACATGGCCATCATGATTGCCAGGAGAATCTGCAGGATGTACGCGATAAAGGCCGTGAGGGCACCAATCTTCATCCCGCCGTCGTAAACCCGGTGACCACCGAACCACACCACGGCCACCGACGACAGGTTGACCACAATCATGATCAGTGGCAGCATGCCGGCCACGAGCAGCGACGACTGAAGGTTGTTTCCCGTGAGGCTGCTGTTGGTCTTCGCAAACCGGCGCGTTTCGTGTCCCTGCCTGACGAAGGCGCGGATCACATTCGCGCCGATGATCTGTTCACGAAAGAGCTCCCCCGTTCGGTCCAGGAGCTCCTGCCCCTGCCGGTACAGGGGAACGAGGCGCCGGACGATGAGATACATGATGAGCAGAAGTATTGGCATGATGACCATCACGACGCTTGAAAGCACCATGTCCTGCTGCCACGCCAGTAAGACGCCCCCGGCGGCCATCACGGGGGCCGCCACAAGCATGGTGAAGACCAGGACGGCGAACGACTGGATCTGCTGGGTGTCGTTGGTGGCCCTGGTAACAAGACTTTGCGTGCCGAAGGCTGCCATTTCCTGGGAAGAAAGCGACTGGATCCTGGTGAAGACCTCGCCGCGCAGCTGGTGCCCGAGCTTCATGGCCACCACTGCCCCGAAGTAGCCCGCGGCGATGGCCGCCGACGCCTGGACCGCAGCTATCAGGACCATGACAGTGCCCAAACGGAAGATTTCCGGCGTGTTCCCCGCAACGATGCCGTCGTCGATGATGGCAGCGTTGATGGTGGGCAGCAGGAGGTTGCCTGCGGTCTGGACAAGCTGGAGAGCAACGATCGCGGTCACGGCGCCTTTGTGGCCAGCCAGCAGCCGGGTCATCAAGCCGAAAAGCATCGCACCTCCAGGACGGATTTGGGAGGCCGATGAGGGTCCGGCCATTTGCCATCCCCAGAAGCCGTTGTCGTCATTGTAACCAGCATCACATTCTCGACTCAGTCATAAGGCATTACCGACCAGAGAACCTCAAACGAATGGAGTTTATGCGCCTGGCCGCTTTTGCGCCACGGCAAAGATCCGCCGGAACGGAAACACCGTGCCATGTGCCGTTGCCGGGTATGCGGACAGCAGGGCTGCAGCATACTCCGCTTCAAAGGCGTGCCCGTCCTCGGCCGAAAGTGCCGCCACGACCGGGCGCAACGCCGTGCCGCGCACCCAGTCCAGCACCGGATCCGTTCCAGTGAGGACCTGCTGGTATGTGGTTTCCCAGGCGTCTGCCGTGCAGCCCGCGTCCAGCATGAGGCTGAGGTAGTCTGCGGGCTCCCCCACGGACTCTCCACCGCGAAGTACGCCGGCGAGCTGGGGCGCCCAGCGTGCCGAACCTGCGAGTTCCCGCATCAGGGCATGGGACGGGGCATTGAAGTTCCCCGGCACTTGCATGGCGAACCAGGCACCGGGCTTGAGCGCCGCCAGCCAGCCCGCCAGCATTTCCTGATGCCCAGGCACCCACTGAAGCGCGGCATTGGTGACCACCACGTCCGTTTCAGCCGGGGGCGTCCAGGCTGCGATATCCGCCAGCCCGAAGCTGAGGCCCGCATGCCTGGCTGCGTGCGCGGCGGCCTTGTCCAGCATCTGCCTGGACGAATCCAGCCCCACCACTTGCGCTTCCGGCCATCTCCGGGCGAGGGTGGCCGTGAGGTTTCCCGGACCACATCCCAGGTCCACAACGTGCTGTGGCCGGTCGGCCTGGATCCGCCCCGTCAGGTCGAAAAACGGCCGGTCCCGGTAATCGCCGAACTGGACGTACTTTACGGGGTCCCACTTCACAGTTACCTCCATCGCCGGGTGCTGTCTGGCAGTACCGCGAGCCTAACCCGGGCCCGCCCGGATATCCGGCACCGGCTGGGCACTAAGCTGGAAATCAATGAAACTCGTTGACCAGCTGCCTGTCCTGTCCGCCTCAGACCCCTCCGGCGCAGGCATCGGCCCGGACGCCCTGTACACGCAATTCCTTGAGTGGACCGAAAGCCGGGGCCTGGAACTTTACGCTGCCCAGGACGAGGCCATCATGGAGCTCGCCACCGGAGCCAACGTCATCCTCGCCACCCCGACGGGCTCCGGCAAATCGCTGGTGGCCATCGCGGCGCACTTCCAGGCCATGGCGCGGGGCCAGCGCAGTTACTACACCGCCCCCATTAAAGCGCTGGTCTCGGAGAAGTTCTTTGCCCTGTGCGACATTTTCGGTGCAGAAAACGTCGGCATGATCACGGGTGACTCCGGCGTCAACCAGAACGCACCGATCATCTGCTGCACGGCAGAAATCCTCGCGAACATCGCCCTCCGCGAAGGGGCCGACGCCGAGCTCGGTGCGGTCATCATGGACGAATTCCATTTCTACTCCGACCCCCAGCGTGGGTGGGCCTGGCAGGTCCCGCTGCTGGAGCTCCCCCAGGCCCAGTTCCTTCTGATGTCCGCCACCCTGGGCGATGTCAGCCGGTTCGAGGCCGGCATCACCGAACTTACGGGCCGCCCCACCACCACCGTCAGTTCAGCCGAGCGCCCCATTCCGCTGCATTACTACTACCACCAGACGCCGGTCCACGAAACACTCGAGGAACTCCTCTCCACCCGTCAGGTGCCCGCCTATGTGGTGCACTTCAGCCAGATCGAGGCCATTGACCGGGCCCAGACACTGATGAGCATCAACGTGTGCACCCGCGAGGAGAAGGACAAGATCGCGGAGCTGATCGCGAATTTCCGTTTCGCCGCAGGCTTCGGCAAGACGCTCAACCGGCTGGTCCGGCACGGTATCGGGGTCCATCACGCCGGCATGCTGCCGAAGTACCGCAGGCTCGTGGAGCAGCTCGCCCAGGCGGGCCTGCTCAAGGTGATCTGCGGTACGGACACACTGGGCGTGGGGATCAACGTGCCCATCCGCACCGTGTTGCTCACCGCACTGAGCAAGTACGACGGCGTCCGCACCCGCCCGCTTAACTCCCGGGAGTTCCACCAGATTGCCGGAAGGGCCGGCCGCGCCGGGTATGACACCGCGGGGACAGTGGTGGTCCAGGCACCCGAGCACGTCATCGAAAACGTGAAGGCGATGGCCAAGGCCACCGCCAAGTTTGGTGACGACCAGAAGAAGCTCCGCCAGGTGGTCAAAAAGAAGCCGCCGGAGGGCTTCGTCTCCTGGGGGGAACCCACCTTCAAGCGCCTCGTGGAATCCGTGCCCGATCCTTTGACGTCCAGCTTCAGCGTGACGCATTCGATGCTGATGAACCTGATGGAACGGCCCGGCGACCCGTTCACAGCGGCCCGCCAGCTGCTGACCGAAAACCACGAGACGCGGTCCTCACAGCTGCGGCTGATGAAAAAAGCCCTGGGAATCTATCGTGAGCTCCTCGCCGCTGAGGTGGTGGAGCGCATCCCGGCAGAAGAGCAGGGCCATGACGGCAGGACAGTACGGCTCACCGTCCATCTGCAGGCCAACTTTGCCCTGAACCAGCCACTCTCGCCGTTTGCGCTGGCGGCGCTGGAGCTCCTTGACCCGGATTCGCCGTCGTACGCCCTGGACGTGGTGTCCGTGATCGAGGCGACCCTCGAAAAGCCCCGCCAGATCCTCTCCGCGCAGCAGAAGAAGGCCCGCGGGGAAGCGATTGCCGCGATGAAGGCTGACGGCATCGAGTACGACCAGCGCATGGCCATGCTGGAGGAAGTCACCTACCCGCAGCCGCTCGCCGAACTCCTGGGCGAAGCCTTCGAGGTCTACCGCAAGGCCGCGCCATGGGTGGGCGACTTTGAACTGGCGCCCAAGTCCGTGGTCCGCGACATGTACGAGCGGGCAATGAACTTCGGCGAATTCGTCCAGTTCTACGGGCTGGCCCGCTCCGAGGGCATTGTGCTGCGCTACCTCGCCGACTGCTTCAAGGCGCTGCGCCAGACCGTGCCGCAGGACATGCTCCGGGAGGACCTTGAAGACCTCATCGCCTGGCTTGGCGAGCTGGTGCGGCAGGTGGACTCCAGCCTCCTGGACGAATGGGAGGAGCTGACGTCCGGCGCGATGCCCACCCCGCACGACGCTCCCCCTCCCCCGCCGCCGTCGCTGACGTCCAACATCCGCGCCTTCCGCGTGATGGTCCGCAACGAGATGTTCCGCCGCGTGGAACTGTTCGCGGACGAAAACGCCGCAGCCCTGGGCGAGCTCGACGGCGGCGCGGGCTGGGATGCCAACCGCTGGGAAGACGTCCTGGACGACTACTTCGACGAACACAACGACATTGGCACCGGCCCGGATGCCCGCGGTCCCGGACTGCTCATGATCACCGAAGAGCCAGGGCTTTGGAAGGTCCGGCAGATTTTCGACGATCCGGCGAGCAACCATGACTGGGGCATCTCCGCGGAAGTGGACCTGGCGGCCTCGGATGAAACCGGTACGGCAGTGGTCCGTGTCACCGACGTCAACCGGCTCTAGGCTCTGACCGAATGGACTCCGTCCCCGACCTGACCGGCAGCCTTCGGGTTGTGGAAGCCCTGGAGGCCCAGCCCGTGGCACCTTCCAACGGTCCACGGCAGTGGTGGAAGGGCCCGCTGGACGTCGAGGGACTGGCTTTGGGGGCGGTCCAGGCAGCAGCGACGTCGCTGAACGCGCTTGTTGGCGTTCCGGGCCGGTATTCCCTGGCATCCGGAGCCACCGCGGCGGCCTTCGATTCGCTGGGACATCTGCGGGTCGCGGGCGTCAAACCCGAAGGGTTCGCTCCGATGTCCGGCTTTCGGCGCACGTCGGACGGCTGGATCCGCCTCCACGCCAATTACCCCCACCACGCAGCCCGGCTGACGTCGGCCCTCACCGTGAGCACACCACAGGACGTGGAACACGCCCTGCTAGGTATGACGTCGCTGACAGCCGAGGAAGCCATCACGGCAAACAACGGCGTCGCTGCTGCCGTGCGCACACGGGACGATTGGATCGCGACCCCCATGTATGCGACGGCCAGCTCCGGTCCATGGATCAGAATCTCCAGTCCGCCACCGTCAGCCAGTGAAAGTCCGCAGCTCTCCCGGTGGGTTCCATCGGCAGTTCCGCGCCACCCCTTGGCCGGGCTAAAGGTGCTGGACCTGACGCGCGTCATTGCGGGGCCCACTGCCACACGCCTCCTGGGCGCCCTGGGCGCGGACGTTCTGCGCATCGACCCGCCCCAGCTTCCGGAGTTGAGCGATGTGTTCATTGACTCGGGCTTTGACAAGCGCAGCGCCGAGGCGGACCTCCGGGATCCTGCCGCCATGGAAACGGTCAGGCTTCTCATTGAGTCTGCAGACGTGGTGGTCACGGGTTACCGCGACGGCGGGCTGGACCCTTTTGGGCTGGCGCCCGAAGCGCTGTTGCTTGCCCGGCCGGAACTCGTGATCGTCACCCTCAGCGCCTGGGGCAGCGGCGGCCCTTGGAACGGACGGCGCGGTTTTGACAGCCTGGTACAGGCCGCTTGCGGCATCGCCGAACGGTATGGCCGCACGACTGATGACGGGTGGCAGCCGGGGGCGCTTCCAGTGCAGGCACTGGATCATGCCACCGGTTATGGCCTGGCGGCGGCAGCAATTGCCTTGCTGGCCGAACGGCTCCGAAGCGGACGTGGCGGCGCTGCCCGGCTTTCCCTGGCCCGCACCGCTGAAGAATTGTACCGACTGCCCGCAGTGGCCAGTCACGGCGGTTCCCTGCCTGACCCGGAACTCCGCGTGATGGACAGCCCCTACGGCCGCCTGCGATATGTTGGGCCGCCCATCATGGCGGACGGCGTGCCGCTGGAGTACAGCAAGGGACCCGTCCGCTACGGAACATCGCAGCTTCGCTGGCAATAGGGAGCCTGGCAGTAGGGATCACGGCCCCGCCAGTAAACTCGGACCATGAGTGTAATCCGCCCCGCCACCCGGCAAGACGTCCCCGCCATTCTGGAGATGATCCACGAACTGGCCATTTACGAGAAGGAACCGGACGCGGTCCGCAACACACCGGAAATGCTGGCTGATGTCCTGTTCGGCGAGAACCCGCGCGTGTTTGCCACATTGGCTGAGAACAGCGCAGGCGCGGTCCGGGGTTTCGCGCTCTGGTTCCTGAACTACTCCACCTGGGAAGGCGTCCACGGCATCTACCTGGAAGACCTCTACGTCAGCCCGCACGCCCGCGGCGAGGGCCACGGCAAGGCGCTCCTGCAGCACCTGGCCGCCACCGCCGTCGAGAACGGTTACGCCCGGGTTGAGTGGAGCGTCCTGGACTGGAACGAACCGTCCATCAACTTCTACCGCAGCCTCGGCGCCCGCCCCCTGGACGGCTGGTCCACGTTCCGGCTGACCGGCGACGCGCTGGAGAGCTTTGGCACCAGAACGGCAGCGTCCATCCGTGGTTGAGCGGGACGCTTCCACTCAAACCATGCAAACGCGGACCCCTGTCCCGCATTTTGTGAAGGCCCGGCACGAATTCCGGGGCATGCGCACCGCCGAGCACTACTTCACCGTTCCTTTGGACCACTTCGCGCCCGGCAGTGACGCCGCCGCCGAGACCATCACCGTGTTCGCCCGAGAGTACGTCTCGTCGGCCCACACTCAGGCTGAAGCCGAGGAGCTTCCCTGGCTGGTGTTCCTCCAGGGCGGGCCGGGCGGCCGCGGCAACCGGCTGGCTTCGCTGAGCGGCTGGAGCAAGGCGGCGGCCCGGGACTTCCGGATCCTGATGCTGGACCAGCGCGGCACCGGGCTTTCGACCCCCATCGACCGGAACACGCTGCCGGCGCGTGGAACGGCAGAGGCACAGGCTGCGTACCTTGAGCATTTCCGTGCGGATTCCATCGTGGCCGACGCGGAGCTCATCCGGGCGGCGCTCGGCTCCGGCCCCTGGAGCATCTACGGCCAAAGCTACGGCGGATTCTGCGCACTGACGTACCTGTCCTTTGCCCCGGACGGGCTGAAGGAGGCTCTCATCACGGGCGGACTTGCGCCGCTAGCCGGCCATGCCGACGACGTCTACCGCGCCACGTTCGCGCGCGTTGCCGCCCGCAACACCGAGTACTTCAGCTGGTATCCGGAGGACCGCCGGACAGTGAATGCGATCGCATCGCACCTTCGGCAGACCGAGGAGTTCCTTCCCGACGGCGGCCGGCTCACGGTTGAACGGTTCCAGATGGTGGGCTCCTTCCTGGGCGGAAACACGCGGGTGGACGGCCTGCACTACCTGCTGGAAGACGCCTTCACCGAGCCACCACACGGGAACAGGCTCTCCGATGCCTTCCTGGAGCAGGTCCAGGGCATCGTGTCCCGCCTGGCGAACCCGCTCTATGCTCTGCTGCACGAGTCCATCTACGGGCAGGGACAAGCGACGGACTGGGCTGCCTGGCGTGTGCTGCAGGAAAATCCGGCATTCCGCCCGGATGCGGAGGCGCTGCTGCTGACCGGCGAGATGGTGTACCCGTGGTATTTCGAACAGGATCCCGCCTTGGTGCCGCTGCGGCAGGTGGCCCATCTGCTGGCCGCCAAAACGGACTGGAAGCCGCTGTATGACCCCACACAGTTGGCCGCGAACAGCGTGCCGGTCGCCGCCGCGGTTTACCAGGACGACATTTACGTGGACCGCAGCCTGTCACTGGAGACGGCGGCTGCTGTGCGCGGACTCCGGGTATGGGAGACGGCCGACTTCCACCATGACGGCATAGCGGACGACGGCGAGGCTATTTTCGGGCGGCTGCTGGGTATGGTGCGCTCGGTTGCCGGCTCAGCCGGCAGCTGAGCCGGCCGCCGGGCTGCGGCGGCGCGCCACCAGGGCAACGACGGCGGCGGTCAGGACAGCAGCCCCCACCAGTCCGCCTGCCATGTTGAGCCCCAGGTAGCCGGCCCAGCTGAGGATCAGTCCGGAAGTGGCCCCGCCCACCGCACCTGCGGCGCCCATCAGCATGTCCGACACACCCTGGACCAGCACGCGGGACTCCTGGGGGACGCTCTCCGCCAGCAGCGTGGACCCGGAAATGGTGGCCGCAGACCAGCCCATGCCCAGCAGCACAAGTCCCACGGCCACCGCGACGGTGGACGTCTGGCCAAATCCGGCGACGGCGACGGCAGCGATCAGCGTGGCGAAGCCGATCATGATGGTCTCAGTCCTGCCTGCCTTGTCCGTCAGCCAGCCCATGACCGGCGACAACGCGAACATGCCTGCGATATGCAGGGAGACGGTGAAGCCGATGATCACCAGGACATCGCCGGAGGCGGCGTGGCCGGCATGGGAGGCACCAGGCCCGGCCACGAGTTCCTGCAAATGCAGCGGGGTCATGGACATCACGCCCACCATCACGGCGTGCGCTCCGACGACGGCGGCAAGCGCCAGCCAGGAAGCCCTGGACTGGCGGATTGCCCGCAGCCCGCGGACGAGCGATCCCCCGACTGCGTTGCGCGCGGTGGCGCTTTGCTGATTTGCCGTACGTGGTGGCGTGCCCTGCATCTTCCCGCCAGCTGGCTGGGCGTCGAGATCCAGTGCGGCGGGTTCCTGAGTGGCAAGATCCCGGGCGGCAAGATCCTGGGCGGCGATTTCCCGCGCGAGCAGGAGCGGGTCCGGCCTGAGGCCAGCGAAAAGCAGCACAATGGCCAGCAGGAGTCCGGCTGCGGAGATCACGAACGGTCCGGCGACGGGCGGCAGGCCGAGGGCCAGGCCCACAACGGTGCCGGGCTGGATCAGGTTGGGTCCGGCCACGGCGCCGACCGTCACAGCCCACACCACGGCGGAAAGCGCCCTGCCGCGGTGTTCAGCATCCGCAAGGTCGACGGCGGCGAAGCGTGCCTGCAGGCTGGCCGCGGTACCCACCCCGATGCCCACCGCCCCCAGCACCAGCAGGACGAACAAGCCGGACACCACCGACATCACTATCAGAACTGTGCCGGCGAGGGCGGCGGAAAGCCCCGTGACCTGCCCGGCCCGACGGCCCCGCCGGTCCGCCAGCGAAGCAAGGGGCAGTGCTGTCAGCGCGGCCCCCAATGTCATAACCGTGGCCACGGCACCCGCCCACACGCTGGAACCTGACTGTTCCACGGCCAGGATGGACCCAATGGAAACCGTGGCTCCGGTGCCGATGCCACCGAAAACCTGGGCCGCGCTCAGCAGCACCACGGTGCGCCGTTGCACCTGGCGCACTCCTCTTTCCGTGATCAGTGTGCGGGCCATGGTCCGAGCATAGTCCTGGGCGGCCAGGTCCTACAGGGGGCAGATTAAGCCACTGATCCCGGCCGCCGTGCGGCCGGGATCAGTGGAAATGCAGTGTGCGTCAACGGAACGCGGAGACAGCCTACTCGGCGTCGCTGAGGCTCTTCTTGGCGTCTTCCTCGAGTCGGGGGTCCAGGTGGGCTGTCTTTGCCTTGGAGCTCAGGAGGCTGGCAATCACGGCAACGATGATGGTGCCCACGATGACGGCCAGGGAGACGAATGTCGGAATCTCCGGGGCCCACTCGATGTGGTTGCCGCCATTGATGAACGGCAGTTCGTTCACGTGCATGGCGTGGAGCACCAGCTTCACGCCGATGAACGCCAGGATGAAGGACAGCGCGTGCTTCAGGTAGATCAGGCGGTTCATCAGGCCACCCAGCAGGAAGTAGAGCTGGCGCAGGCCCATCAGGGCGAACAGGTTGGCGGTGAAGACGATGAACGGGCTCTGCGTCAGGCCGAAGATCGCGGGAATCGAGTCCACTGCGAAGAGGAGGTCGGTCAGGCCGATGGTGATGAACACGATCAGCATGGGGGTGAAGACCTTCTTGCCGTCCACCGTGGTGCGCAGCTTGCCGCCGTCGAACTTCTCCGACATGGGGATGACCTTGCGGATCCGGGCGATGAGCGGGTTTTCCTTGTCCTCTTCGTCCTCGCCTTCGTCCTGGGCCTGCTTCCAGGCGGTCCAGAGCAGGAACGCGCCAAAGATGTAGAACACCCAGCTGAACTGCTCGATCACGATGGCGCCGAGGAGGATGAAGATGCCGCGCAGGATCAGGGCGATGATGATGCCCACCATCAGGACTTCCTGCTGGTACTTACGAGGCACGGAGAAGCGGGCCATGATGATGATGAAGACAAACAGGTTGTCGATGCTGAGGCTGTATTCAGTGACCCAGCCGGCCACAAACTGGCCGCCGAATTCGGCGCCGGTAAAGAAGAACATGGCCCCGGCGAACAGCAGGGCCAGGGAGACGTAGAACGCAACCCACAGGCCGGCTTCCTTCATGGAAGGCTCGTGGGGGCGCCGGACGACCAGCAGAAGGTCAATGAGGAGGATCAGGCCAAGGACGACAAGTGAGCCGACCTCGAACCACACGGGTAATTCGGGCACAGGTTAGCCTTTCGCAGGGTACAGAGAAATGGTGTAAGTCTCTCCGGCCAGCCTGTGCACTTGGTGCTGAAATGGCGGCCCGCTACGCCCGGCCAGGCAACTGTGCCTGGCGTGTTGACGATCGTAGCGCTCGGGATACTCCCCTACGTGACGTTAACTGTACAGCAGCGTCCCGACATGCGGAAACATGCCCCGACTGCCACGTCCCTTCGACGCCCGGGGGTGGACTAGGCGTGGCCGGCCGCCTGCATCTGGCGGAGTTCCTTCTTAAGGTCACTGACCTCGTCCCGGATCCGCGCGGCCAGCTCGAACTGGAGTTCGGTGGCAGCGCCGTGCATCTGTTCGGTCAGCTGTTCGATGAGGCCCACGAGGTCTTCGGCCGGTGCCGCGGCGAGGCCGTCCTTGCGGACTTGTGCCGCGCCCTTGGCCGCAGACTTGCTACGTTTGGCGCCCTTGGCCAGCCGGTTGTTGTTGAGCAGCTCCTGGGTGTCGGCGTCTTCCTTGGCAAGTTGGTCGGTAATGTCGGCAATCTTCTTCCGCAGCGGCTGCGGATCGATGCCCCGTTCCGTGTTGTAGGCAACCTGGATGGCGCGGCGCCGGTTGGTCTCGTCGATAGCCTTGGCCATGGAGTCGGTGATGCGGTCCGCGTACATGTGGACCTCGCCGGACACGTTGCGGGCAGCACGGCCGATGGTCTGGATCAGCGAAGTCGCCGAGCGCAGGAAGCCTTCCTTGTCCGCGTCCAGGATGCTCACGAGGGAGACCTCGGGCAGGTCCAGGCCTTCGCGAAGCAGGTTGATGCCCACCAGGACGTCGAAGACACCCATCCGGAGTTCCCGGAGCAGTTCAACGCGTCGGAGGGTGTCCACGTCCGAGTGCAGGTATTCGACCTTGATGCCGTGGCCCAGCAGGTAGTCGGTGAGGTCCTCCGCCATCCGCTTGGTCAGGGTGGTGACCAGGACGCGTTCGTTCTTTGCCGTGCGGGTCTTGATCTCGCCGAGGAGGTCATCAATCTGGCCCTTGGTGGGTTTGACCACCACCTCGGGGTCGATCAGTCCGGTGGGCCGGATGATCTGCTGCACAAAGCCGTCAGCCTTGCCGAGTTCGTACTTGCCGGGCGTGGCCGACAGGTAGACCGTCTGGCCCACGCGTTGGAGGAATTCGTCCCATTTCAGCGGTCGGTTGTCCATGGCCGACGGCAGGCGGAAGCCGAAGTCCACGAGGTTCCGCTTGCGGGACATGTCGCCCTCGTACATGGCGCCGATCTGCGGCACGGTGACATGGGATTCGTCGATCACCAGCAGGAAGTCGTCCGGGAAGTAGTCGATGAGGCAGTGCGGAGCGGTCCCGCGGGCACGGCCGTCGATGTGCGACGAGTAGTTTTCGATGCCGTTGCAGAAGCCCATCTGCTGCATCATTTCGAGGTCGTAGGTGGTGCGCATCCGGAGCCGCTGGGCTTCCACCAGCTTGTTCTGGCCTTCCAGGACGGCCAGGCGTTCGGCGAGTTCGTCCTCAATCCGCTTGATGGCCCGGGCCATCCGCTCGGGCCCGGCCACATAGTGCGAGGCCGGGAAGACGTACATTTCCTCCTCGTCCCGGATCAGTTCGCCAGTCAGCGGATGGAGAGTGTGGATGTTCTCAATCTCGTCTCCGAAGAATTCGATGCGGATGGCCAGTTCCTCGTACATCGGGATGATTTCCACGGTGTCGCCGCGGACCCGGAACGTGCCGCGGTGGAAGTCCATGTCGTTGCGCGCGTACTGCATGGAGACGAATTTCCGGAGCAGGTCGTCGCGGTTCATCTGCGCCCCTTTGCGGAGCGTGACCATGCCGGCAATGTACTCTTCCGGCGTGCCCAGGCCGTAGATGCAGGACACCGTGGCCACCACAATAACGTCCCGGCGGGTCAGCAGCGCATTGGTGGCGGAGTGGCGGAGCCGTTCCACTTCCTCGTTGATGGACGAGTCCTTCTCAATGAAGGTGTCCGTCTGCGCTACGTAGGCCTCAGGTTGGTAGTAGTCGTAGTACGAAACGAAGTACTCCACCGCGTTGTTGGGCAGGAGTTCACGGAATTCGTTGGCGAGTTGGGCGGCCAAGGTCTTGTTCTGCACCATGACCAACGTGGGCCGCTGGACCTGTTCGATGAGCCACGCCGTGGTGGCGCTCTTGCCGGTGCCGGTGGCGCCCAGCAGGACAACGTCCTTTTCGCCGTTCCTGATCCGCTCCGTGAGTTCGGTGATGGCGGCAGGCTGGTCGCCGGCCGGCTGGAACTCGCTGATGACTTCAAACGGAGCGACGACGCGGTTGATCTCCTGGGCAAGGCTCATGCATCTAATCTACAACCGGGGACCGACAGTGAAAGCCGGATCAGTTACCGGCGAACATCACCCTAAACGGGCGGACAGGATCAGGGCGCGTACGACGGCGGCACCCACCCCGTGCGCGCAGCCCAACCGTCCATACGCGGCCAGGCGACGTCCGTGAACCACGGCTCCTTCGCCTCCGCATAGGCGTGGGTACCTCTACTGCCGGCAAACTGTTCGGTCAACGCGCGTTTATGGTCTTCATACAAGGCGGCGGCTTCCGTGTCGTTCCTGAGCCAGTCGCGGAAGAGCAGCGCGTAGCGCCAGCCGGCCGATCCGGCCGCCCGTACGTGCACGTTGGCGGGGCGGCCGGGGTCCGCGTTGGCGTGGAAGCGTTTTTGCCACTGCGCCGGGTCCGGATCCGTCAGTTTCGGAGTGTCGAAGCCAACCCCCGGCACGGCCGGGAAGCCAGCAGCGGCCAGCAGCGGTGCGATCCGGTCCGCGGCGTTGAGATCGGACACCGTGACCTGGAGGTCGATGACGTCCTTGGCTGCCAGGCCAGGCACGGCTGTGGAGCCGATATGGTCCACAGCCAGGATGTCGTCCGGTGCTGCGGCCGTGATTCGGGCGCCAAGCCGTGCAGCCTGGACCGCCCAATCCTGCTGCGGCACCGACAAGACTGCCATGCCTGCCCTGACCGCCCTGACGCTGCGCCGGAGATTGCGCGCGAACGGCACCAGTCGTTCGGCCCAGAGCCGGTCCACCTGCGCCGTCACGTCCGCCAGTGATCCGGAGTTGTCCAGCACGACGTCGGCAGCGGCCAGCCGCGCCCCGCGCGAGGCCTGGGCAGCCATGCGTGACCGGGCGTCCTCGGCCGTCATGCCGCGGTGTTCGAGCATCCGGGCGATCCTGACGTCATCGGCCGCGTCCACCACAAGGACAAGATGGAAGCCGCTCCCCTGGCCCGTCTCCACGAGCAGTGGAATGTCCTGGACCACAATGGCGCCGGCCGGGGCTGTGGCGATGATCCTGGCCGCGGCGGCCCGGACCAGCGGGTGCACAATGCCGTTCAGCACGGCCAGCTGCGAGGGATTGCCGAACACCACGGCACCCAGCCTGGCCCGATCCAGCCGGCCGCCGCCGTCGAGCATTTCCGCTCCAAAGGCTTCCACCACGCTGGCCAGCCCCGGCGTTCCCGGTTCAACGACGTCCCGAGCCAGCGCATCCGCGTCCACCAGCACCGCACCGAGCTCCGCCAGGCGTGTGGCGACCACTGACTTCCCTGAGGCGATGCCGCCCGTCAAACCGATCTTCAGCATCCCACCACCCTAAACTGAAGACGTGGCACAAACAGCGGATACACAGAGCACTGACGCCGCAGACAGCAGGGCCACCGCCTACACCACGCTCGCGTTGGGGCCGGAGTTCCGGCACGAGATCGAGATCAAACGCTCCAGGTTCATCACGGTGCTGCGCCGCGCGGACAATGAGGACACCGCGCGGGATCTGGTGGCCGCCCTGCGCCGCGAGTTCCACGATGCCCGCCACCACTGCTCGGCGTTCGTCCTGGGGCCGGACCGGGACATCCAACGCTCCAATGACGACGGCGAGCCCTCCGGCACGGCCGGCATCCCCATGCTGGAGGCCATCATCAAGAGGGAAACAGCGCCGGGCGTGACGGACCTCAGCGACGTCAGCGCCGTCGTCGTCCGCTACTTCGGCGGCATCCTGCTGGGGGCGGGTGGGCTGGTGCGTGCATATTCCGAGTCGGTTTCCGCGGCCCTGCAACGGGCCCCACTGGTTCGTCGCAGCCGGCTGCGGATCTGTTCGGCGTCGGTGCCGCACTCCGCCGCGGGACGGCTGGAGAACGACCTTCGCGCGGCCGGGTTTGTGATGGCGGAAACCACCTACGGAGCGCAGGACACGGTCCTTCGCCTGGCCGTGCCTGACGATGCCGCGGAAGTTTCTGCCGCCACCGATCGCGTGTTGTCACTCACCGCCGGGAGAACCGTGCTCACGCCGGCCGGAACGGAGTGGCTCGATGTCCCGCTGCCCTGAAGTCCGTCTGGCAGACGTCGACGACCCCATGCTGGAGCGGCTGCTGCAGCTGGCGCAGCTGGATGCGTCCGCGGATGACGTCACGCCGCCGCTGGGCAACGGGACGGGCTGGAATGCCGAACGCATCGACTGGTTCCGCGTCTACCACCGGTCTGCAGCCGCGGGACTGGAGGGACCGGTAGCGGAAAAGAGCTGGGCAGTGCTATGCGACGGCAGCCCGGCCGGCGCGATCAGGCTCAAGCTGACGGACGCGGAAACGGCGCAACACGAAACAGCTGAGACGGGCATCTGGCTGGGCCGGAGCTACCGCCGCCACGGTGTCGGCGGCGCCGCGTTGCGGCTGGTGTTGGCGGAAGCCCGCCGCGCGGGATTGCACCAGGTCGTGGCCAACACCACAGCAGCCAACATCGGCGCGCAGCGGCTCCTCACCGCCGCTGGCGCGGTCCTGACGCACGACGACGGCGGCGCGGTGAGTGCCGTCGTCGTACTCTCAACTAACTCGCAGTAGACGCACCGAAAGCCTCGTTTGGGAGCATTAAGTGCTGGTCAGATGGCCGGCCAACCACGGATGGCGCATTAAGCACAGCGGGCCCCTGCCTTCGCAGGGGCCCGCTGTGCTGGCCCGGGAAGCCCCGGGCCGGTGGCAATTAGTTGCCGGTCAGCTTCTCGCGCAGAGCTGCAAGAGCCTCGTCCGAAGCAAGGGTACCGGCCCCGGCGTTGGACTCGGCAGCAGGCTCCGAAGAGTAGCTGGTGGTGCCGGAATCGCTGTCACCGGACGTTGCAGCTGCAGCGTCGTCAGCAGCGTGCTGGGCAACCTGCTTCTTGTGTGCTTCCCAGCGGGTCTGGGCGTCAGCGTACTGCTGCTCCCAGACGGCGCGCTGGTTCTCGTAGCCTTCAAGCCACTCGTTGGACTCCGGGTCGAAGCCCTCCGGGTACTTGTAGTTGCCCTCTTCGTCGTACTCAGCGGACATGCCGTAGAGAGCCGGATCGAATTCGGTGGACTCGGCGTCAACGCCCTCGTTAGCCTGCTTGAGGGAGAGGGAGATGCGGCGGCGCTCGAGGTCGATGTCGATGACCTTGACGAACAGCTCGTCACCAACGGAGACAACCTGCTCAGCCAGCTCCACGTGGCGGACTGCCAGTTCGGAGATGTGCACGAGGCCTTCGATGCCGTCTTCGACGCGTACGAACGCACCGAACGGAACGAGCTTGGTGACCTTACCCGGAACAACCTGCCCGAGGGCGTGGGTGCGGGCGAAGGTCTGCCACGGATCTTCCTGCGTAGCCTTGAGCGACAGGGAAACACGCTCGCGGTCCAGGTCGACTTCGAGAACCTCGACAGTGACTTCCTGGCCAACTTCGACAACCTCGGACGGGTGGTCGATGTGCTTCCAGGACAGCTCGGAAACGTGAACGAGGCCGTCTACGCCGCCCAGGTCCACGAAGGCACCGAAGTTGACGATAGAGGAAACAACGCCGGGACGAACCTGGCCCTTTTCCAGCTTGTTGAGGAACGTGGAGCGGACCTCGGACTGGGTCTGCTCGAGCCAGGCACGGCGGGACAGCACAACGTTGTTGCGGTTCTTGTCCAGCTCGATGATTTTGGCTTCGATCTTCTGACCGATGTACGGAGCGAGGTCGCGCACACGGCGCATCTCGACGAGGGATGCGGGCAGGAAGCCGCGCAGACCGATGTCGAGGATAAGACCACCCTTGACAACCTCGATGACGGTACCGGTGACAACACCGTCTTCTTCCTTGACCTTCTCGATGTCGCCCCAGGCGCGCTCGTACTGAGCCCGCTTCTTGGAGAGGATCAGGCGGCCTTCTTTGTCTTCCTTGGTGAGCACCAGGGCTTCGACGAGATCGCCAACGGAGACAACGTCTCCGGGATCAACGTCGTGCTTGATGGACAGCTCGCGGGAGGGGATGACACCTTCGGTCTTGTAACCGATGTCGAGCAGAACTTCATCGCGGTCGACCTTGACGACGGTACCTTCGACGAGGTCTCCGTCGTTGAAGTACTTGATGGTGGCGTCGACTGCTGCGAGGAAGTCCTCAGCGGTACCGATGTCGTTAATGGCGACTACGGGGGTACCGGGCTTCTCGGTGGAGGTGATGGTCATGTAGTAGGGGCTCCGTTGTGGATAGTAAGTCGGTCAGGCAAACCGCCGCGCCCGCGTTATGGAACGCAGGCGCAGGTCTTCGGGCGATCGCAGGGATCTTCCGGGTCTTCCTGATTTGTGGATTCTAGAAACGCGCACGTAGTACGCGCCCACTTATTCTAGTCGCAGCGGCCAACGAGGGTCAAAGCGCATGGCAACGAGCGGCCTGGCTGAGCGTGCCTGCAATGCCGGGGCTCAGAAGTGTGTGAGGCAGTGCGTGGCGCGCTCCACCGCGAACATCCCGCGGGCCCGGAGCGCCGCGCCCTGGGTGTGTTCACGGATCCGGCCCGCCGCCGTCAGCGTCACCGGGCTGACAGCGCCGAGGTAGATGGATGACAGCGCGGAGACATCCAGCGTCAGGTCCGGATCCTGCGCAGCTGCCAGACGCACGACGGCGGCCTCGCCGCCGCTGACGTCCACGGCAAACGTTCCCGCCGTGAGACCAAGCGGGTCCTGCACCTCGAGCACCAGCCTGCCGTCCAGCGGGTAATGCCGGGCTTCCAGCGCCTGGGCCACGTCCAGGATGCGGAGCCAGAGCATGTCCCGGCCGTCTGAGGAGTCGATGCAGCGGGGATCGGCCAGTGCCCACGTGAGCGGGTCATCCAGCGGTGCTTCGTCCCACGTGATGCGTTCCACCAGGTCGATGGCGGCCAGGAACTGCCAGAGCTCCAGGTACGCCTCGTTCGTGGCCGCCACGAGGTCCACCACCTGCATGGTGTAGGGCTCGGTGTCCCAGCCAAGGAATTTGTAAGAGACGTAGCCGTCCACGGCGCCGTCGGGGCCGTAGTGCAGTGCCGCCTTGACGGCAGGATCTTCCTTGCCCTCGCGGCCCAAGGAACCTGAAGCAAGCTGGCGGTACCAGTCCTGGCGGCCGATCGATCCCGGCGTCAGGCGGTGCACGCGGTCGAAGACGACCGGCGCCAGGTCCAGCAGCACACGGGGGTCCGCGATGTCCACGGTACCGACGGCGTGATGGTTGAGCCGGAACCGGGCAGTGGTGTCCACTTTCACGGTCTGTTCGAAGCTGGCCACGCCGTAGCCAAAGCGCCCATAGATGGAGCCTTCTGACGCTGTCAGGGCGGCCATTGCCAGGCCATCGTTTTTCGCCATGGCCAGGTCCTCGGACATCATCCGGCGCAGCAAGCCGCGCCGCCGATGTGAGGTCCGGACCGTCACAGCTGTGACCAGTTGCGTTTCCAGCAGCCGGCCGAAGCCGATGTTGAGTGTTTTGCGCAGGGTGCCGAAGGTTGCCACCGGTACCTCCGCGGGGAGCGACCCAGGCGCGACTTCCCGGGTCTGGTAGGCGCCGGTGAAGATCCGCCGGTCAGCTGCGTAGGTCTCCAAGGATTTGGCAACATGCTCCGGTGTCCGCGTGGATTCGTGGAAGCCAAAGGCGACCGCCTTCACCCATGATTCGGCGTCGGGATAACCCGCCTCGCCTTTGGATGCCGCTGGGAAGCGCCGGATTTCATAGTCATCACTCAGTTCGGCCACACCGCCGAGCCTAACCAATGATTCCGGCGCCTGGCCAGCAGCAACACGCTCGCAGGCAGGAAGTTCCGCAGAGCCGGCGGGAAATGGCTCAGAGCCGCCGCACGGGTTGGCGGAGGATGGTTTTGAGCTTTTCCGGTGCCACCCGGCGGGCGTCGCTGAGGTAGATCTCGTGGTGCAGGCCGGCAAATCCGAAGCCCTTGGACGGAATGTATTCACTGTGCAGGCGGTGCAGCGTGGGGGCCTCGTCGTCGTAGCTGCCGATGTGCCGGATCTGCAGCGAGAGGCCTTCATCGAGGGTCTCAAGGCGGAGCAGGTCCAGCCCCGGAACGTTCTTCGCCGCCGCCTCCGCGATACCGTCCTGCACCTCGGCGGCGCCGATCCAGCCTGGCTGATGGATCATCATGGTCCACTTCCAGCTGTTCTTCTCGCCCCGGGTGAAGGCGTCAGGATCGTCTGCTGTCCACAGGCCCTCCAGCGGCCCGACGACGTAGTCCCGGCCCGCGTGCTTGCTGGCGAACTTGACGGCGTAGGACACCGAATACAGGGCCTCGAGGGCGGCGGCGTAGGCGGGGGCCGTCCCCGGATTACCTTGCCCGTCCAGCATCAGGTAGCTCAGCGGAGGGACGGTGACCACTTCGAAGTCCCGGGCCCGGGGCGCGTACAGATCCTTGAACTGTTTCTTGACGTCGTACTTGTCCATCGCGCCCCACCCATTCGTTCCCAGCAGCCTAGTGGCCGGCGTCGTACCAGCTGGGGCCCACCCCGATCTGGACATCCAGCGGGATGCTGAGGTCCGCGGCGGAGCCCATCTGCTCGGTGACGAGCTTCTCCACCGCAACACGTTCGCCGGCGGCGACTTCAAGGACCAGTTCGTCGTGGACCTGCAGGAGCATGCGCGACTTCAGGCCCTGGGCCGCCAGTTCAGCGTGCACGCCCAGCATGGCGCGTTTGATGATGTCCGCGGCCGATCCCTGGATGGGTGAGTTCAGGGCGATGCGCTCCGCGTTTTCGCGAAGCTGCCGGTCCGTGCTGGTGAGGTCCGGCAGGTAGCGGCGACGCCCC
Source organism: Pseudarthrobacter sp. MDT3-1 (assembly GCF_054510755.1). Taxonomy (NCBI): domain Bacteria; kingdom Bacillati; phylum Actinomycetota; class Actinomycetes; order Micrococcales; family Micrococcaceae; genus Pseudarthrobacter; species Pseudarthrobacter sp. MDT3-1. The sequence goes on along the minus strand of NZ_JBTNDX010000003.1, from coordinate 86,499 downwards.
TCGATGGTGGCCGTATAGCCGTCCACCCGGGCCTGGTCCACCACTCCGCGGAGGTAGTCGCGGACGGCGCCGAACCGGTCAAAGTAGTCCTTCATCAGCGTGCGGGCCTCGTCCACGGAAATTTCCAGCTGCTTGGACAGGCCAAACGATGTGAGGCCATAGGCGAGGCCGTAGGACATCGCCTTGACCTTGGAGCGCATGGCACTGGTGACTTCTTCGGTGGGCACGTGGAAGATGTTCGAGCCCACAAACCGGTGGAGGTCTTCGCCGTCCTGGTAGGCCTGGATCAGGCCTGCGTCGCCCGAAAGGTGCGCCATGATCCGCATTTCGATCTGTGAGTAGTCCGCAGACAGCAGGCACTCGTAGCCGTCGCTGACCACAAAGATGCCGCGGACGCGACGGCCTTCCTCGCTGCGGATGGGGATGTTCTGCAGGTTGGGATTGTTGGAGGAGATCCGGCCCGTCGCTGCCACGTTCTGCGCGTAGGTGGTGTGGATCCGGCCGTCTTCCGTCACGGACTTCTTGAGCGACTCCAGCATCTGGCGCAGCTTCGAGGACTCCCGGTGCGCCATCAGCTGGACCAGGAATTCGTGGCCGGTCTTTTCCAGCAGGTTCTTCAGCGACGCGGCATCGGTGGTGTAGCCGGACTTGATCTTCTTCGTTTTCGGCAATTCGAGTTCGTCAAAGAGCACGGTCTGCAACTGCTTGGGCGATCCGAGATTAACCTCGTGGCCGATCGCGGCGAAGGCAAGTTCCTGCGCGTTGTCGATCACTTTGGCCAGATCGGCGATCTGCTCGTCCATGCGCGGCAGGTCGATGGCGATGCCCGCTGTTTCCATGTCGGCCAGCACCCGGCTGACGGGCAGTTCCAGGGTGGTCAGCAGGTCCCCCGCCTTGCGTTCGGTGAGCTCTGATGCGAAGTGCCGGCTCAGGGCCTGGACCACGGCCGCCACCTGGACCAGCGCGCCGGCGGCGGCGGCGTCGTCGAACGCCAGCTCCAGCTGGCCCGCCTTGGAGGCCTCGGACGGAACACTGACGTTGAGGTGATGCTGGGCCAACTCGGCGAGTTCATACGTGCGGCGGTCCGGCTGGATGAGGTATCCGGAAATTGACGTGTCATCCACTACGCCTTCCAGTCCCAGGCCACGGCTGGACAGGGCCTTCAACGCAGCCTTGTAGCCGTGCATGACCTTTGACGAGCTTTCATCGCGCAGCCAGTCCGCCAGGACGTTTTCGGCTGCGGCGTCCTGCGCGGCGAGGTCGATATAGACGGCGGCATCGTCACGGACGATGGCCAGTGCGGCGGCGTCCTCGCCGATCCGCCCGGGCACCAGGTCGACGGCGACTGCCGACGTCTTGCCAGCGCCCGCCGCCAGGAAGGCACCCAGCTCGGCGGCCCCGGCGGGAATCACGAAGTCCGGCGCGGCGATGGTTTCGCGCTCCGCAGATTCCACGTCCTCGCTGCCGTACAGGGCAAAGAGCCGGGAACGGATGGTCTTGAATTCAAGTTCGTCGAACAAAGCCTCCAGCGCGGCTTCGTCCGGCCGCGGTTCCGCGAGATCATCCAGGGTGAGCGGAAGTTCGAGATCCGTGTGGAGCCTGTTCAGGCGTCGGTTGCGTTTGACGTCCTCCACGTTTTCCCGGAGGGCATCGCCCACCTTGCCGCCGATCGCATCCAGGTGCTCGAGGACGCCCTCAAGACCGCCGTAAAGGTTGATCCACTTGGCCGCGGTTTTCGGGCCGACGCCCGGAACGCCCGGAAGATTGTCCGCGGTCTCGCCCACCAAAGCGGCAAGGTCCGAATACTGCGCGGGCGTCACAAAATACTTTTCCTGGATGGCTGCCGCGTCCATCCGGGGAATGTCGCTGACGCCCTTCCTCGGGTAAAGCACAAAAACGTTGTCCGTGATCAGCTGGAAGGCGTCACGGTCGCCCGAGACGAGCAGCACCTCGAAACCGGCCTTTTCCCCCATGGCGGCGAGGGTGGCCAGGATGTCATCGGCCTCATAGCCGGGCAGTTTGATGGTTTTGATGCCCCAGGCGCCCATGACCTTGTCGATGAGGTCGATCTGGCCGCTCATCTCACGGGGCGTTTCGTTGCGTCCTCCCTTGTACTCGCTGTACTCGGCTTTGCGGTGCGTGGTGTCATCCGAGACGTCGAAGGCGACACAAATGTGGGTGGGCTTCTGTTCCTTGATCAGGTTGATGAGCATGGACGTGAAACCGTGGATGGCGTTGGTGTGCTGTCCGTTGGCGGTGGAGAACTTGTCCGCCGGCAAGGCGAAGAACGCGCGGAACGCCATCGAGTGGCCGTCCAGAACCAGGAGCCGCGGCTGGCCGGTGATGGGAACCACGGGGCCTTCCGTGGCGGAAACCTGGCCTCCGGCCGGCAGGACGTTGATGTCCTGCAGGGCAGCATCAGCGTCAAGCACTGCGGTCTCGGACGGGAAGGGGGCCGGTTTGGTAGTTTCACTCACAGGTGCCAGCCTAGTTCCCATGATGGACAATTTCACGCCCGGGCCCTTCACTGAGGAATTGGTCACAGCAGGCATCCCGGCGCACCTCCACGACTGGCTCGGCCGCCTGGGCATCGGTGCCCTGGTGGTGAAGATGGGGATCCACTTCCTCGAGATGAGCCCGGAACGAACGGTGGCCACCATGCCGGTGGAAGGGAACACCCAGGTGGCAGGCATCCTGCACGGCGGCGCCCATGTGGTGCTGGCCGAAACCTTGGGATCCTTTGCCGCCGGGATGCACGCAGGCGCAGGCAGGCACGCCCTGGGCATCGAAGTGAGCGCCACCCACCACCGTGCAATCGCCGCGGGCACCGTGACAGGTACGTGCACCGCGATCCACCTGGGCCGGACACTGACAACGCATGAAATCGTGATGACCGACGAACAAGGCCGCCGCCTCTCCACCGCACGCCTCACCAACATGCTGCGGGACAACGAGCCCGCGGAGGCCTAAGCGCCTCAGTCCGTTCAGCTCCCTAGCGCGCCGGAACCGGGGAGGTGAGGGTGTAGCGGAGCTCCACTATGCCCCGTCCCAAGGTGCGGGACGCCGTCAACTCAAGTGGCGACGTCGGGCCCTCCAATGGCAGCAGCCGTTTGCCGTCGCCCAGGACCACGGGGATGACAGAAAGGATGAGGTCATCCAGCAGTCCCGCGTTGGCGAACTGCGCAGCGAGGTTGCCGCCGCCCACCACCCAGACGTTCAAGCCGCCGGCGTGGTCCCTGAAGTCCTGGATGAACTCCTGGACGGGTCCGCGGACGAACGTGATGTCCGTGCCGGCCGGGGCAACGTGCTCGTGCCGGGTAAACACATAACAGGGTGTGGAAGGGTACGGCCAGTTGCCGGGTTCGTGCTCCATCAGCCAGGCGTACGTCTCGCCGCCCATAACAATGCAGCCGACGCCGGCCATGAAGGTTTCGTAGCTTTCCTTGCCGCCCTCGAAGCCGTCGAACTCAAGAAGCCAGGCGAGGTCATCCTTCGTGGTGGCGATGAACCCGTCGATGGAGGCCGCGACAAAATACTGGATCCTGGACATGGAACCAGAGTAGCGCTGCGGTGTGGACGGGCTGAAGGGCTACTTGCTGAAGTACGGAATGATCAGGTACAGCCCGAACATCACAGCCAGGCCGCAGAGGCCGAAGCAGGCGGAGGCGAAGTAGCGTTTGGCGCGGGGTGAGGCCTGCTGGGCGTCGCCGGCGATGGCCGTCAGCCGCACGCCCAGCGAATACAGGACCACAACCGTTACCGCGGACACCAGGGTGGTGCCGGCCACAGTCAAGAGTTCCAACCACTTCATAGCTGAGCGTCCTTGTGCTGGTTCGCCTTGGCGCGGGCCCGGGCGAGGGCTTTCTTCTTGGCGAAGCGGACGGTCTGGCCCGCTTCTTCGACTTCCACGGCATTGTGGTGGCCCACCGAGGACTTGCGGGAGTAGAAGAACATAAACAGCACCGCGGCGGTGCCGGCGACGGCGGCAATCACCACCCCCGTCTTCACGAGCAGCGCGGTCAGCGCGCCCACAATGCCGGCCGCGGGAAGCGTGAACAGCCACCCCAGGGCGATCTTGCCCACCATGTTCCACCGCACCGTGGTGCCCTTACGGCCCATGCCTGACCCGATGACGGAGCCGGACGCCACCTGCGTGGTGGAAAGAGCGAAACCCAGGTGGGAGGACGCAAGGATGGCTGAGGCGGTGCTGGTCTCGGCCGCAAACCCCTGTGCGGGCTTGACCTCAGTCAACCCGGAGCCCATGGTCCGGATGATGCGCCAGCCACCGGCATAGGTGCCGACCGCGATGGCTAGGGCGCATGCCGTGATGACCCAGAACTGCGGGCCCGAACCCGGGGACTGGGTGCCGGCGGAAATCAGCACCAGGGTGATGATGCCCATGGTCTTCTGTGCATCGTTGGTTCCGTGGGCCAGCGCCACGAGGCTGGACGTGAAGATCTGCCGGTGCGGAACCCGCCCCGCTTCTGCGTCAGCTTGCTGCCGGTTTCCGGATCGTGCCGCGACGTCAGGGCATACGCGAGCCGCGTGCAAAGGTACGCCACCAGGCCGGCAATCAGCGGGGCGAAAATGGCGGGCAGGATGACCTTCTGCAGCAGCGTTTCCAGGTTCACGGAATTGAACCCGATACCGGCGATGGCCGCGCCGATCAGCCCGCCGAAGAGCGCATGCGATGAGCTGGACGGCAGTCCCTTGAGCCACGTGATCATGTTCCAGAGAATGGCACCCATAAGCCCGGCGAAAATAATGTCCGGCGTGATCTGGACACCGTCCGAGCCTTCCCGGATGATGCCGCCGGAGACTGTTTTGGCCACTTCCGTCGAGAGGAAGGCACCTACCAGGTTCAGGATTGCCGCGAGAGTCACCGCGGTCTTCGGCTTGATGGCACCGGTGGCGATGGGCGTAGCCATCGCATTGGCGGTGTCGTGGAATCCATTTGTGAAGTCAAAAAATAATGCCAGTCCGATGACCAGCGCCACCATAAAGGTGATATCCACCTGTTGCCCAATCTGCTGAGTCGACGTTCAGCAGTTCCACTACCCGCCGTGCCCTGCAACGCATACTTCACCTACAGTTCATGTGAAATGACCTGTGGAGTTAACGGAACCGGCGTAAAAGCCTATCGATCGTACGCGTCCATGGCATCAGGTCAAAAACAGCTGCTCCGTGACAAACCCACCGACGGCGGCCAGCTCGGCGGGAGAGATTCCCCGGCGCGGATCGGGCGACACCGTGAGGATGCGTCGGCCCAGGAATCCGGCCCACGCCAGTGCTTCCTGTTCATAGCGGAGCTGATCGTCAATCCACACGATGCCATCCGGGGCGTTGGCCGCCAGGTCCTCCTGGAGAGCGGCAAGCTTCCACCAGCCCTCCCCCGTTCCGGCACCATCCGCTGTCAGGCAGGGCCAGTGGCCACCTGCAAGTCCGATGGCAGGGCATAAGTATTCCGCGGCCATCTCCTCCCAGCTCGTGAGCCACACGCACCGGACTCCAGGCAACCGGGAAAGCCGGTTCAGCCCGTCAACCAGCTGGCCCGCATATGCCACCTCAAGCACGCCGGCGTTCGCAAGTATCCAGCCGGAACCCCATGGCGTCGTGCCCGTCGCTCCGAACGGGCAAACGACGCCGTCGACGTCCAGGTACAGGGTGACGTTCCGCACTGCCGCTCCCGGTCAGGCCGGCAGGCCCGGAACGGCCCTTAAGCGATTGAGGGGCTGCACGCATCAATGGTTGCACTGCGCCCAGCCCCTCCTCAAGGACTCGCGGATAAGGAGTGTGTCCTAGGCAGAGAACGCCTTGGCCGGGGCGGCTTCAGGGCGGGCGGGGCTTCCGTGCTGGTCATGGCCGTAGAGCCAGTCGTTGTACTGGAAGTTGTTGTCCGTCCGGCTCTTGAACAGCAGATTCCGGAGCGTGCGGGCCAGGCCGGAGACGTGCCACGACTCGCCCCATACACGGGCATTCCGCTGGACCCGGGCCGTGCGGCCGGCACGGATGGTGTTGAATTCCTTGATGGCACCATCCCAGGCTGCGGGGTTGACGCCGTCCGCGGTGAAGACGGTGCCGTTGGTGACGTCCTGCAGCACGGCCGCGTCTTCGAGGGCCTGGCAGGCGCCCTGGGCCAGGTACTGGAGCATGGGGTGCGCGGCGTCACCCACCAGGACCATTCGGCCGGCCACCCAGTTTTCGATCGGGTCACGGTCGTACATGGGCCAGCGCATGGCGGTGCCAAGATTCTTCAGTGCCTCCTGCACTGCCGGAATGCAGTCCTTGTAAGCCGCTTCGAGTTCATCCACACCGCCATACTGCTCTTCGCCGCGTTCGAAGGAGGGGGACTTGAACACCGCGACGGTGTTCAGCAGCTCACCCTTGCGCAGCGGGTACTGCACCAGGTGGCAGTCCGGTCCAAGGTAGACGATGACGTCTTCAAGGTCGGCTTTGGGCGTGTTTTCGGTGATCGGCACGGTACCGCGGTACGCCACGTAGGCCGAGGAAACCGGCTCGTCGTTGGCAACGAGGGGGCGCAGGGTGGACTTAAGTCCATCGGCGCCGATGATGGCGTCCGCCTCATAGTCAACGCCGGCGGCGGTGTGCGCAATGCCGCGGCCGTTCACGGTTTCCACACTCTCCACCATGACGTCGTTGACGAGTTTGACGCCCGCCGCCTCACAGCCGTCGAGCAGGACCCGGTGCAGGTCGCTGCGGTGGATCACGACGTAGGGAGCGCCATAGCGTTCCTCGAATTCGCCGCCGAGCGTCTGCCTGGTGAGCTCCTCGCCGGTCACTGCGTCGCGAAACACGAGGTGCTTGGGGCGGACGCCGATTTCGAGGGCCTTCTCCAGCAGGCCCCAACGCTTCAGTACGCGTGAGGCGTTGGGGGCCATCTGCAGGCCCGCGCCCACTTCGCCGAACTCAGGAGCACGCTCCACGAGAGTCACTTCGGCGCCGTTCTCCCGCAGCGCGAGGGCCCCGGCCAGGCCGGCCATTCCGCCGCCGATAACGAGGACTTCGGTGGACGATTTCAGGTCAGACATTGCTGTCTCCTTCAGAGATTCTGGTAGTGGAATTGATCTTGGCGGAAATGGCTGCCAGCAGGACGGCTGCCACGGCTGCCGCACCGGCGAAAGCCAGGAAGTTGGAGTTGACGCCCAGCCCGGCAGCCAGCAGCAGCCCGCCCACCTGCGGTGCCGCGACGGCGCCTATGCGGCCGACGCCGAGGGCCCAGCCAAGGGCCGTTCCGCGCAGGTGCGCAGGGTAGTGGCTGGCCACTGCAGCAATGACGAGGCACTGCGTGCCGTGGGTTCCCACGCCGGCCAGGACCAGCATGAGGTAGACGACGGCGACGGGCGGGCCGGTGACCAGCACGAACAGCGCGGCGGCAGCGACGCCGGCGGCGGCGATCGCCGTCGGGATCGGGCCGAACCGGGTCCCGGCCCAGGCGGTGATGACGGATCCCGCTACGGCACCCACGTTCAGGGCGAGGGCGAAAGTCAATGCTGAGCCGAGGTTGTAACCGGCCAGCTGCATCAGGTTGGGCAGCCACGTGCCGAGGCCGTACCAGGCGAACAGGGTCACCAAGGTGGCGAATGCGTAGAGCAGGCTCATGCCGAGGAACGGCGCCCGGAGCAGTGACCCGAAACCGGCGGGTTCCCGGGCTACTGCAGCGTCGGAGGACGCGGACGGTGCCAGGGTTTCAGGGAGGTAGCGGAGTCCCAGCGGAATGACCACTATCAAGGCCAACACGGCGACCAGGAACATCGCCGGCCAGCCGAAGGCGGGAATCAGCGGGATCCCTACCAGCGCGGCGATGGAGCCGCCGATCGGTACGCCAGACATCATGAGCGTGGCCACCGTTGAACGCCACTTTGTGGGGACCAGTTCTGCCACGAGCGCGTTGGCTGAGGGGACGAGGCCACCCAGGCCGATGCCCGCCAACAGTCGGAGGGCACCGAAGACGACGGCGTTGGGGGAAAACGCGCACAGGATGGTGAAGACGGAGAAAAGAATGGCGCAGCCGATGATGGTCCGGCGGCGTCCCCACGTGTCCGACATCCGACCCGCGAAGATGGCGCCTATCATCATGCCAACGAACGCCATCGAGCCGACGGTCCCAGCTGTGGCCTTCGTCAGCCCCCAGCCGGTGTCATTGATAAGGGACGACTGCACCGTGCCGTAAACAATGAGGTCGTAGCCGTCAAAGACCACCAGGAGCCAGCAGACCAGCACAGCCATGGCGGACTGCTTCGAGAACCGCGATGCGCCAGAGGAGAAAAGGCCGGCGCCGCCTGTGATTCCCGGCGCCGCGGCGGTAGGTGTGTGATTCATCCCACCACTGTCGGCCACCTCATACGGCCTCGCTATATAATTCTGCCATGCAGAACTTACCGGTCCAACGAAAACCTACCTACCCCATCGAGACGGTGGACAACGCCCTGCTGTTACTTCAACTCCTGCGTGACGGGGGCAGCCTGAGGCTCAAGGATGCCGCCAACGAACTGGGCGTGGCTCCTTCCACCGCCCATCGGCTCCTGGCCATGCTGGTATACCGGGGCTTCGCGGTCCAGGACGAGTCCCGGCGTTATGTTCCCGGGCCGGCCATGGGTGCAGGCCCCGCCCGCGTGAGTTGGTCACGCCTGCTGCGGGAAGTGGCCAGGCCGCATATGGAGATGTTGTGTTCGCGGGTCAACGAAACGGTCAACCTGATGATCCGCGTGGGCACGAAGGTCAGGTTCCTGGACACCGTCGAGAGCACCAGCGCCCTGCGCGTTGGCGACCGCCAAGGAACAGTCCTGCCGGCCCACAAGGCCTCGGGCGGCAAGGCGATGCTGGCGGAACTTGAACCCGCCATGGTCGACCAACTGTTCCGCAGCAGCAACGCGGAGATCGGCGGCGACAACATCCCCGACGCCGAGTACCCGGCCTTCTTGCGGGAACTTCAAACCATCCGCGGCAACGGATTCGCCGCCAACTTCGAAGGTACCGAGGAAGGCATCAGCGCCCTGGGGATGGCCCTGCACAACCGCGCCGGCGACGTCGTCGGGGCATTGAGCGTAGCCACCCCGGTTGCAAGGTTCCGGCGACTCTTTGACGCAGGATTGGTTGGCGTCATGATGGAGACCCGGCGCCAGCTCGAAATCGACATTGCCGCCAACCCTTTCAACAGGGACTGATCCAACAGACCGGGCCCTTGCCCGGTGATTCTGCTAGGCAGAATATGTTGGAGGTCACATACTCCGCTCCCTAGAGTCGTTCGTACGCCCAAACGCTCATCGCACCATCAAGGAGGCCCCCATGTCCGTCAGCGCCGAGAATCTTACGCATGCTTCTGTTGCCGCCGGCCAGATTGTTCCGGAGCCGACGCCGGAGGAGGCTGCGCAGCTGGTGAAGCTTTATCAGGGTTTTGAGAGTGAGAACCTGGTCCCGTTATGGACGGAGATCGGGGATCTGATGCCGATGGTCCCGTCGCCGAAGGCTGTGCCGCATGTGTGGCGGTGGGATGATCTGTATCCGTTGGCTGCGCGGGCGGGGGATCTGGTCCCTGTTGGGCGTGGCGGGGAACGCCGGGCGATTGCGTTGGCGAACCCTGGCCTTGCCGGGACCCCGTACGCGACCCCGACGTTGTGGGCTGCGATCCAGTACCTAGGGGCCCGCGAGACCGCCCCGGAGCACCGCCATTCCCAGAACGCGTTCCGGTTCGTGGTCGAGGGCGAAGGCGTGTGGACGGTGGTGAACGGGGATCCGGTGGCGATGCGCCGCGGTGATTTCCTCCTCACGCCGGGCTGGAATTTCCACGGCCACCACAACGACACCGACTCCCCGATGGCCTGGATCGATGGGCTGGATATCCCGTTTGTGCATTACGCGGACGCCGGGTTCTTCGAGTTCGGCACCGAACGCGTCACCGACGAAGCGACCCCGGAGATTTCCCGGTCCGAGCGGCTCTGGGCCCACCCCGGCCTCCGCCCGCTCTCGGGTCTCCAGGACACGGCCAACTCCCCCATCGCGGCGTACCGGTGGGAACACACCGACGCCGCCCTGGCAGAACAGCTACTCCTCGAGGACGAGGGCCATCCGGCCACCGTGTCCCAGGGCCACGCCGCGGTCCGGTACTCGAACCCGACCACCGGCGGGGACGTCATGCCCACCATCCGGGCCGAATTCCACCGCCTCCGGCCCGGCGCCACCACCGAGCCCTTGCGCGAAGTCGGCTCCAGCGTCTGGCAGGTCTTCGAAGGCACCGGCACCGCGGTCCTGAACGGCGAGGCCAAGTCTCTGGCCAAGGGCGACCTGTTCGTCGTCCCGTCCTGGACCGAATGGTCCCTGACCGCCGACGAGGCTGCAGAGTTTGATCTGTTCCGATTCAGCGACGCCCCCATCTTTGAACGCCTGAACTTCAGCCGCACCTACACCGAAGGACGCAAGAACGCATGAGACTCCTCACCCTCCGCACCCAGACCAGCAACGGCATCAGCACCAACACCGTCGCGGTCCGCCAGGACGGGACCACCCTCACCGAGATCGACGGATTCACCGACGTCGGGGCCCTCCTGAAGGACCCCGCCTGGGAGGCCATCGCCAAAGCCGCCAACGGCGCCACCCACCCGTCTGAGGGCGCCGACCTCGCCGCCGTCATCCCCGCCCCGGGCAAGATCATCTGCGTGGGCCACAACTACCGCAACCACATCAAGGAAATGGGCCGGGAAGTCCCCGAGTACCCCACCCTGTTCGCCAAGTACGCCGAGTCCCTGATCGGGCCAAATGACGACCTGGCCCTGCCGCAGGAGTCCGACGCGGTGGACTGGGAAGCCGAGCTTGCGGTCGTGATCGGCAAGACAGGCCGACGCATCGCCGAGGCCGACGCCAAGGATCACATCGCCGGCTACGCCGTGCTCAACGACGTGTCCATGCGGGACTACCAGTTCCGGACCGTCCAGTGGCTCCAGGGCAAGACGTGGGAGAAGTCCACCCCGTTCGGACCCGCCCTGGTCACGCAGGACGAATTCAGCGCAGGCCCGCTGATGACCAGCGCCGTGGACGGGGAAATCCAGCAGCAGACCCCCACCTCCGACCTGGTCTTCACGCCCGAATTCCTGGTCTCCTACATCTCCACGATCATCACCCTGAACCCGGGAGATGTGATCGCGACCGGCACCCCGGGCGGGGTGGGCCACGCCCAGGACCCCAAGCGCTACCTGCAGGAAGGCCAACTCCTGGTCACCACCATCGAGGGCCTGGGCCAGCTGACCAACCGAGTGGTCAAGGAAGCCTGATGACCGCCCGCCAGGACCAGACGACGGACCCGGAGCTGCTCGAGGCGCTGCTCCAGGCCCGACGGGGGACCGCGTTCTTCGCCCGGAAACTCAACGAGCTCTCCGACGAGGACCTCGACGGCCCCTCGCTGCTGCCGGGGTGGAACCGCCGGCACGTCACCGCGCACATCGGCTACAACGCCCGCGCCATCGCCCGCCTCATCGAATGGGCCGCAACAGGGACCGAAACACCCATGTACGCGTCGCCCGAAGCCCGGGACCACGAAATCAGCTTCGGGGCGACCCTGCCGCCGATCGCGCTGCGGTACCTGTTCGACCACTCCGCGGTGCACCTGAACGTCGAATGGCGCGACCTCCCGGCACAGGCCTGGCACCACCAGGTCAAAACCGCTCAGGGCCGCGTTGTGCCCGCCACGGAAACCGTGTGGATGCGCACCCGCGAAGTCTGGACCCACGCCATCGACCTGGACAACGGAGCGGCGTTCTCCGACATCCCCGCGCCCGTGCTCGAACGGCTCCTAACAGACATCACCACCGCGTGGCACACCCGCGGCACCGACACCGGCCTGCTCATCAACGTCACCGGACCGGACCTGACATTCGGCGACACCACCGCCCAGAACCCGACGCTCATCACCGGAACCCTGCCCGGCATCACCCAATGGGCCACCGGACGCGGCACCCGCGGCGTCACCGCAACACACAACGGAACACCCCTGGACGAAACGCCCGCAGCCCCCAAATGGATCTGAGCCTGTGACCTTCGGGCAGCCGAAAAGCACTGCAAATAGTCAGGATAACGGAACAGCGGCGGGATAACCCGCCGCTGTTCCGTCGTTCTATGTCCCGTTCTAATGAGTGGAGCCTATGAGGCGGGAGCGGCCTGGGGGTTATTGATGTTGACCAGCCAGGCAGTCCCGAACCGGTCCGTGCACATGCCGAAGATGTCGCCCCAGGGCGCCGGCTCCAACGGAACGGTGACCGTGCCGCCGTCGGCGGACAGCTTTTCCCAATAGCCGCGCAGTTCGGCTTCGTCGTCGCCGCTGAGCGAAACCGAAATGGAGCTGCCGGTCGCGAGGTCCATGCCGTTCGGCGTGTCCGCCCCCATCAGGACCACGCCGTTGCTGGCCGTCAGCATGCCGTGCATGATTTTGTCGGCTTCCGCCGGATCTTCGCTGGCGTGGAACTCCCCGAACGTGCTGAGGGCCAGGTCGCCGCCGAAGACAGACTGGTAGAAGGTCATCGCTTCGCGGGCGTTCTCGCGGAAGCCAAGGTAGGGGTTGAGCGTCGTTGGCATGGCCGGGTCTCCTTGAAGTACAGAACTGATTCGGATTCGAAACAGTCAACATCCTGCCGCACTTCCCGCCGCGTTCATAGGGTTCACGGAACCTGATTGCCCCGCAGTTTTCAGGGCATAAAGCGGTATCCCACACCAGGTTCCGTGAGGAGGTGGCGGGGTTTCCCGGGATCGGCCTCCAGCTTCCGCCGCAACTGGGCCATGTACACACGCAGGTAGTTGGCTTCCGTCTGGTAGGCCGGTCCCCAGACGTCCAGCAGCAACTGCTGCTGGGTCACCAGCCGGGCAGGGTTCCGGACCAGCAGTTCCAAGATGTTCCATTCGGTCGGCGTCAGCCGGACAACGTCCCCGTCCCTCGTGACCTGCCGTTGGGCCAAGTCCACAGTGAACGAGGAAGCGGCCACCGTGGGTGCCGACGCCGGATCCGGAACGCGGCGCAGGAGCGCACGCAGGCGGGCCAACAGCTCGTCGAGTCCGAACGGCTTGGTGATGTAGTCGTCCGCACCTGCATCCAGGGCGTCGACTTTGTCCGATGAGCCGTGGCGTGCAGACAGCACCAGTACGGGCAGGTTGCTCCATCGACGGAGTTCCCGCAGGACTTCCGCGCCATCCAGGTCCGGCAGTCCGAGGTCCAGGATCATCACGTCCGGCGGACGGTGGGAAGCGGCACGCAAGGCTGTGCCGCCGTCGGCCGCTGACTCCACGGCGTAGCCGTGGGCCTGGAGTGTGATCCGGAGTGCCTTCAGCAGGTGGGGATCGTCGTCGACAACCAGCACACTGGTCCGGCGGCCGCCCTGCGTGCCGGAAGAATCAGCCTGGTCCGAATTCACGTGGCCTCCTGACGCGGCTGGCCGGCCGCGTGACGCGCGCCCGGCGAGCCGGTGGAAAGGGCCAGCCTGATCACCATGGTCAGCCCGCCGCCGGGAGTTTCCTGTGCAGTCAGCGTGCCGCCCATGGCCCTGACGAACCCGTCGGCGACGGCCAGGCCCAGTCCCACTCCGGTGGCCTGTGGCCGGTCGTGGAGCCGCTGGAACGGCTGGAACATCTCAAGCACCTTCCCGGCGGGCACACCGGCGCCGTGATCGATGATCCGCAGTTCGCCGGACGGATAGCCATCCAGCGTGGCTGCACCCATGCCGTCGGAAGTGCCGGTGATGGTGATCCCCGAACCCGGCGCGTATTTGACGGCGTTTTCCACAATGTTCGCGATCACTCGGTCCAGCAGCACCGGATCGGCTTCCACAGTGGGCATGTTGGCGGGCAGCTCCACCCGGACTGTACCGTCCGGGAGCCCGCGCAGGGCCGGGGCAACAACCTCGCTCCACCGCACGGGTCCCAGCAGCGGCCGGACGGAATCGGCGGTGATCCTTGACATGTCCAAGAGGTTTCCCACCAGCTGGTCCAGCCGGTCCGTGCATTCGTCAATGGTTTCCAGCAGCTCCCGTTCTTCCGCGGGCGTATAGGTGACGGTCCGCTGCAGCAAGCCACCGGCGGCGAGCTTGATCCCCGCCAGGGGCGTCCGCAGGTCGTGGGACACCGCCCGCAGGATCGCCGTGCGCATGGAGTTCCCTTCGGCCAGCCGCAGCACCTCGCGCCGGCTGACGGCCAGCTGGCGGCGTTCCAGCTGGGCTTTCACGTGGACCGCAAACGCACCCAGCAACCGGCTTTCCACTGCCGGCACCTCCCGGCCGAACAGCACCAGCCGGGTGTCGGCGTCGACCGGTTCTGCGGTGCTGCCCGGCAGTCCGGTGACGCCATGCTCCCACCCGGCGGTATCCCCCGCAGCGGCCACGAGCGACCAGATCCTGCCGTCCGCGCCGCGGACTCCGGAGGGTCCCGACGTCGGAACGGAACCTTGCGCTGTGCCCTTCCGGCTGCTGTACACACCGGCACCGGTGGCACCAAAAACGTCCAGGGCCTCCGCCAGGATCCCGTCCAGGGTGTCCTCCGAACGGGAGGCGCCCAGGGCGAGGTCGCCCAGCGTCGCCGCCTCCGCCTGTGCGCGGGCAGCCTCCTTGGACCGGCGGGCAGACCCGTCCACCACCCCGGCGACTGCCACTGACACCCCCACAAAAACGGCCAGGGACAGGAGGTCCTGGGGATCACTGATCGCCAGGTCCCCCAGGGGCGGCGTGGAAAAGTAGTTCACCAGCACGCTGCTCCACAGCGCGCCGACCACGGCAGGCCACAACCCGCCCACCAGCGCCACCGCAACGGCGCCGGCAAGCTGGATTAGGACGGCGGTGGCAACGCTGTGGTCGAAGGCTGCGAGCAGCAGCTGCAGCAGGGCGGGCAGGGCTGCTGCGAGCGCAAAGCCAATAGCAACCCTGGTGCGGCCCAGGTCAGGCCGCCGGCGTGGTGCGTTCCGCTGGTGCGGGACGCGGGGAACTACCTGGACATCAACGTCGCCCGCACCGCGGACCACCCGGGCTTCCACGGTGCCGCCGGCGAACAACCCTGCCAGCACACCGGCAAGCGGTCCGCGGCGGGACTGCCCCACAACAATATGGGTGGCACTGGACTTGCGGGCGTAATCGAGCAGGGCCCGGGCCGGATCCGTCGCGGAGACGGTGTGGTAGGTCCCGCCCAGGTCATTGACCAGCCGCCGCTGTGCCTCCAAAACCTGGGGAGACTCGCCCGCGGCACCCCCTGTGGTGCGGACGTGGACGGCCACCAGCTCGCCGCCGTCGGTCCTTTCGAGAATCCTGGCGGCGCGCCGGATGAGCAGTTCTGCGTCATCGCTGCCGTTGAGGCCAATGACTATCCGTTCCCGTGCCATGCCGCCATTCTCCCACCCGGATCCCGACGTCCCGTGCGGGCCTTTCCCGGGGTTAGGGCTTTGGTCATGCGGACGTTAAGGATGCGTCAAGATCCGCCCGAATCCGGCTCCAAGGCGAGTGGGCAGTACTAGATTCGGCTGTGCCCGCGGTGCTGTGCCGCAGGCTGAAAGGCTTCCATGACCACCATGAGCAGACCCCCTGCCGATCCCTCGGCACTCCGTGCGACGCGGAAGGAGGCCCTTGGCAGTTGGCTGATGCATGGATTGGAGGATGCCAAGGGCACCCATCAGGGGCCGGGCGGGCTCGCGGACGAACAAAAGAAGCACCACTGGTGGCAGGTGATGTGCCTGACCGGCGTGGACTACTTCTCCACGCTGGGCTATCAGCCGGCCATCGCGGCGCTCGCGGCCGGTGCCATCTCCCCCTTGGCAACGCTTGTCCTGGTGGCCGTGACGCTGTTCGGCGCCCTCCCCGTCTACCGCCGGGTTGCCGGCGAGAGCCACCGCGGCGAAGGGTCCATTGCCATGCTGGAGCGGCTGCTCCCCAAGTGGCGGGGCAAGCTCCTGGTGCTGGTGCTGCTGGGTTTCGCGGCCACCGACTTCATGATCACCATGACGCTGTCCGCCGCCGATGCCACGGCACACCTGATCGAGAATCCGTTTGCACCGGACGCCCTGCACGGCCAGGAGGTGGCCGTAACGCTGGTCCTGCTTGCCCTGCTCGCTGCCGTTTTCCTGCGCGGGTTCAAGGAGGCCATCGGCGTCGCCGTTGTGCTGGTGGTCCTGTACCTGGGGCTCAACGTGGTGGTCATCGCGAGGTCGCTCGCGGAGGCAGCCGCCCATCCGGTGGCCGTCGGTGACTGGTGGCAGACTCTTAATACCTCCCACGGGAATCCGCTGATGGCGGTGGCCATCGCGTTGCTCGTCTTCCCCAAGCTGGCGCTGGGGCTGTCCGGCTTTGAAACCGGTGTGGCGGTGATGCCGCAGGTCCGCGGCGGCGCGGCCGACACCCAGGAGAACCCGGCCGGACGGATCCAGGGGACCCGGCGGATGCTGACCACCGCCGCCCTGATCATGAGTTCCTTCCTGGTGACCAGCAGCTTCACCACGGTTGTCCTGATCCCCGAGGCTGAGTTCCTGCCGGGCGGCGAAGCCAACGGCAGGGCGCTGGCGTTCCTGGCCCACGAATACCTCGGGCCGGGCTTCGGCACGGTGTATGACGTGAGCACCATCGCCATCCTGTGGTTCGCCGGTGCGTCCGCGATGGCCGGCTTGCTGAACCTTGTCCCCCGGTACCTGCCGCGGTACGGCATGGCCCCTGCGTGGGCGAAGGCAGTCCGGCCGCTCGTGCTTGTCTTCACGCTGATCGGGTTCCTGATCACCTGGCTGTTTGAGGCCGACGTCGATGCCCAGGGCGGGGCGTACGCCACCGGCGTCCTGGTGCTGATGACCTCGGCTGCAGTGGCTGTGACACTCTCGGCCCGCCGGCTTCAGCAGCGTAAGCGGACCATCGGCTTCGGCATCATCACGGTGCTGTTTGTCTACACAACGGTCACCATTATCTTTGAACGTCCCGAAGGCATCCGGATTGCCGGCTTCTTCATCCTGGGGATCATCAGCATCTCGCTGCTCTCGAGGGTGCTGCGATCCTTCGAACTGCACGCCACGCACGTCCGGCTGGACACCCAGGCCCTGGAGTTCATGGCGGAGAATCTGAGCGGGCCCATCGGGATCATCGCCCACGAACCGCTTCGCCAGTCGGCGGACGCATACCGGCAGAAACTGGCGTCCGCCACCGAAGCAAGCCATTTCCCCTCTGATTACCGGCCCCTGTTCCTGGAAGTGACAGTGGATGACTCCTCCGACTTCGAGACGGCCTTGGAAGTCCGCGGCGTGGTGCGGCACGGGTTCGCCGTCCTGGAAGTGCACGGACCGGTTGTGCCCAACACCATCGCCTCGGTGCTCCTGCACATCCGCGATGTGACCGGGCTGATGCCGCACGTCTACTTCCGCTGGACCGAAGGAAATCCTGCCGTGAACCTCCTGAAATTCCTGGTGCTGGGCGAAGGCGAGATCGCCCCCGTGACCCGCGAGATCCTCCGCGAGGCCGAACCGGATGTCACCAAGCGGCCGTGGGTGCACGTGGGTTGACCGTTGACGACGGCGGGACTTCACCCCCCGAGCTGGTGGACTGTGAAGGCCGTCAGGAACCCGACGGATGCGGTCAGCCCGGTGAGGTTGTGGTGCTCTTCGAACGCCTCGGGGATCATGGTGTCGGCGAGCATCGCCAGGATCCCGCCCGCCGCGATCGCGGTAATGAAGGCGATGACGGCGTCCGGAGCGTTCTCCAGCGCCACATACCCGAGCAGTGAGGCGAACCCGCACATGACGGCTATGCCTCCCCACACCCCAAAAATGTAGCCGGTACTGCGTCCTGCCTTTTTCATCCCGGCAGTTCCGGAAAGACCCTCGGGAACGTTGGAAATGAAGACAGCCGCAAGCATGGCCGGACTGACCGATCCCGCGGTGACGAGTCCGACGCCGAGCACTATCGACTCCGGGATCCCGTCCAGGAGGGCGCCGAAGGCGATGGCCGTGCCGCTGCCCGGGCTGTCCTGCTCCGACGGTTGCTGGCTGCCTGAGCGTTTGCGGTGTTTTGCGCCGGCCCGTGTGAGGAGCATGTTCGCTCCCACGTAGACCACGGAGCCGGCCAGGAATCCGGTCACGGTGGGCCACAGGCCCCCGCCATCAACCGCCTCGGAGACGAGCTCGAACGCCAGTGCCGAAATCAGCACGCCCGCCCCAAAGGACATGATCGAGGAGACTAGTTTGGACGGAATGGCCCATTTCCACGACGCGGCGGCCCCCAGCACCAGGGCGGCACCGGCCACGGTTCCCCACATCAACGCCTGAAGCCACACCGGCATGCTGCCACCTTTCGTTCGCCCCGCACGGGACTCACCCTGCTGACTGAACCCATAGGCCCTGAACCTATCCTCCCTCGGCGTTGCACGCACGGCGCCGTGCCTGTCTACTGGCCAGGGCGCCAATTGTCGTAGGCTCAGGAGCATGGCCAGATACTTTGATGTTCATCCCCAGGATCCCCAGCCCCGCGCGATCACGCAGGCCGTGAAGATCGTGCTCGACGGCGGGCTGATCGCCTACCCCACGGACTCCTGCTACGCCCTCGGGGCCCAGCTGGGCAACAAGGATGCCCTGGACCGGATCCGGAATATCCGCAAGCTCGACGACAAGCACCACTTCACGCTGGTGTGCAAGGATTTCGCCCAGCTGGGACAGTTCGTGAACATCGGCAACGACGTCTTCCGCGCCATTAAGGCCGTCACGCCCGGCAGCTACACGTTTATCCTGCCGGCCACCAAGGAAGTGCCGCGCCGGCTGCTGCACCCGAAGAAAAAGACCGTGGGCGTGCGCATCCCGGACAACCGGGTGGTCCAGGCGCTGCTGGCCGAACTCGGCGAGCCCCTCCTCTCCAGCACCCTGCTGCTCCCGGACGAGGAAGACCCGCTGACCCAGGGCTGGGAAATCAAGGAACGGCTTGAGCACGAGGTGGACGCGGTCATCGATTCCGGCGACTGCGGGGCAGAGCCCACCACGGTGATCGACTATTCCAGCGGAGTGGCCGAGGTGGTGCGTCGCGGCACCGGCGACCCGTCCCGGTTCGAGTAGCCGGCTCGAACGGACTCAGTCCTGTTTGCGGGCCCGGCTCGGCTGCACCCGCGGGGGCTCACCGGGCATCTTCGGGTAGTCCGGCGGGAACGGCAGTTCGCCGAGCCCGGTCTTGAGGTCCCGCTCCCACCACTCCAACAGCACGTCAATGGTGCCCGGATGCGACTTCATGTCTGCCCAGGGATCGCCGATGGTCCTGAGCCGCTCGGGGACCGTCAGGATGGTGAAGTCCTTGGGATCCGCGCTGCCCAGTTCGTCCCAGCTGATGGGGCAGGAGACCGGCGCATGGGCCAGCGCGCGGGGGCTGTACGCGCCGGCGATGGTCCGGTCCCGGTTCGCCTGGTTGAAGTCCAGGAACACCTTCACCCCGCGTTCCTCTTTCCACCAGGCCGTGGTGACCTTGTCCGGCATCCGCCGCTCCAGCTCGCGGGCCGCAGCGATCACTGCGTGGCGGACGTCCAGGAATTCGTGGGTGGGCTCGATGGGCGCGTAGACGTGCAGGCCGCGGTTCCCCGATGTCTTGATGAACGTGTCCAACCCGGCCTCCGCCAACACGTCCTTCAGCGCCAGTGCAGCCGGGACGGCGTCGTCGAAGTCTGTGCCCGGCTGCGGGTCAAGGTCGATGCGCAGCTGGTCCGGGTTATCGGTGTTTTCCGCATGTGACGGCCACGGATGGAACACCACCGTATTCATCTGGACCGCCCATACTGCCGCGGCGGGTTCGTCAAGGACCAGCATGGGGTGCGAGCGCGCGCTCGGAAAGACCACCTTCACCGACCGGATGAAGTCCGGGGTTCCCTTGGGCGGGTTCTTGGAGAAGAACTGGTCCCCCTCGACGTTTTCCGAGAACCTCTGCAGCGCCACCGGCCGGTCACCGTTCGCGGCAATGAACGCCTCCCCCACATCCACCATGTAGCGTGCGAGGTCCAGCTTGGTCAGACCCAGCTCCGGCCAGAGCACCCTGCTGGGGCTGGAAACACGCATCTCGCGCTCGCCGTGCGGTCCCGGGACAGTGAGGGTGGTCTGTTCGCTCGCCATGGGGACAACCTACCCTGCGCCACGCGTGGCGTCAGCACCCCGGCGCCCAGGGCTGCCGGTGATCCGGCATCATGGACCTATGGCCGTAGCTGAATCCCCTGTCACCTTTCCCGTCGGCGACGTTGAGGTCTCCGGCGTTTACGCCCGCCCGGACAGCCCCTTCGCCACTCTCGTGCTGGCGCACGGGGCAGGCGCCGGTATGGAGCACCCGTTCATGAGCGGTTTCACCCATGGACTGAACGACGACGGCGTTGCCACCTTGCGCTTCAACTTCCCCTACCGCGAGGCTGGCCGAAAATTCCCGGACCGGCCGCCGGCAGCCATCGCCGCCTGGCGCGCCGCCATGCATGAAGCAATGCGGCGAGGAACCGAGCACGGTGATACGGGACCGGTGTGGGCTGCCGGCAAATCGTTTGGCGGCCGGATGGCGTCCATGGCAGTTGCCGAGGGAATGGACACTGCCGGCCTTGTCTACCTCGGCTATCCCCTCCACCCGCCCGGCAAGCCCGAAAAGCTCCGCGACGAGCACCTCTTCGGGCTCACGCTCCCCATGTTGTTCCTGCAGGGCACGCGCGACACCTTTGCGACGCCGGATCTGCTGGAGGGTGTGGTCTCCCGGATCGGTCCGTCCGCTGTCCTGGACTGGATCGACGGCGGTGACCACTCCTTCGCCGTCGCAGGAAAGAAACGCGACGCTGCAGAGATCGGAGCGTCGCTGGCGCCCAAGGTGGCCGGGTTCATGCGGAGCCGCGGCTAACCCATCCGGCCAGCCGTAACGGCCACGTGTCCCGACCGGTTACGCAGCGTCCTCGTGCCACCAGCCTTCCCAGGCGGTGGAGGTCAGCCGGCCGGTGGGGAAATCGGCCTTCCCGATCCCGCCATTGTGCGGGCGGCTACCCTCTCCGCGGCCGGCGTCAAAGAGGAAGTTCAGGCTACTCAAAAGCAACATTATGTGTGTCCCTTCGTGTGGTGGTCTGGACCACGTTGTCCAAGTAGGAACGAGCCTAACTGTGCCATGTTTCAGCGGGTCGACGTAACGTTTCGGCGAGGTATCGGACATCTCACCGGTGCAACCAGCGAAAGAAGGGCCGCCGGCGGTCCGGCGCTACATGCGGGCTTTGGTCCGGGCCGTCGGCAGTGCCGTCCAGGGATCCTCCGGCCAGGGATGCCTGGGGTAGCGGCCGCGCATCTCGGCCCGCACCTGCGCGTACGGCCCGGACCAGAACGATGCCAGGTCGTCCGTCACGGCGAGCGGCCGCCGCGCGGGCGACAGCAGGTGGAAGAGGACAGGAACCCTGCCGTCCACCAGCCGTGGGGTCTCAGCCCAGCCAAAGCACTCCTGCAGCTTGACCGCGACAACCGGCCGGCCGCCGTCGTCCGCGCGTGGCTGCCGAGGCGCTTCCTGCCCGGGTCCTGCCTGGTCCGCCGCGGCCGAGCCTGACCCGGCACCGCCTGACGCCGCTTTGTCCGACACCTCGGGGTAGTCGATCCGCACCATCGATCCGCTGGGTACTTTCAGTGCCTCCGGTGCCAGCTCCGCCAGACGGACCGCCTCCGGCCAGGGCAGCAGCCTCCGCAGGGGGTTGGTGAGGTCGATGCTGCTGGTGGCGGCGCCGCCGGCCAGTGCCTCGAGCTCGGGTCCCAGCCAGGAGTCCAGCCGGGCCAGCAGGGCCGGTTCGGAAACGTCGGGCCACGGCTCGCCAAGTTCGCGGCGCAGCAAGGCGAGGCGGCGGCGCAACACATCGGCCGCCGTCGACCATCCGATGGTTCCCAGCCCCTCCTTCGCGAGGGCACGGGCCACGGCGGCACGGCCTTCCTCGGCGGAGGGGCGGATGGGGGTGGAGGACAGGCTGATGGCACCCAGCCGGCGTTCCCGCCTGGCCTTCACCCGGCCCTGGCTGAACTGCGCTTCCACCGTGTCGGTCAAGAGGTGCCCGGCGGCCGCCTCGGCGGTGTCGGCGCTCAGCGGCGCGGCGGACCGGATCACCGCGCCGGTACCGGCTGCGTCCCGGCCGGCGGCGCGTGAAACTTCCGCCACGGCCAGCCACTCATGCCCGGTGAGCGGACTGCCCGCCGGCAATCCCGCACGAGTGCCGGACGACAGCAGGTACCGGGCCGGGCCATCGCCCGGGACGCGCCGGGCCACGCGGTCCGGGAACGCCAGCGCGACGACGACGCCCACCGCCTCCGCAGCGGTCACCGGCGCGGTGCTGACGAGGGAGGCGATGCCGGACGTGCCGATGGCGGCGCCTTCAGTCCGCGCAATGCCCTCCAGCCGGCGGACGTCCTCCGCCCAGCGCCTGGCGGCGGGGTCCTTTCCGGCGCGCAGGCCGGACAGGAGCCGGGTGAGGTCGGCCCCCGGGGCCCGCTGGTCCCCGGCTACGAGCGCCACCGCTTCCGCTGCGGCGCGGTGACCTACGGCCGCGGCACCGTCGAGCAGTGCGCGGGCCAGCCGCGGATCGGCCGGGACCCTGGCCAGCGCCCGCCCCACCGCGGTGGCATGTCCGTCACGCGCCACGGCTCCGAGTTCGCGGAGGACTTCAACAGCCTCGCCCATGGCAGCTGCCGGAGGTGCATCCGGAAGCGCCAGCCCGGCGCCGCCCGGCGATCCCCAGCAGGCCAGGACCAGCGCAGCACCGGTCAGGTCCGCGACCGCGATCTCCGGCGTCACGTGCGCCGGCGCGGCGCCATAGGTCCGCTGGTCGTAGCACCGGACCACCCGGCCCGGACCCTGCCGCGCGGCCCGGCCGGCCCGCTGTTCGGCTGATGCCCGGGAGCAGGAAACAGTGACCAGCCCGGACATGCCGCGGCTGGCATCACGGCGCGGCTCGCGGGTCAGCCCGGAATCAATGACAAGGCGCACTCCAGGGACGGTCAGGGATGACTCGGCCAGATCCGTGGACACGATGATCCGTGCCGGGCCGCCCGGCCGGCGCCCCGAAACTGCCTGGTCCTGTTCGGCTGGGCTGACCTGGCCGTGGAGCTCCAGCACGTCGGTTCCGGGGGCAGCCCGGCCGCGGAGGCGAGCCGCCACATAGGAGACCTCCCAGGCTCCCGGGACAAAAACCAGCGCATCGGTGCCCGCGTCCTGCCCCACCGCCGCGGTATGGGCCTGCGCGGCTGTATCGGCCACGTGGTCCAGGAACGCGCGTGTGACCCCACGGTCATCCAGCCGCGCCACGGCGGCGGGTACCCACTCCACTGCCAGGGGGTACAGCGCTGAGGGGCAGTCGACGACGGGAGCTGGCCCGCCGTCGTCGTCCGCTGTCCCTGCCTGTCCTGTCCCTGCATTCGCGGTTGCACCCCCGATCAGGGCGGCGAAGTGGGGCGCGTCCAGGGTGGCGGACATGGCCACCAGCGTGAGGTCGCCGCGGAGCTGCCGAACTTCGGCGAGCATCCCCAGCAGCAGGTCGGTTTCGAGGCCGCGTTCATGGACCTCGTCCAGGATGACCGCGCCCGTGCTTTCCAGGCCGGGATCATCGAGCAGGCGCCGCAGCAGGATGCCCGGCGTGACAAACTCCACCAGGGTGGCGGATCCGGCCTGGCGTTCACCGCGGACGGTGTACCCCACGCGGTCGCCGATCTGGCTGCCGTCCAATGAGGCCAGTCGCCGGGCGGCGGCACGCGCAGCGACCCGCCGCGGCTGGGTGACGACCACGCGCTTGGCCATTCCTGCAGGCGCGGCAAGGTTGGCGAGCAGCGGCGGGACAAGCGTTGTTTTGCCGGTGCCGGGCGGCGCCTGCACCACTGCCGTACCCGCCGCACCGCCGGCGCGCAGCACAGACGACAACTCGGCGAGCGATTCGGCGAAGGCAAGACCGGTGCCGATGACCGCCAGATCAAAGGTGCCGGCACCAGAGGGGCCAGCAGGGACGGCGGCGGAGTC
The DNA here is from genome assembly GCF_054510755.1 of Pseudarthrobacter sp. MDT3-1. NCBI lineage: Bacteria > Bacillati > Actinomycetota > Actinomycetes > Micrococcales > Micrococcaceae > Pseudarthrobacter > Pseudarthrobacter sp. MDT3-1. Next base: position 62,524 of record NZ_JBTNDX010000003.1, on the reverse strand, counting down.
GGTTGGCGATGTCACCCGTCCATTGTCGCCGCAATCCCCCACCGCCGTCAGCGCACGTGCGGGTGGGATAGGTCAGACTGGAGGTCATCGACCACGAAAGCAGGACTTCCCTTGATCAACCTCCAGCAGGACTCCGAAGGCTTCATCCGCATGAAGAGGCACTTTCCAGCCAGTGCCGCCGTGACAGTCACGTTCAGCGACGGCTCCCAAGAGGAATTCTCCGGCCGCCGGCTCAACGAGATCTACGACGACGCCTTGGCGGTGTACCGCGCCCAGAACCACCTTGATGCCAAAGGTTTTTCCCGTGGCCCGCAGAAAAAGGTGCAGACCAGCATCGAGTTTGTCCCCGTCCGGCCCGGGATGGGGCAGTAACCCGGCCCACCCCGGCCATCCGGCTCACCGCGGCACCCCGTCTCACCGCGACGGTTTGACCACCATCGCGGAACCGCCACCGCGCCGCAGGGGCTCGGCAACCGCGGTCATGCTCTTGCCGGGCCCAAACTCGATGGCCGTCGCGGCGCCGATCTCTGCAGCCGACGTGAAGGCGTCACCTGCGGGTACCAGTTTGTGTTTGTATGGTGCCAAGGCGTCTCCGTACTGCTTGATGAACTCCGGCTCGGCCGTGACATTGGCTGTGTTGCGCTGGGACGCACGCGGGGCCGCGAGCGAGTCCAAAATGCTCATACCCAAGTCCACCCTGTTGAGGATGGTCTGCAGCACCGTGGTGATAATGGTCGATCCGCCGGGCGAACCGAGCGCCAGGAACGGCTTTTCGTCCTTGAGCATGATGGTGGGAGACATCGACGAGCGCGGACGCTTCCCCGGCTCGATCCGGTTCGGGTCCTCCGGATTGGTCGACGTATAGGAGAAGTCGGTGAGCTCGTTGTTGAGCAGGAACCCACGGCCGGGCACCACGATGCCGGACCCGCCAGTCTGCTCGATGGTGAGAGTGTATTCCACCACGTTCCCCCACTTGTCGGCGACAGTCAGGTTGGTCGTGGAGATGTTTTCGGTGTCCTTCTCGTCTGCGGCTGCCGCAGGTGCAACCGGGCACACGCCGTTGTAGTCTGACACGTCCCCTGCCGGTACCGGCTTGATTGCCGCCGTCCCCGGATCGATGGCGCACGCCCGCTCCTTGCCAAACACCGGGTCGGTGAGGGCTTCGGTGGGGACGTCGACAAATGCCGGGTCCCCGAGGTACTTGCCGCGGTCTGCGAAGGCGAGCGCGCTGGCTTCGAGGTAGTGGTGCAGGGCAGCTGGTTTAGCCGTGGGCGACAAGTCAAACGGTTCCAGGATGTTCAGCGCTTCGCCCACAGTTGTGCCACCGCTGCTGGAGGGCGCCATGCCGTAAACGTCGTAGCCGCGGTACTCCACATGTGTGGGTTCCTGGTCCAGCGTCCGGTATGCGGCGAGATCCGCCGTCGTCAGGTAGCCCGGAAGGGCTGGAATGCTGGTGGGCGGGACAGTCACAGGAGGCACCCAGGCGGGGTCTTTCGGCGGGTCCTTGACAGTTGCCGCGATCTCCGTCGCGAGCTGTCCGCCGTAGAAGGCATCCGTTCCCTCCTTCGCGAGGAGCCGGTACGTCTTGGCGAGGTCCTTGCTGTGGAAAATACTGCCGACGGCGGGAGCGTCACCGCCGGGCAGGAAGAGACTCGCCGTGGCGGGGAAGGCCGAGAACCGGACTTTGTTGTCGAGTGTCTGCTGGCGGAAGGTCTCGTCCACCACGAAGCCGCGGTTGGCCACCTTGATGGCAGGTTCGAGGGCCTCGTCAAGGTCCAGCGTCCCCCAACGCTCCAGCGCCCGTTCCCACGTCGCCGGCGTTCCGGGGACGCCCACGGAGACGCCGCTCGAGACGAGCTCTGCGAACGTGTATACGACGCCGGTGGCCGGATTCACGAACGCAGTGGTCGGCATCGTTGCCGGAGCCGTTTCCCGACCATCGATGGTTCCCACTTTGCCGGTCTTCGCGTCGTAGAACACGAAGTATCCGCCTCCGCCGACGCCGGCGCTGTATGGCTCGGTCACACCCAGGGTCGCGGCCGCGGCCACGGCGGCATCCGCCGCATTGCCGCCGTCGCGCAGGACCTCGATAGCCGCAGCGGACGCCTCCGGGTCAACGGTGCTCACCGCCCCGCCGTACCCGGTCGCCATCGGCGTTTTATCGGTCGCGCGGGGATCTGCGAACGCGGGGCTGGTCACCGCCCCACCCGTCACGCTCAAGGCCAGAACAGCCGTTACAGCAGCTAATTGACGTCGCACACTAGGATCTCTCCCAAGTCGGGGTGTTGCGCAGGGTGGGTTTGCGCCACGATACTCCGCCGGGTTGGGACTCTCAAGGCTCAACTTTTTTGTGCCGAGGCCATGGCTTCAGGCCGGTGTGCCGGCTTCGGTGGTTGCTGTGTCGGCCGGCGAGCGCCGCCGCCGGCTCGCCAGCAGGAACGGCACGGCGAACAGTTCGATCACACCGCTGATGGCAAGCGAAAGGGGGTAGCCGTACACGTCCGCTGCCCGGCCCATCAGCGGCTGCACCACAATTCCACCGCTGGATCCCATGAGTGAATCGAAGCTGAGCACCGTTGCCCGCTGCTTTGAAGCAATCATGTCGTTCAAATAGGCCTGCCGCACCGGAGTGCCCGCCGCTGAGATCAGCGCCCACAACACCAGCAGCAGCAACGCCACCCAAAACACACGCGTGATACCGAGAGCCACTAGGATCAAGGCGCCCATGCTGCTGCTCGCTACCAGGACCGTGGTGCGTTTGTGGACCAGGCGCCGGACCATGGGCGCCAGCCAGCCGCCCACCACCTGGGCCCCGGCCACAATGCCCGCCGCGAGGCCGGCGACGGAGTAGGCGCGCGGGTCACCGAAGAGCTCCAGCAGGTAGGGCTGCAGGGCATAGAAAACATAGATCCCGACGCCGGCGCTGAAAGGCGCTGCGAGCATGATGTACCGTACGGGCGGGTTTTTCAGGCCGTTGTCGATGGAGGCGGACAGCACGTCCCGGCTCGCCTTGAGCGGATGGGGAGAACGTTCCGGAGTGAAGCCCACATCGCGCATCAGCCAAAAGGCCGCCCCGAACATCGCCAGGAGCACTCCAACGCGCAACAGGAACGGCACGCCGAGGTCGGTGGCCTGGGCAATCACGCCGCCGGCCGTCGAACCGACGAGCATCGCGATGCCGGAGACCATCAATGCCCGCCCGAACACTGCCTCCAACTCACCGTCGTAGCCGGAGAAACGCAACGCATCCACCAGCCAAGCCTCCACGGCCCCGGAGAAGAACGTGAAGCCCAGGCCCAGCAGGACCGACACCACTGCCCAGGCCCAGAAGGGAGCGGACAACTGCCAGAGCAGGTAGTACAGGTAGGTGGAGGCAGCCAGGGTCACAGTTCCGAGAAGGAATGAGACCCGGCGTCCCCAACCGTCCGCGATGACCCCGGTAGGCACTTCGAACAGGACCATGCCGGCCGTGAAAAAGGCGTTGGCCGCGAATGCTTCCAGGTTGCTCAGCCCGGCATCCAACAGAAAGAGCGTATTGATGCCCCAGATGAAGGAGGCCGCAAGGGTGTTGCCCAGCGTCAGGGTGAGGTAGATGCGCTGGATCTTCCGCGCGGCGGCGTTCATGACGATCCGTTCATGACGTGGCGTTCATAAACGTGGCGTTGATGAGCCGCTGGGCACCGGGTCATGCCGGAGGTACCGGCGCCGGAACCGGCCGGTCCCGGCAGTCAGCGCCCGCAGCTCCACAGCGTACTTCAGCAGTTCCTGGTCCGGGACTTCCGCGCTGATTTCGGTCAGCTCACTACCGGAGGTGGCCGTGCCGGTGAGCCGTCCGCGGCGTGCTGAGAGGTCACTCATCACGGCCCCCACGTGCGCCTCGGACACGGTGATGCTGACCGCGGAAACCGGCTCGAGCAGCTGGATGCGACCGGCCGCGGCAGCCTCCCGGAGCGCCAGGGCCCCCGCCGCCTGGAAGGCGGCGTCGGAAGAGTCAACGCTGTGGGCCTTGCCGCCCACCAGCGTGACGCGGAGGTCCACCACGGGGAACCCGGCAGCCAGCCCTTTCTGCATCTGCGCACGCACCCCTTTCTCCACGGAGGAGATGAACGTTCCTGGGATCACCCCGCCCACCGTTTTGTCGACGAATTCGAACCCGCCGCCACGGTCCAGCGGCTCCACGTCGATGTCGCAGACGGCATACTGCCCGTGGCCGCCGGACTGTTTGACGTGCCGGCCGTGGCCCGTTGCCGGGGCGGCGAACGTTTCCCGCAGTGGCGTCACTACGTCAACGGTGTGCAGCTTCACGCCCTGGTCGCGCAGCCTGTCCAGCACCACGTCGGCATGGGCCTCCCCCATGCACCAGAGGATCAGCTGGTGTGTTTCCGCGTTCCGCTCAACACGCAGCGTGGGATCGCCGGCGGCCACCTTCGCCAGGCTCCGCGCCAGCGCGTCTTCGTCACTGCGCGAGTCCGCCTCGACGGCCACCGGCATCAGCGGCTCCGGCATCTCCCAGGTAGCCAGCAGGAGCGGCTGGTCCTTCGCCGAAATGGTGTCCCCGGTTTCGGCGCTTCCCAGTTTCGCCACCGCACAGATGTCACCGGCCACGCAGTGCGCCACCGGACGCAGGTTGGGGCCCAGCGGAGAATACAGGTGGGTGACGCGCTCGTCGGTGTCATGGTCCTGATGGCCGCGGTCCGCGAGCCCGTGCCCGCCGACGTGCACTGGAGTGTCAGCACGCAAAGTACCTGAAAATACACGCGTCAGGCAGACCCTCCCCAGGAACGGATCAATGGTGGTGCGGACCACCTCAGCGGCCAGCGGCCCGTCCGGGTCACAGGCCAAGGCCGCCGCTGGAGCGCCCGCCAGGTCAGTCACCTCCGGGAGGCCGCCCTCCACCGGCGACGGGAAGCCCCGGGTCAGGACTTCCAGCAGTTCCGCCGTGCCGAGTCCGGTGACAGCCGAGGCCGGCACCACCGGGAAAAAGGAACCGCGGGCGACGGCGGTTTCCAGGTCCGCGGTGAGGACATCGGTATCGATGTCCTCACCACCCAGATAGCGGTCCATCAGGGTCTCGTCCTCGCTCTCGGCGATGATCCCTTCGATGAGCCGGCCCCGGGCGGCTTCCGACGCCGCGCGCTCGCCGGCGTCAACGTCCCGGGAACCTGCCGCCGCCTCCCCGGCGGAGTAGTCAGAGACTGTGCCCGTCAGCAGTCCCAGCAGCCCGCTGGTTTCGCCGCCGGACCTGACCGGGACGTACAACGGCAGCACCGCGTCGCCGAACGCCTGCTGGCAGGCGGCCAGGACGCCGTCGTAATCTGCCCGAGGGTGGTCCAGGCGGGTGATGACCACAGCCCGCGGCATCCCGAGGCTTTCGCATTCGCCCCAGAGCGCCGTAGTGGTGGCGTCGATGCCGTCAACGGCGGAGACAACAAAGAGGGCGGCGTCCGCAGCCCGGAGCCCCGCCCGAAGTTCGCCGATAAAGTCCGGATATCCCGGAGTATCCAGGAGGTTCACCTTGGTCCCGTCGACGAGCAGCGGAACCAGGGACAGCGTGACCGACCGTTGCTGCCGCACTGCCGAAGGGTCAGAATCGCTGACGGTGGTGCCCTCCGCGATGGAGCCTTTGCGTGAAATCATGCCGTGGGCGGCCAGCATTGCTTCGATCAGCAGGGTCTTCCCGGCTCCCGAATGCCCCACGAGCGCCACGTTGCGCACCTGTTCCGGATCTGTTGCCGCGATGCCGTGCGGAGCATCAGCCCGGCGCACCTCCGGCCCTCCCCGCCCCGGTGTCCGTGCTGCGTCCTTTGCGGCTTTCACTGACATGGGAACCTCCTGGCGTCTTTGCCATGCACCGGGCCGAATCATGTTTCTCTGATTCGACACCCTGGCGGGCGCAAGGGCAAGAGCACGCGCCGGGACGGGGTGGCCGCAGCGGAGGATAATGGCAGCCAGAGCCCAAGAGTCCGTGCCACTGTGAGGGGGTCCCATGCAGCCGGTTCCGCGCATCACAGTGGAGGTTCCCGTCCTCACGGTTGGTGCGGGCCCGTCCGACTACGATGCGCTGGCCAGCTATGTCAATGCCCTGCGCAGGCCGCAGGGGCTGCACCTGACGCTGCTGCATATCGGCATCCTGGCGGATTTTGCGCAGGACGTCGCGGACTGGACCAAGGGGATCACCTCGGCCGGTGAAGCCGCCCGGCGCACGACGGGCTGGTTGCAGGGCCTGCCCGTTCTGGACGGGTTTGCGGGCACCTCGGAACAAGTGATCGTGCTGGGTGGCGGCGGCATTTCCGGGCTCGAAGTGGATGTGCCCGATCGCGTGCACGACTACCAGGTGTTTCTGGTGCAGGGCCTGCATGATCTCCTGGACCGGCTCCTCGTGGACAATATGGACGACTTCATCCTCAGCTCCCCGGCGCTGGGCTACCGGTACCCGCACTGGGTGCCCCATGTCGCCGTCGGCCGTCCCCTGTCGCGGGATCACCGGCCGCGGACGATTGCCCCGCTGACCGTCGTCTTTGGCCCGTCGCGGATCAGGAACGGCCGGTTCCTCTCTGCGGCTGACTGAGCTGCCAACGCGTCAGAGCGCGGCACCGTTCCAGGCCCGCACGCTGCGCGAACGGACCCTTGCGGCCACTCCCCCACACCCCTGCGCGAACGGACACTTGAGGCCCCACGCGAAAAACTTTCCCAAAGTATTTCTCGTTACTGGCTAGAGGGGACCTTAAATGTCAGTGGCTCGCAAGATGATGTGAGTATGAAAAGGACAACAGCGGTGGAGGCTTTGGAGGCCATCAAGGCTTCTGTCGCTGCGCTTGCTGAGGTGATCCCTGGCGCAGGCTTCACCGGTCCAGGGGATCCGGATCCGCTGCGGCAGCAGTCTGACGGCTGGCTGGACACGCTCGCGGTGGCCGCACAACTGCAAGCTGCGACGGCTGCCCTGGTGGTCCACGCCGCCGCCGGATTCACAGACACCACACGGGCGATGGCCTCCCCGAACGCGCTGCCGCAGGGCCGCATCGCTCAGGAGATGGCGGTAGTCGCTGAGGTGGCGTGCGTCCTGACGGTCAGCGAACGGACGGCCGGTGCGCTTCTGTCCGAGGCCCACGAACTGACAACCACCCTCCCGCTGACGCTGGCCGCCCTGCAGGACGGGAACATTTCGTGGCAGCACGCCCGGGCCATGGTCGACGAAACCGCCAGCCTGAACCCGGCTGGCGCCGCCGCCGCCCTGGAAGCCCACTTCCTGGACCCGGACGCACCCAACCCGGCACAATGCTGTCCCGCGGGGGAACTCGTTCCGTCCAGGTTCCGGCACAAAGCCCGGACCTGGCGCGAACGCCACCATCCGGACAGCATCGAAAAACGCCACACCAAAAGCGCCCTGGCCCGCCGGCTGGAGTTCGCCCCGGACCGGGACGGCATGGCCTGGCTGAGCGCGTACCTCCCCGCGGACCAGGCGGCCGGGATCTGGGACCGCACCACCACGGCGGCCCGCGCCCTCCAAGGACCCCATGAGGACCGGAACCTGAGCCAAATCCGCGCCGACGTGGCCGCCGGGTGGCTCCTTGGCGGCACTGCGGAGCACGTGCCGTCACCGTCGGCGCAGGTTCTGGTGACTGTGCCGGTGTTCGCCCTGATGGGCCTCACCGACGAGCCCGCCATGCTCGACGGATATGGACCCATCCCGACGTCGATGGCCAGCCGGCTCATGGCCGAAAGTTCCACATCGTTCCACCGGGTCCTTACAGACCCCCGCGACGGGGCACCGCTGGAGATCGGGCGTACCAGCTACCGCATCCCCGTCAGCATGCGGCAATGGCTCCGCCTGCGGGACGGCAAATGCCCGTTCCCCGGCTCCACCAGCCAGTCTCTGGACAATGAGGCCGACCACCTCCTCGCCTGGGCCGACGGCGGCACCACCGGCCTCAGCAACCTCGGCCAGCCATGCCACAAACACCACAGTCTGAAACACACAACCGCCTGGACACCCACCGGGGCGAGCGCCGGCAAGCCACCCGGCTGGATCTCACCGACAGGCCGTCAGTACGCCAGCGAACAACAAAACTGGGAACCACCCCACTGGCCACCCCACATCATGAGCAGACTTGGACATCAGGAACTTGGTCCTGACGTGCCCGAAGACATCCTGCCCGCCGAACCGCCTGCTTCAGATCTGCGCCCTGTCGATCCCGTGCCGGAGTGGAGCTGGCAACAGGCACCGCTCGACGAGCCATGGCCGGAGTGGAGAATCCCGCAAACGGTCTAGCTGGGCCTTGCAGCAATCACCGCTACTGCCGGTCAAGCGCGTCGAGCAGCCGTTTGACCGAGCCTCCAAGGTTCCATTCGACGGCGAGACGCTCCAGCACGGCGCGCGATTCCCCGCCGACGGGGTGCAGCTGTGCTCCGGCTTCCTCGAGGGTGGGAAGTGGGAGGTCGCGCACGATTTTCACAACCGTTGGCGCGACCGTGAGGTAGTCGGCGGCCGCGGCCAGCTTTGACCGAACCGAGGCGGATAGTCCGCCGCCACCGTCAGCGGCTGCAGCGAGCAAGTTCTCCAGTGTGCCGTACTCGCCAAGGAGCGAAGCAGCGGTCTTCTCGCCGATGCCGGCCACGCCTGGCAGCCCGTCGGAGGCGTCGCCGCGAAGGGTCGCGTAATCGGCATACTGTTCGGGCAGCACGCGGTACTTCCCGACGACGACGGCGTCGGTCACGACTTCGAGGTTCCTCATGCCCCGCGCGGTGTAGATCACCCGCACCTGACGGTCATCGTTGACTGTTTGGAAAAGGTCACGATCTCCGGTGACCACATCGACGGGAAGGTCTGCATGGCTGGCATAAGTACCGACGACGTCGTCGGCCTCGTGTTCCGCGGCCCCCACGATGGCGATGCCGGCGAGTTCGAGCACGCGGCGGATCATCGGAAGCTGCGCCTCGAGCGCGTCCTGGACGACCTCGACGTCGGGGGCATCCGACACAAGTTCGGCAACCCGGTGCGACTTGTAGGTCGGGATGAGGTCCACGCGCCACTGCGGACGCCAGTCGTCGTCCCAGCAGGCAATCAGATGCGTTGCCCCGTAATCCGTGGTGAGGCGGGCGATCATGTCCAGGAGACCGCGAACCGCGTTGACCGGCGTTCCGTCAGCACGGCGGATCGTGTCCGGCAAGCCATAAAAGGCGCGAAAGTACAGTGACGCAGTATCAAGCAGCATCAGGCGGTGTGGCATACCTGATCCTGACACGGAAGCAGCTGCCGGGCTACGAGCATTTACCAGCGACAGAACGCTCCCTTGGGGTTAGGATGCCTCTATCGGTTCAAGCAGCGGGCCAACCTTCTGTGTCTGTGAGGTTTCCCCTTGGCCGAAGATGCACCCGTAGAGACCGCGCCCCGCGTGCCCTTGAAGCAGGCTTCGGACCCGCACGCCCCGCCACCTCATCACGACGACGAACGGAACGGCCCCGCCGCAGCGGCTGAGCGGAACGCTGCTCCCAACCCCTATGGATTCGACCGAGAACACTGGCCGGGCCCCTGAGCCCGGGTGGTGTCCTGCGGTGAGCGCGCGAACTCCAGGCTGACGACATGCCCCACCTCAGCGTCAACGGTGTTGATCTCTACTACGAAGAGAGCGGCCAAGGGACGCCAATACTAGGCGTGCACGGAACACCCAGTTCGGCTGTGATGTGGGCGGACGCCGCAACCGAACTCGCCCGGCATGGCCGCTGCATCATCTACGACCGCAGGGGTTTCCACCGCAGTGCCCCGCCGCGGCCGTTCGCGACCTTGGACCTGGTGGATCATGTCGACGACGCAGCGCCAGTCCTGGCGGCGCTCCATGCCGGGCCGGCAATCGTGATCGGCCGCAGCACAGGCGGCCTGATCGCCGTCGAACTTGCCCGCCGTTTCCCGGACAAAGTCAAAGCGCTGGTCCTATTGGAACCGGCGTTGTTCACCATCGCTCCGGATGCCGACGCCTGGGCCCGCGGCCTGCGCCGCCGTGTGCTTGAGCGCACGGACGGTCAGCCCGGGCTTGCCGCCGAGATTGTGATCCGGGAAGCCCTGGGGGACGCGACGTGGGAGTCGTTTCCCCCCGGGCTCAAACAGATGTTTGCCGGCACGAGCCACGCTGTCCTGGCCGAAATCAACGGCCACGGCCTGGATCTCAGCGACGATGCATTGGAACTGAACGAGGAGCAACTCGCCGGGATCCGCCGGCCCGCCCTGATCGTCTCCGCCGAGGACTCCCCCGAGGCCTGCCGGTCCGTGAACGCAAGGTTGTCGGGTGCGTTGCCCTTTACCCATACGGTTCTGGTCCCGGGCGGGCATCTTATTGATCCCGCCCATCCGGCTGTCCTGGACTTCATCGACCGCAACGCCGGACCGGACCCTTGGGCCTAGAAAGGTTGCCCTAATCTTCGCGGCCGCCCGGACCGAGCCCGCCGTCAGGGCAGAATAGACAGCATGACCCTTACGACCTTCGCCCTGATCCGCCATGGCCAGACAGACTGGAATGCGCAGCGTCGGCTCCAGGGAGCCACCGACATTCCGCTGAACGACGTCGGCCGCGGCCAGGCGCGCGACGCCGTCGACGTCCTGTCAGACTACGAGTGGGATGCGATCGTGTCCTCGCCGCTTAGCCGTGCCGCGGAAACCGCCAGCGTGATTGCGGACGGGCTGGGGCTGAGCGTTACGCGGCACATTCCGGCGCTCGCCGAACGCAGCTTCGGACCGGCAGAGGGGTTGCAGGCCGGCCCCGAGCTGGAGGCCCTGCGCATACCCGGTGGCTACCGCGGCGCCGAAAGCGAGGAAGACGCGGCTGCGCGCGGGTTGGGTGCACTGGAAGCACTAGCCGAAGAATTCCCCGCCCGCCGCGTCCTTGTGGTCGCACACGGCACACTCCTCCGGGTGAGCCTTAACCGCGCCATCGGCCGCACATTGCACAGGATCGACAACGCGGTGCTGAACCTTGCCCTCTACCATGCCACCGAGGGCTGGCACCTCGAATACTTCAACGGCGAGCGCGTAGTGGCTGCAGCCCGGGGCTGATAAACCTAGGCGTCCGCCGTAACCTCGAACGTTTGGATGGTCCTGCGCTCCAGCCGCGAAATGATCTGTGCAGCCCCGATCCGCTCGATGTGTTCATATTCGCGGTGGGCGGCAAAACCCGCGGCATCGGAATCCACAAATAGGCCGCCACCGGAGGTGCGCCAGCCGGCGTTTTCGGCTAGCGAAGTGGTGGTCTTGACCGTGACATCGGCGCTGGATAGCGTCGCGACTATGGGCACTATGTTTGGCGGCATGGCGGTCAGCCTCGACGGCTACATCCGTTCAGAGAGCGGGGACCTGTCATGGCTGAACGATGCCATGGCCAAGAACGAGGACTACGGATGCGAGGCAACTGAGCGCAGAACCGGAGCCTATGTCGTGGGTGCCAATACATACCGGGAAATGGCGGCAATGGGCGGCCGGGGCTCCGCGGTTCCAACGTATGTCCTCTCCCACGATGAAACTCTGGCCACGGGACGGAACACGCACCTGCACTCCGGAGATTTGCGCGATCTTGTCGCCCGGATAAAGCCCGCCATCCCTGAGGAGAAGGACATTTGCGTGTTCGGCGGCGGTCAGCTCATCACTGAATTCATCGAGTTGGGCCTGCTGGACGAACTGGGCGTCGCCGTCGTGCCGGTCATCCTCGGCGGCGGAGTGCCCTTCTTCGGCAGGATCAGCGAATGGAAAAAGCTTGCGCTCCGGGAGTGCCGCTCCTTTCCGTCCGGCATCGTGCTGCTGAACTATCAACTGACCGGCCCCACCGGCTGACGGGAACCGGCGCGGCCGGACGAAGCGGAAGCTTCCCTATTCAACTCAACCCCGGGCAGCTAAACTCAGAGCCGAGAGTCCGTGACAGCATCCGGACATCTGGAGAGAAACGGAGGTGGTTTTGATGACTGCTACGGCCCCGCGCCCAGAGTGCCACGCACGCATCAAACCAATCACCAACGTCTCCAGCATCCGCACGGCGTAAGCGCGCAACACACCAACGGACAGGCCTAACGGCCGCAGGGCTGCGCTGATTCCGGAGTCTGGAGAACTCTCCCGAGGACTCACCTTGAACAATTCCTCAGGCACACGCTTGGACAGCTACTCCCCATCAACCTCCGATTCAGCCCCCGGCCCCGAAGGGCCCACAAGGTACGGCTACTCCCCCGCCGTCGCCTGTCATTTCGACGCCCACCAGCCCCAACACCGGACCCGCCACCCAGCGAACCAACGTTGGCGGCGAACTGCTCCACCTGCCGTACCCGCTCGACGCCGGCGTTCCGGTTACCGGCGACTGGGTCTGGATCGGGCCCAACCGCGCGGGCGGCCGCCAGATCACCGGGATCCTCCCGCGCCGGTCTGAGCTCAGCCGGAAGCGCGCCTTTGAAGATTCCTCGGAGGCGCAGGTGCTGGCAGCGAACATGGATGTGGTGGGTGTGGTGGTCCCGGTGGACCGGCCGCTCACGCACAACCGCCTCGAACGCACGCTCGTTGCAGCCTGGGATTCCGGAGCGGTTCCGCTGGTGATCATCACCAAAGCCGACCTTGCGGACATAGCGGACGACGTCGTCGGGAAGGTCATCCTGCAGGCGGCGGGCGTGGACGTGGTCACCACGTCAGCCGAGAACGGCGACGGGATCGATGCGCTGCTGGAGCACTTGCCGCCGCACGGCACGCTGGTCCTCCTCGGCCCGTCGGGCGCCGGCAAGTCCACGCTCATCAACGCGCTGGCGGGACGCGCGGTCCAGCACACTCGCGAGGTCCGCTCCGGCGACTTCAAAGGCAAGCACACCACCACGTCGCGCGAACTCGTGCCGCTGCCTAACGGAGCCGTCCTCATGGACACTCCGGGCGTCCGGGGATTCGGCCTGTTCGACGCCGATGAAGGCCTAGGCGAGATGTTCGGGGACGTAGAGGAACTCGCCGGCCTGTGCCGGTTCTCCAACTGCGCCCACCAGCAGGAGCCCGGCTGCGCCGTGCAGGCGGCTTTGGCGGACGGGACACTCGATGAGCGCCGCTGGCTGAGCTACGGCAAACTCCAGCGCGAACTCGCCGCCCTGGCCCGGCGCACAGATGCCGCCGCCCGCCGGGCCTACCAGCGCGAGTGGCACCAGAGGGTGGTGGTGGCAGGGAAATCGCAGCGTTCCGCAGAGCGTGACAGTTCCGAGCGGCGGGAGGACCAACGGTCCAAACGCAAGCGGCGCTGAGCCGACGGTTTAGGGCCACAGATCCTGGTAATTGCCATAGAGAGGGGGCCTGGCCTTCGGCTCGTCGGACAATTGTGATCTTCCTCGTGTCCCGCGGCGGTGCCTGGTTTGTCGTCCACTTTTTCGCTCCAAGGTGAAGGCAGGATTTCGTTTTCTGGGCCACTTAGTGCGCTCCGAACGCTGGTGATTTTGATCCGGCCGCCTGAACCATTGGGCCCACCCTAAACGGCAATGGGTGCACCAGCATGCCGGTTTGGGTCAAGATTCCGGCAATCTTGCTTCGGATCCGGCCGGAACGCGGGTTGCCGCCCCCCGCACCGCCGCCACGCCGCGCCGCCTCGCTTACGCTTCCTGTGGCATCGGGCACAATGTGCTTCATGGGGCGTTGGAGCGAGGAGCGGGTTATCAACGCCGCTCCCGACGCATCCTCCCTGGCAGCCGCCCGTAAGCTGGCACGTCAGGGTCCATGGTCCGATACAGGCAGCAACGATGTCCTGGTCTGGGGCAAGTGCCAAGGCAGCGGCAAGATTCCCCCCCAGGTGAGCGTGGATACTGCCGCGCCTGCCTACAGATGTTCCTGCCCCAGCCGGAAGTTTCCCTGCAAGCACGCGCTGGCGCTGCTGCTTCTGTGGTCCCGCGGCGAAGCGGCCGACGCCGGGGCGAAGACCGCTGATTTCGCCCAGGAATGGGCGGCCCAGCGGGCGGAACGGGCCACCGTAAGGGAGCGGCGCCAGCCTGACCAGCCGGTGCATCCGGCGGCCCAGGCCAAGCGGCTGGCCGACCGAATAGCTCTGATGGATGCCGGGATGGACGACTTTGCCCGGTGGCTGACTGATCTGGTGCGGACAGGCTTGGCAACTGCCCGCACCCAGCCGTATGCCTGGTGGGACGGAGTGGCAGCACGGCTCGTCGACGCCCAGCTCCCGGGTTTGGCTGAACAGGTACGGACAATGGGATCGGATGTGCACGCACGGACCGATTGGGCAGATCACCTGCTGCTGCGGGCGGGCCGCTGGTGGGCAGTGACCAAGGCTTGGAGCAAGCGGGACACCTTGAGCGGCAAAGAGCTTGCGGATCTCCGGGTGGCCGTCGGCTGGGCCACGCCTGCCGCCGACGTTCAGGGCACCGAGGCACTGCATGGGCCGTGGCTGGTGCTCGGCGCCCACCGCAGCGACGACGGGCGGCTCCAGCAGCAGCGGACCTGGCTCCGCGCACCCGACGGAACGGTCGTCGTCGTCCTCGATTTTGCTGCCCAGAGCGAGGCGCTGGCGACGCCGCAGCTCGCGGGCGCGGTGCTGGATGTCACCGTGGCGCGGTACCCCGGATCCGGGCCACAGCGGGCCATGCTCAGCAGTCCTGCCAAGCCGCAGGGAATGGCAACCAGCCTTGGAGAGGGCGGCAGCATTCTGCAAGCGCTCGAAGCTGAATCGGCTGCCGTGGCACTCTCCCCGTGTCGGTGGCGTACATGCTCTCAGAACTCCTGGGCAGCGCCGCGACACCGTTCATCGCCACCTGGCTCCTGGGCGTCACGCACCAGAGCTCGTCCATCGCCTGGTACATCATGGGAGCCTCCCTGGTGTCGCTCGGGGCGCTCGTGATTCTGACGGAGACCCGCTACGGCAACATCGACGCCGTCGACGAGTCCCCCGTCGAGGCGGCGGCGAAGTGACGGCAGCCTCCCCCGCGGGGACCATTCGGCGGATCGCTGAGATCCCCGGCGGGGCGGCCGCCGTCGGCCCCTTCTCCCAGGCAGTGGTGGCCAACGGGTTCGTATTCACGGCCGGCCAAATCCCCGCCATCACGGAACTGGACCACCAGCCCGAAACGTTCGAGGAACAGGTCCGCCAGACAATCCGAAACCTCACCACGGTGCTGGAGGCCGCTGGATCCGGGCCGGCCCAGGTAGTCAAGGTGAACACCTACCTCACCGACCCGGGGCAGCTGTAGGAGTACAGCCGCGTCTATGCGGAGTTCTTCGGCGACGCCAAGCCGGCACGCACGTCGGTCTGCGGTCAACGTTCCCGTGACATGCGGGGGCGTTGACGTGGCCCCCGGCGACTGGGTGCTGGGCGACGATAACGGCGAGATTGTGTTGTCCCCGCGGGAGACGGCAGCTGTCCTGGAGCAGGCGCTCGCCTCCGATGCGGCCAAGCCGGAGCTGCTGGCACGGATCGCGGCCGGAGAACCGCTCGAGACGCTGCTGGCGCACTGACCTGCGCGTGCACTGGCTTGATTGTGCACTGACTTGATTGTTCACTGACCGGCTTGTCCACTGAAGCGGCCGACCCCGGCAGACTGCCGGGGCCGGCCGTTTCTGTGCGTGTCAGCGCCGCCATCAGGTGGCATCAGGCGGCATCAGGCGGCGAAGATGCTCCAGCCGGCCTGGTGGCTGCTGCCCGGCTCCAGCTGCACCAGGTCCTGGCCGCTGTTGAAGGCGTCCGGCGGACAGGTCATCGGCTCAACCGCCAGGCCCAGCCTGTTGGCTGCGGGGGCGGGTTTGTCTGCGGTATGGATCTGCAGCCAGGGACAGGCCCGGCCCCAGGCCATGCCCACTCCGGTTCCGCCGGGGTCCCTGGCAATCAGCTGCGTGCGGCCGCCGTCGTCGAACTCAAGGTCCGTGAAGGCGTGGTCGATCTGCGTGGCGCCGATTGCCCTTGGCACACGGAAGTCGAACTGATGGCCCGCCACCGTCCGCGTGCTAACCGGCAGCAGCCGGTCCGGCGTGACCTCGAGGAAGGACGCCGCGGGGATCCGGACGGTCCACTCATCCAACGGTGCGGGTCCGGCCAGCAGGTAGGGGTGCGGGCAAACCCCGTAAGGGGCCGTCTCGTCCCCGACGTTGCTTGCCGTGACCGTGGTGTGCAGCCCGGCGTCGTCCAGCTTGTAGTCCACGTGGAGCCGAAGGTGGAACGGATACCCTGGGGCCCCGGGGATCTCACAGGACAGGCTCACCGCGTCGGCACCGCTGCGTTCAACGGTCCACAAACGGTCGAATGAGAGCCCGTGCAGTGCCGTGCTCCGCTCCTGTTCGTTGATGGGGAGTTGGTGTTCGACGCCGGCAAACCGGTAGGTGCCATCGGCGATCCGGTTGGGCCACGGCGCAGCGATGATCCCCCGGTAGTCCGGGATGGGCGCATCTGCGTCGAACGGCACCACCAGGTCCCGGCCCTGGAAGGCCAGCCGCCTGAGGGCACCGCCGCGCTGCACAATGGAGGCGGTGTAGTCCCGCGAGACGAGCTGAAGTTCGACGCCGTTCACAGGCCGCCGGCCAGCTTGTAGTAGGCGGCGTTCCAGTTGAGTTCCTTCTTGAACTGCTTGATGGTGGTGCCTTCATCGATGGTGAGGAGTTCGGTCTTGGCAATTTCGGCGAAGTCCTCGAACACGTCCAGCCCCACCTGCGTGGACAGTACCGTATGGTGCGCGGCGCCTGCGGTGAGCCACGCGGCGGCCGACGTGGCGAAGTCGGGTTTCGGCGACCAGAGAGCCCGGGCCACCGGCAGGTTGGGCAGCGGCTCGTCCAGGTCCACGACGTCGACGGCGTTCGCCACGAGCCGGAATCGGTCGCGCATGTCCGAGAGCGCCACCACGACACCGGGGCCGGCGTCGGTGTCGAACACCATCCGGACCGGGTCTTCCTTGCCGCCGATACCGAGCGGGTGGATCTCGACGCGCGGTTTTGTGGCCGTCAGCGACGGGCAGACCTCGAGCATGTGCGCGCCCAGGATCTTCTCGGCGCCGGGCTCGAGGTGGTACGTGTAGTCCTCCATCAGGGAGGCGCCGCCGGGCAGGCCCGCGCCCATTACCTTGGCGGCGCGGACCAGAATGGCCGTCTTCCAGTCGCCTTCGGCGCCGAAGCCGTAGCCGTCGGCCATGAGCCGCTGGACGGCCATGCCGGGCAGCTGGCGAAGTTCGCCCAGGTCTTCGAAGGAGGTGGTGAACGCGGCGGAGCCGTTGGCCTCAAGGAAGCTGCGCAGCCCCAGTTCGATCCGGGCGCTGTATCGCAGCGACTCGTGCCGCGCTCCCCCGGCGCGGAGTTCCGGGACCACCTCGTAGAGGCTCTCGTATTCCGCAACCAGGACGTCGACGTCGGACTCTGCGGCGCCGTGCACGGCGTCGGCGAGCTCGTTGACGGACCACGTGTTCACGGAGACGCCGAAGCGCAGCTCCGCTTCGATCTTGTCGCCTTCGGTGACGGCGACGTTGCGCATGTTGTCACCGAAGCGGGTCAGCTTGAGGGTCCGGACCGCGGCCCAGCCGGCCGACGCCCGCTGCCACACGCCCACCTGGCGCGAGACTTCCGGGTTGGACACGTGGCCCACCACGGTCTTGCGGGGAATGCCGAGGCGGGACTGGATGTAGCCGAATTCGCGGTCGCCGTGGGCGGCCTGGTTCAGGTTCATGAAGTCGAAGTCGATGTCCGCCCAGGGCAGCTCAACATTTGCCTGGGTGTGCAGGTGCAGGAGCGGCTTGCGCAGCAGGTCCAGGCCCTGGATCCACATCTTGGCCGGGGAGAACGTGTGCATCCACGCCGTCACACCGATCACTGAATCGTCCGAGTTCGCTTCCAGCGCGGTGCGGCGGATGGCGTCCGAATCAGTGAGGACCGGCTTCCAGACCACCTTGACGGGAACGTCGGAGGAGGCGTTCAGCGCTGCGGCAATCTCCTGCGACTGGGCGGCGACCTGCTTGAGGACATCGTCGCCGTAGAGGTGCTGGCTGCCGGTGAGGAACCAGACCTCGTAGTGGCCGAGGGACGTGCTGTTGGCGTTGTTCATGGTTTTCTCCTGTGAAAGTCCGGTGAAGTGCGGGGTCCGGGCCAGCTAGCGGCCGTAGACGTTCTGGTAGCGCGCGTAGAGGGATTCGATCTTGGCCTGGTCGATCGGCAGCGGCTCGCCGAGCTGCCGGGAAATGTGCACTGTCCGCGCCACTTCCTCGCACATCACCGCAGCCTTCACCGCGTCCCTGGCATCCTTGCCGATGGTGAACGGGCCGTGGTTCTGCATCAGCACCGCGGGCGAGTTGGAGTCCTTCAGAGTCTCCACGATGCCCTGTCCGATCGAGTCGTCACCGATCAGTGCGAACGGTCCGACCGGAATGGTGCCGCCGAACTCGTCGCCCATCATGGTCAGCACGCACGGGATCGCTTCGCCCCGCGCTGCCCAGGCCGTGGCGTAGGTGGAGTGCGTGTGCACCACGCCGCCGACGTCGGGCATTTGCCGGTAGACATAGGCGTGCGCGGCCGTGTCCGACGACGGCGACAGCCCCGGGTTGCCCCACTCACCGGCGGCGTCACCCGCCACGGGTACCCCATACAGGTCGGTGACCACCATCTGCTCGGGTGTGAGGTCATCGTAGGAAACGCCCGACGGCTTAATGACCATCAGGTCATGGCCTGGAACGCGCGCGGAGACATTGCCTGCCGTCCATACCACCAGCCCATAGCGGGTGAGCTCGGCATGCAGGGCGCAGACGTCGGCACGGATCCGGGCGATCGTTTCCAGGGTGTCTGAAAGCGCGGCGCTCATGCGGAGGCTCCAGCCGCAACGAGTGCTTTGGTGGCGTTGCGCTGGATGGCCTTGAGCCGGTGCATCACGTCATTGGCTCCCCGGCCGAAGTAGTCGTACAGTGTCCGGTATTCCTGGAACAGTTCCTCATAGGCCGCCACGTTCTCCGGGATCGGTGTGTAGACGTCGCCGGGTTCCGAGCCCATGGTGGCCGCGGCTTCGCGGATATTGGCGTACTTCCCGGCCGCAACGGCGGCATGGATGGCCGATCCCAGCGCCGGACCCTGGGTTGAGCCAATGGTCGAAAGCTGCAGGC
Organism: Pseudarthrobacter sp. MDT3-1; assembly: GCF_054510755.1. Classification (NCBI taxonomy): domain Bacteria; kingdom Bacillati; phylum Actinomycetota; class Actinomycetes; order Micrococcales; family Micrococcaceae; genus Pseudarthrobacter; species Pseudarthrobacter sp. MDT3-1. The sequence goes on along the minus strand of NZ_JBTNDX010000003.1, from coordinate 43,462 downwards.
CGGTGATGTCGGCGTAGATCTGCATGAGCAGCTTGTTCTTCAGCAGGCCGCCGGCCACGATGAACTCCTTGACGGGCACACCGGAGTCGCGGAAGGCATCCACGATGGTGCGGGTGCCGAAGGCCGTGGCCTCCAGCAGCGCGCGGTAGGTGTCCTCGGGCTTGGTGGCGAGGGTCTGGCCCACCACCACGCCGGAGAGCTCGTGGTCCACCAGCACCGAACGGTTCCCCGAGTGCCAGTCCAGGGCGATGAGACCGTGCTCTCCGACGGCCTGGTGTGCGGCGAGTTCGGTGAGGTATTCGTGGATGCCCAGGCCTGCCGCGGCCGCCGCCTGGTGGTATTCCGGCGGGACACCGTTCTTGGTGAACCAGCCGAAGATGTCGCCTACGCCGGATTGTCCGGCTTCGTAGCCCCACAGGCCGTCCACGATCCCGCCGTCCACTACGCCGCACATGCCCGGCACTTCGCGAAGATCTGAACCGTTCATAACGTGGCAGGTGGACGTGCCCATGATGGCCACCAGCTGCCCCGGCTCCACTGCCTTTGCGGCGGGGGCTGTGGCGTGGGCGTCCACGTTGCCGACGGCCACGGCGATGCCTTCCGGCAGTCCGGTCCAGGCGGCGGCCTCGGTGGTCAAGTAGCCCGCGGCGTCGCCGAGCCGGCCGATGGTGTGCTCAAGTTTGGTGCTGACGAAGTCCTTGAATTCCGGGTTCAGCGCGGCGAGGAAGTCCTCGGAGGGATACCCGCCGTCCTGGTAGATGCCCTTGTAGCCGGCGGTGCAGGCGTTACGAACGTATTGGCCGCAAAGCTGCCAGACGATCCAGTCGGCCGCCTCCACCCAGTGGTCCATGGCGGCGTAGGCTTCCGGGTCCTCCTCCAGCAGCTGCAGGCCCTTGGCGAATTCCCACTCGGAGGAAATCAGTCCCCCGTAGCGCGGCAGCCAGGCTTCGCCGCGCTCGGCGGCCAGGGCGTTGATCCGGTCCGCCTGCGGCTGCGCGGCGTGGTGCCGCCACAGCTTCACGTAGGCGTGCGGGCGGCTGGCAAAGCCGGGCAGTTCGTTAAGCGGGGTGCCGTCGGCCTTGACCGGCACCATGGTGCAGGCCGTGAAGTCAGTGGCAATTCCGACGACGGCTGCCGGGTTGATCCCGGCGTCTACGATCGCTGCGGGGACGGCGTGGCGGAGGACGTCGCGGTAGTCATTGGGCACCTGAAGTGCCCATTCCGTGGGAAGCCGGGCGGCGCCGTCGCCCGCAACGCCCGTTACATCCGCCGGCAGGGAATCCGTGACCACGGCGTGCGGATAGCCGAAGACACCGCTGCCCAGTTCCTTGCCGTCACGGACCCGGACCACAACGGCCCGTCCCGAGAGCGTTCCGTAGTCCACGCCGATGACGTAGTTGTCTGTGCCGTCCACTGTGACGTCCATGAAGTCCTCCAAATAGCTGGTCCGGTGAGCGCGGATTGATTCAATTGTGAGCGCTAACAATTGGCACGTCAAGTGTGGACCGCGACTGGGACGCTCAGGAAGGAATCAGGCGGGAGCGGACGTGCTGCTGCGGACAACCAGCTCCGGCTCCACCATGATGGTGCCTGCGCCCGCGCCGCCCTCAAGGGCGTTCAGCATAACGCCCAGGCAGCTCCTGCCAAGTTCCTCGAAGTCCTGGCGCACGGTGGTCAGCGGCGGCGTGAAGTAGCCCGACTCAGGCTGGTCATCGAAGCCCACCACGGAGACGTCGTCGGGCACGCGGACCCCCGCTTCGCTGAAGGCGCGCAGCAGGCCCAGGGCCATCTGGTCGTTGCCCACAAACAGGGCCGTTGCCGTGCGCTCAGCGGCAAGCTGCCGGCCGATCCGGTACCCGCTGCCGGCGCTCCAGTCCCCTTCGATCAACAGGTCATCAGCCAGGCCGGCCTCGCGGAGCCGCTCACCCCACCCCTCGGCACGTGACCTGCCGTCAACCCAGTCCTGGGGCCCGGAAACATGCCCGATCCGCCGGTGCCCCAGGTCGATCAAGTGCGAGACCGCCAGGCGCGCCCCGAGCTTCTGGTCCACCAACGCTCCGCTGAAGAGGCCCCCACCGGCGGCACCCACAAGGATCACGGGAACGTCCAGGGTGAGGCCCTCCAGCGCCTGAACGGTACCGTCGTGGGGCACAATGACGATGATCCCGTCCGCGCCCTGGTCCGTGAGATGGCGGACGGCGTCCGAGATGGCATCTGCTCCGGCCTCCTTGATGGCCTCGATGCTCACAAAGTAACCGGCCTCCCGGGCAGCCTGCTGGACTCCGAGAAGGGTGTTGGCCGGGCCGTACTGCCCCATTTCGGCCGCGAGCACACCTATGGTTTGCGAACGCCGGGTGACCAGGCTCCTGGCGGCGGTGTTGCGCCGGTAGCCGAGTTCCGCAATCGCCGCTTCCACTTTCTCCCTGGTGGCGCTGCTGACATTGGGGTGGTTGTTGATGACCCGCGAGACCGTCTGGTGGGACACTTTTGCCCGCGCTGCCACGTCCTCCAGGCGTGGCTGGCGTCGGTCAATCGTGTTGCCCATGCGAGGGACCCTTCGGTGGAAGACAAGGTGGTGTCCAACATTCTATGGCCGCGATCCCTGCTGGAAGCAGCGTGCGCCGTGAGCACTGCCCCGGGCACGCCCGCCCACGGGGAGGTGCCGTCCTCAGGCCGCTCAGCGCACCTTCGCAGGAGGTGCGGGCAGGGCAGTGATGCCTGCCGGGTCCGCGAGTAATCGGGTAAACGCCAGTTCGGCAGCCCCGATCATCATAAGATCGGAGCCCAGCGCGGCACGGTAGATCCTGGCCCGGCCCGCCGCCTCGTCCAGGGCCTGGGTCCGGATCAGGCCGTCCAGCGTGTCAGGCGAGAGTGCGTGCAGAATGCCCAGGAACCCATCGAGGACGATCGCGTCCGGGTTGAACGTGTTGACCGCGTTGCGCAGGGTGATGCCCAGATAGCCCAGTTGGCGGGCCACTTCCGCGGCCAGCTCCGCACTGGCTTTCGAGCGGAGGGCCGCTTCGAGCTGGCTGGCGTCGCCGCCGCCGAGCCCTGCCAGGTCGAAGAGCCGGGACTGGGACACCTCGGTTTCGAGGCAGCCGGAGGCGCCGCAGTGGCAGATCTGGCCGGCGGTGCGCACGAAGGTGTGTCCCAGCTCGCCCGCATATCCGGCGGACCCGCGCAGCAACGCTCCATCGGCAATGACGCCGCCGCCGATGCCGCTGGCGCCGCCGTTGAGGTAGACCAGGTTGCCGCGGCCGGCGCCGGCCCCGAAAATGAGCTCGGCTTCCGCACCCAGGGAGGCATCGTTGTCCGCCAGGCACGGGTAGCCGGTGGCCTCGCCCAACATCCGGGCCACGGGTTCGTCGCGCCAACCCAAATGGGGGGCGTGGCGGACCACCCCGTCGGCACGGTTGACCAGGCCGGGCACTGCCAATCCGATGCCAACGATCCGGTAGGACGCATCGAGCTCCGACCGCATCCCTGCAATGACTGCGGCAGCTATGTTGACTGCTTCCTTGGCGGTGGGGATCCGCTCCGTGGCGAAGCGGATCTTCTTCTGGACTTTTCCGCCCAGGCTCACCAGTCCGATGGTGACGGCGTCCACTTCCGGGTTCACGGCCAATGCCGCCGTGGACGGATCAGGCCTTACGTCCGGGCTCGGACGGCCAACCTGGGCTTCGCCGGACGGCGCCGCTTCATAGACGAGTCCGAGGGCCACCAGCTGGCCCACCAGCGTCCCCACCGTGGACCTGTTCAGCCCCGTCCGTCTGGTCAGCTCCGCTCGGCTGAGGACACCATGGTGGTGCACCAGGGTTGCGATCAGGGCAAGGTTGTTCCGCCGCGACGGATCGGGATCGCTGGCCGTTGCGGGGAGGCGGGTTGCTGAGGACATCATCCGTGACAATATCAGGAGCCGAAGACCGCGTAGTCCAGGAACCGGTTGCGGAACTTTCCGGCCGGATCCAGCCGGCCGGCCAGGGCCCTGAAGTCATCGAAGCGTGGGTACAGGGGCCCGACGGCGGCAGTACCGCCGTCGAACAGCTTGCCCCAGTGAGGCCGTGCGGCAAAGGGCGCCAGCTCCGCCTCAAGCAGTGGCAGTACCGCCTCCACCGCTGGCTGGTCCTGCCGCCAGGTGAAGTGCAGGCCGATGCCGTCGCGACCATAATTTGGGCTCAGCCAGAGCCGGTCGGCAGCAATCGTGCGGATCTCGGAGACCAGGAGCAAGGGAGTCAGGACCCCGGAGAGTTTGCGCAGCGTGCGAATGGCATCCACAGCGTGTTCCCGGGGCACCAGGTACTCGGACTGGAGTTCGTCGCCCTTGCTGGGCGTGAACTCCATCCTGAAGTGGGCAAGCCGGTCCGACCACGGCCCCGGCACGCCGAGTTGTTCCGTGCAGTTACTTCCGGAGACGCCCGGCCCTTCAGCCATGCTTGCCCAACGGTACTGCCGCTCCAGTCAGTGAAGAGGCTGACGCTGTACGCGGAGGAGGTGACGTCGTCGAAATTCTCCAGAACCCGCTCCCAATCCAGGTCCTCAAAAACGTGCTGGGCAACATGGAAGGCCGGCTCTATGTCCAGGGTCACGCTGCTGACGATTCCCAGGGCGCCCAGTCCCACCACCATGCCGTCAAAGTCCATGGTCTCGCCGCGGCGGGCGGTGAGGATGCCGCCGTCTGCGGTCACGAGTTCCAAACCGGCGACGGCGGTGGCCAGATTTCCGTTGCCGTCTCCGGAGCCGTGCGTGGCCGTGGCCACCGCACCGGCCACCGAAATATGGGGCAGCGAGGCCAGGTTGTGCAGGGCGAAACCTTGCCGCTGCAGCTCCGCGGCGAGCGTCCCGTACCGCGTGCCTCCGCTCACCGTGACGTTCAGGTTCTCAGCATCGACAGTGATGGCCGGATCCAGCAGGTTCAGGGCCGCCAGCGTGCCTGAAGTGTCGGCGATGTCGTTGAATGAATGGCGGGATCCCAGGGCGCGGATGGTCCGGGCTCCGGCCACCAGTTCCTGCAGCTCCGCCACGGTGCGCGGGTGCGCGATCCGTTCCGCCCGGTAGCCGAAGTTTCCGGCCCAGTTCCGTTGCTGCACACGTTGTTCAGTCACGCTCTGCGTCCTCCACGGAGTCTCGTTTTCAGGTTTGGTGTTCTTCACAACATAACCGCTTCGGGTGCGGAAAACCAGAGATTTCGAGGGAGTTGGCATTCAGAACCCAGCCTAGCTCGGAGTGCCTAGTAGTTGACATCACGGAAATTCCTAATATGTGTGTGCGCAGAACAAAATGCTGCGACTCATCAAAGGGACGCGGTACGCACTCCTCTTCATACCTACTAACGGAGCATTCAATGACGATTCAGCCCACCCGCGAAGACAAGTTTTCCTTCGGCCTTTGGACGGTCGGCTGGGAGGCCCAGGACCAGTTCGGTTCTGCCACCCGTCCGCCCCTGGACACCGTCGAAACCGTCAACAAGCTGAGTGATCTGGGTGCCTACGGCATCACCTTCCACGACAACGATCTCTTTCCCTTTGGCTGCTCGGCAGCTGATCGCCAGCGTGAGATCGACCGGCTGACCGGTGCGCTCAAGTCCACGGGGATGATCGTTCCCATGGTCACCACGAATCTGTTCAGCCACCCGGTTTTCAAGGACGGCGGCTTCACCAGCAATGACCGGGGCGTGCGCCGCTTCGCCTTGCGCAAAGTGCTGGACAACATCGACCTCGCAGCTGAACTCGGCGCCGAAACGTTCGTGATGTGGGGCGGCCGTGAGGGCAGCGAGTACGACGCCGCCAAGGACATCCGCGGCGCCCTGGAGCGTTACCGCGAGGCCGTGAATCTGCTCGGCGACTACGTCACGGACAAGGGCTACAACATCCGCTTCGCCATCAAACCGAAGCCGAACGAACCCCGCGGCGACATCCTGCTCCCCACCCTGGGACACGCCCTTGCGTTCATCGAGACCCTGGAACGTCCGGAACTTGTGGGCGTTAACCCCGAGACCGGCCACGAGCAGATGGCCGGTCTCAACTTCACCCACGGGATTGCCCAGGCCCTTTACCAGGGCAAGCTGTTCCACATCGACCTCAACGGCCAGCGCAGCATCAAGTTCGACCAGGACCTGGTGTTCGGCCACGGCGACCTGCAGAACGCGTTCTCCCTGGTGGACCTGCTCGAAAACGGCGGCCCCGACGGCGGACCGGCCTACAGCGGCCCCCGCCACTCCGACTACAAGCCCGGCCGCACCGAGGACATCGACGGCGTGTGGGACTCCGCCGCCGCGAACATGCAGACCTACCTGCTGCTGAAGGAACGCGCGAAGGCCTTCCGTGCCGACCCCGAAGTGCAGGAAGCGCTGTTGGCTTCCCGCGTTGCCCAAATCAATGAGCCCACCCTCAACCCCGGTGAAGGCTACGAGCAGCTGCGATCGGACGGCGCTTCCTACGAGGATTTCGACGCCGATGCCTACTTTGGCGGCAAGGGCTTCGGATTCGTGCGGCTGCAGCAGCTCTTCATCGAGCACCTTCTCGGAGCGCGCTGATACTGTGGCGGCTGCTTCGTTGAACCTCGTTGCCGGGGTTGACTCCTCCACCCAAAGTTGCAAGGTTGCGGTCCTGGACGCTCAAAGCGGTGTCCTGGTCCGCGAGGGCCGGGCGAGCCACCCGGACGGGACGGAAGTCCATCCTGACCATTGGTGGCGGGCCCTGGCCGAAGCCATCGAGGACGCCGGCGGGCTGGCGGACGTGGACGCGTTGTCCGTCGCGGGCCAGCAGCACGGCATGGTGCTGCTGGACCGCGACGGCAACGTGGTGCGGCCCGCGCTCCTGTGGAATGACACGCGCTCCGCGGCAGCTGCAGCGGCACTGATCGATGAGGTAGGGGCCGGGGAGTTCGCGCGGCGTACCGGGCTGGTACCGGTGGCATCCTTCACGGTCACCAAGGTCCGCTGGGTCAGGGACAACGAGCCCGAATCCGCTGCCAGGGTGGCAGCCGTCGCCCTCCCCCATGACTGGCTGAGCTGGCGCCTGCGGGGATACGGTCCGGCCGGGGCCAGCCCGCTGGGCCCGGACCTGGAGGCGCTCACCACGGACCGCTCGGATGCCAGCGGGACCGGCTACTGGAGCCCCGCTTCCGGCAGCTATGACGTGGAGCTATTCCGGCTGGCCTTCGGCAGGGACGCACGCGAAGCCCGTCAAGAGCCGGAAGCGGCTGGACCTGCACCTGTTTCGGCTGCCCCCGCGGCCGGGGGCGCTGTCATCCTGCCGCGCGTGCTGGCTGCCGGCGAAGCCGCCGGCCGTGTTCATCCACTCTGTTTTGCGGGGAGCAACGCCGGCGCTCGCCCTCGTACGGATGCTGGCCCAAGTGGTGGCGGCGGGCGGGCTGAAATCCTGCTCGGCGCCGGCGCCGGGGATAACGCAGCCGCGGCCCTGGGTCTGGGCGCCAAGCCCGGGGATGTGGTGGTCTCCGTCGGCACCAGCGGAACAGTCTTCGCCGTCGCATCCGAGGTTGGTTACGATCCCAGCGGAACAGTTGCCGGCTTTGCAGACGCGGGCGGCGACTATCTGCCCATCGCCGTACGCTGAACGCCGCCAGGGTGCTGAGCTCCATGGCCACGCTGCTGGACGTCGGTTTTGATGAACTCTCCAGGCTGGCATTGGACGCTGCGCCCGGGGCAGATGGTGTGGTGCTCGTGCCGTATTTTGAGGGCGAACGCACCCCCAACCTGCCACACGCCAAGGCCAGCCTGCATGGTCTCAGCATCGCGTCCGCCACCCGAAGCAACATTGCCCGGGCGGCCATCGAAGGGATGCTGTGCGGATTGTCCGGCGGCCTGGCAGCCTTGCTGGCTTTGGGCTACCCGGCGCGGCGGCTGCTGCTGATCGGCGGAGCCGTGCAGAACCCGGCGGTACAGAAGATCGCGTCACAGGTGTTTGACCTGCCGGTGGTGGTGCCAAGCCCCGACGAATACGTGGCCCGCGGCGCCGCAGCACAGGCCGCCTGGGCACTCACGGGAGCCCGTCCCGACTGGCCGGTGGCACTTGTCGCGGCGCCGGCGTCGGACTTCCAGCCCGTCATCGGCCAGCAGTACGCGCGGGCCTGTGGGCATATTGATGAGGACAGCCGCGCCGCAGTGCCTTCGATTTCCAGCTAGCCGACTTCCAGTCAGCACCGAGGTAGGTCGCTAAGGCTCTCCTGAAAGGATGAATCCCCAAAGAGCCCTGAAAGTGCCCTATCCAATGCCCAGTAACCCGCGTGGGATCGCTGAGGAGTTCGGTGCTGCCTGGAACGCGGCGGATCCGGAGGCCTTGGCGGCCCTCTTTGTAGACGACGCCGACTTCGTTAACGTTGTCGGTCTTTGGTGGACGAACCGGCGTCAGATCCGTGAGAACCATGCCATTGGGTTCCGGCGCATGTTCCCGGACACCGTGATGGTGCTGGAGCGCGTCAGGGTCCGCTTCCTCGGGACTGATGTGGCCGTGGTTCACGCCCGGTGGACCATGACCGGGCAGATTGACCCCGACGGGGACCGAACAGGAACAAGGCGCGGAGTCATCAGCTTCACGGCGCCCGCCAATCGAAAGGTCGGTGGCTGGCCATGAGCGCGCAAAACACCGATATCGTCCCTGGGATGCAACCCCACGTTTCCACGGACGAAGGACTGACGCCGGAAACGTGCTCGGGGACACTCTCCAAGCCCGCACGGTAAACGCCGACCGGCAAAGCCTTTGCTCGGACACACGCATTGACGCAGTACGAGTTATATGGAATATTGCTTCGTATACGATTTCATACTCGATGAGGAGTAATTCTTGGAACAGGTCACCGACCATACCCTGGCCGCGGCCCGCAAGGTCATCGCGGTGCACATCAATTACCCCAGCCGGGCAGCCCAGCGTGGCCGCACGCCGGAGCAGCCCTCCTACTTCCTGAAGCCGCCGTCCTCCCTAACGTTCGGTTCGGCAGAAGCCCCTTCCGCTGTAGAGCGTCCGTCCGGCTGCGAACTCCTCGGCTTCGAGGGCGAGGTCGCCCTGATCATCGGCAAGCCCGCCCGCCGGGTCGGCGTGGAGGACGCCTGGAGCCATGTCGAGTGGGTGACCGCCAGCAACGACCTCGGCGTCTACGATCTCCGCTACGCGGACAAGGGCTCCAACCTCCGGTCCAAGGGCGGCGACGGCTTCACGCCGATCGGCCCCGAGTTGATCCCCGCGGACGCCGTGGACCCCGCCGGTCTCCGCATCCGTACCTGGCACAACGGCGACCTCGTCCAGGACGACACGACCGCGGACCTGCTTTTTCCATTCGCCCGCCTCGTCGCCGACCTGTCCCAGCTGTCGACGCTAGAGGAGGGCGACATCATCCTGACCGGCACCCCCGCCGGCGCCTCGGTGGCCAAGCCGGGCGACGTCGTCGAGGTTGAAGTCAGCACCGTTGAAGCCAGCGCATCCACCAGTCTCTCCACGGGGCGTCTGGTCACCCGGGTGGAGGAAGGCACGACGGCGTTCGCTGACTTTGGTGCGCAGCCCAAGGCAGATGACGGGCAGCGGGAGGAGGCGTACGGTTCGCGGGCAGCGGCGGGCCTTGCACCCGTGGAGGCTGCCGCCGTCGGGCATGTTCTGACCCCTGAGCTGAAAGCGAAGCTGGAAAGCGTCTGCACCGCCACCCTGTCCTCGCAGCTGCGCAAGCGCGGCCTGAACAATGTCAGCATCGACGGACTCACCTCCACCCGCCCGGAGAAGCGGATCGTGGGCCTGGCCCGGACCCTGCGGTATGTGCCCAATCGCGAGGACCTGTTCAAGTCACATGGCGGCGGTTTCAACGCCCAGAAGCAGGCCATCGACTCCGTCAACGAGGGTGAAATTCTGGTGATGGAAGCCCGAGGGGAAAAGGGCACCGGCACGATCGGTGACATCCTGGCACTGCGGGCCCAGGTCCGGGGTGCTGCGGCGATCATCACCGACGGCGGGGTCCGGGACTTCGCCGCGGTGGCCGCGATGGACATGCCCACCTACTACGCCAACCCGCACCCCGCCGTCCTGGGGCGCCGGCACATCCCGTGGGACACGGACATCACCATCGCCTGCGGCGGCACCACCGTGCAGCCCGGGGACATCATCGTGGCCGACGCCGACGGCATCCTGGTGATCCCGCCGGCCCTCGCCGATGAGCTCGCGGACGAGTCCATCATCCAAGAGCGCGAGGAAACCTTCATCGCGGAAATGGTGGCACAGGGCCACAGCGTGGACGGCCTCTACCCGCTGAACGCCACCTGGCGGATGAAGTACGAGGCATGGGAAGCAGGCAAAGCCCAATGACTGAGACGTTGATGGCGACAGGCAGCAAATCAGAGCAGGCCTACGCGGCCGTCAAGGCACGGATCGTGGACGGTACCTACTCCCCCGGCTACCGGCTGGTCCTGGCCGCCATCGCCAAGGATCTGGGAGTCAGCGTGGTCCCGGTCCGTGAAGCGATCCGCCGCCTCGAGGCCGAAGGTCTGGTGACATTTGAGCGGAACGTCGGCGCTACGGTATCCGGGATCGACCCCACCGAGTACCTCTACACGATGCAGACCCTGAGCATCGTCGAGGGCGCAGCCACCGCGTTGTCGGCGCCGCTGATTGGCCCGGCGGATATTGCACGTGCCCGGGCGGTGAACGAGGACATGCGCGAATGCCTCCAGCATTTCGACCCCGTCCGCTTCACGGCGCTGAACCAGGACTTCCACAGCATCCTCTTTGAGCAGTGCCCCAACCCGCACATCCTGGACCTGGTCCACCGGGGCTGGAACCGGCTCGCCTCGCTCCGGTCTTCGACGTTCCGGTTCGTTCCGGGCCGTGCCCACGAATCGGTGGACGAGCACGAGGCGCTGCTCCGGCTCATCGAGGGCGGAGCCGGCGCGGAAGAGATTGAGAAGTCCGCCCGCCGGCACCGCTCCGCCACCTTGGACGCGTACCTCGCCCAAAGCAACGCGGGGTCACTAAACGCCCGATAAACGGCCCCGCATGGGCAAGAAGTGACCCCGCGTTGCATTAGAAGCAAAGGAAAACAACAATGACGTTCACCGCCGAACAGTCCACGAAACACTACGTGCCGCAGGACCTCCCCACACACATCCAGCACTACATCAATGGCCAGTTCGTTGACTCCGTGGGCGGGAAGACTTTCGACGTCCTGGCTCCGGTCTCCAACCAGACCTACGCCACCGCTGCGGCCGGCCAGAAGGAGGACATCGACCTCGCCGTCGCCGCCGCCCGCGAAGCCTTCACCAACGGCCCGTGGCCGAAGATGAAGCCGCGGGAACGCGCCCGCGTGCTGAACAGGATTGCTGACGCTGTCGAGGCCCAGGAGGAGCGCCTCGCCGAACTCGAAACGTTCGACACCGGCCTGCCGATCACCCAGGCCAAGGGCCAGGCGCTGCGCGCGGCCGAGAACTTCCGGTTCTTCGCGGACCTGATCGTGGCCCAGTTTGACGACGCCATGAAGGTCCCCGGTGCCCAGATCAACTACGTGAACCGCAAGCCGATCGGCGTCGCCGGCCTCATCACCCCGTGGAACACGCCGTTCATGCTGGAGTCCTGGAAACTCGCCCCCGCGCTGGCCACCGGGAACACAGTGGTCCTCAAACCCGCCGAGTTCACGCCCCTGTCCGCGTCGCTCTGGGCGCAGATCTTCAAGGACGCCGGGCTCCCGGACGGTGTGTTCAACCTGGTCAACGGCCTCGGCGAGGAAGCCGGCGACGCCCTCGTCAAGCACCCGGACGTCCCGCTGATCTCGTTCACCGGCGAGACCACCACGGGCCAGACGATCTTCCGGAACGCCGCCGCCAACCTCAAGGGCCTCTCGATGGAACTCGGCGGCAAATCCCCCTGTGTGGTGTTTGCCGACGCCGACCTGGATGCCGCGATCGATTCCGCCCTGTTCGGGGTCTTCTCCCTCAACGGCGAACGCTGCACCGCCGGTTCCCGCATCCTCGTGGAACGCGCCATCTACGACGAGTTCTGCGAAAAGTACGCCGCCCGCGCCAAAAACATTGTGGTCGGGGACCCGCACGATCCCAAGACCGAAGTGGGTGCCCTGGTCCACCCGGAGCACTATGCGAAGGTGGCCTCCTACGTGGAGATCGGCAAGACCGAAGGCCGGCTCCTCGCCGGAGGCGGCCGCCCCGACCACCTCCCCGAAGGCAACTACATCGCACCCACCGTGTTCGCCGACGTCGCCCCCGACGCGCGGATCTTCCAGGAGGAAATCTTCGGTCCCGTCGTCGCGATCACCCCGTTCGAGAACGACGACGAAGCACTCGCCCTGGCGAACAACACCCGCTACGGTCTCGCGGCCTACATCTGGACCCAGAACCTGACCCGCGCCCACAACTTCTCGCAGAACGTCGAGGCCGGCATGGTCTGGCTGAACAGCCACAACGTCCGCGACCTCCGCACCCCGTTCGGCGGCGTTAAAGCCTCGGGCCTGGGCCACGAGGGCGGCTACCGCTCCATCGATTTCTACACCGATCAGCAGGCCGTGCACATCAGCCTCGGCACCGTTCACACACCCAAATTCGGCGCCTGAGCCGCCAAGCCCTTTCAAAGAAGAGAGAATCCCATGACCGACTTTGTCCGCACCCCCACCGTCCCGGCTCCGGACATCGTCCGCTGCGCCTACATGGAGATCGTGGTCACCGACCTTGCCAGGTCCCGCGCGTTCTACGTGGACGTCCTGGGCCTGCACGTGACCGAGGAAGATGAGAACAACATCTACCTGCGCTCCCTGGAGGAGTTCATCCACCACAACCTCGTGCTCCGCAAGGGACCCATCGCCGCCGTCGCCGCTTTTGCCTACCGGGTGAAGTCCCCCGACGAAGTGGACGCCGCAGAGGCCTATTACCAGGAACTGGGCTGCCGCACCGAACGCCGCAAGGAGGGCTTCACGAAAGGTGTGGGTGACTCTGTCCGCGTGGAGGACCCGCTGGGATTCCCCTACGAGTTCTTCTACGACGTGGAACACGTCGAACGCCTCACCCAGCGCTACGACCTCTACTCCGCCGGCGAACTGGTCCGCCTGGACCACTTCAACCAGGTCACCCCCGACGTGCCCCGCGGCCGCAAGTACCTTGAGGACCTCGGCTTCCGCGTCTCCGAGGACATCCAGGACTCCGACGGCGTCACGTACGCGGTCTGGATGCACCGCAAGCAGACCGTGCACGACACCGCCCTGACCGGCGGCAACGGCCCGCGCATGCACCACATCGCGTTCGCCACCCACGAAAAGCACAACATCATCCAGATCTGCGACAAGATGGGCGCCCTGCGCATCAGCGACCGGATCGAACGCGGCCCCGGCCGGCACGGCGTGTCCAACGCCTTCTACCTCTACATCCTGGATCCCGACGGACACCGCATCGAGATCTACACCCAGGACTACTACACCGGCGACCCCGACAACCCCGTCGTCACCTGGGACGTCCACGACAACCAGCGCCGCGACTGGTGGGGCAACCCCGTGGTCCCGTCCTGGTACACCGAGGCCTCCCTGGTCCTGGACCTCGACGGTAAGCCGCAGCCCGTCGTCGTGCGTGAGGAAAAGAGCGAAATGGCGGTCACCGTGGGTGCCGACGGCTTCTCCTACACCCGCAAAGACGGGGCCCCCGAAGGGGACCGGACAGGCTTCAAGCTGGGGGCGCAGCTGTAGCCATGCTGGACGCGAAGACGATTGAGGCCATCGCCGACGAACTCCTGGCGGCCGCCCGGACCCGCACCCCGGTCCCCCGCCTCACCGCCCGCTACCCGGAGATGACGGTGGAGGACTCCTATGCCGTGCAGCAGCTGTGGCGGCGGCGCAACGAGGACGCCGGCCGCAAGCTGGTGGGCCGCAAGATCGGCCTCACCTCCAAGGCCATGCAGTCCGCCACCGGCATCACCGAGCCGGACTACGGCGCCATCTTCGATGACATGGTGCTCGGAACCGGCTGCTCGGTGGAGTGGGACCAGTACACCCATCCCCGGGTGGAAGTTGAACTGGCATTTGTGCTGAAGAAGGACCTGTCCGGACCCGGCTGCACCATCTTCGACGTCCTGGACGCCACGGACTACGTGGTTCCGGCACTGGAAATCCTGGACTCCCGGATCGAAATGGAGGGCCGGACCATCGTGGACACCATCGCAGACAACGCCGCGATGGGCGCCATGGTGATCGGCGGCAACCCCGTAAAACCCGACGCCGTGGACCTCCGCTGGGTCTCGGCCATCCTCTACAAAAACCAGACCGTGGAGGAAACCGGTGTTGCCGCCGGCGTCCTGGACCACCCCGCCAACGGCGTGCACTGGCTCGCCAACAAGATCGCCGCCCACGGCGACGGAATGAAAGCCGGGGACATCATCCTCGCCGGCTCCTTCACCCGCCCGCTGTGGGTGTACAAAGGCGACACCGTCCACGCCGACTACGGACCCTTGGGAGCCATCACATGCCGCTTCGAGTAGAACCCGGAAATCCTGTCTACGCGAACACCTTCCGCGACGCCCTCGCCGCGGCGGACCGCCCCCTGGCAGGAATGTGGGTCTGCTCCGGCAGCCCGCTGATCGCAGAACTCTGCGCCGGATCCGGCCTGGACTGGCTCCTCATCGACGCCGAACACAGCCCCAACGGCCTCGAATCCATCCTCGCCCAGCTCCAGGCCGTCAACGGCTACCCGGTCCAGGTCCTGGTCCGGCCCCCGGTCAACGACACCGTGCTGATCAAGCAGTACCTGGATCTGGGTGTGCAGAACCTGCTGATTCCCATGGTGAACTCGGTGCAGGAGGCGGAAGCAGCGGTGGCCGCCACCCGCTACCCGCCGCACGGCGTCCGCGGCGTGGGATCCGCCCTCGCCCGGGCCTCGCGCTGGAACCGTGTCCCGGACTACCTCACCCGGGCGTCAGAGACCGTCAGCGTCACCGTCCAGATCGAATCGACAGCGGCCGTCGAAGCCGTCGAGCATATCCTGGCCGTGGACGGCGTGGACGGCATCTTCCTGGGACCGTCCGACCTCGCGGCTTCGATGGGCGTGCTGGGACACCAGGAACACCCCAAGGTGCGCGCCGCCGTCGAACACTGCCTTGCCGCCGCAAAAGCGGCCGGGAAACCTGCCGGGGTGAACGCGTTCAACCCCGATACTGCCCGCAGCTACCTGGCGGCCGGCACCGCCTTTGTCCTGGTGGGCGCCGACGTCGCTATCCTCGCCCGCGGCTCCGAGGCGCTGGCCGCCGCTTTCACTGAGGCCTCCGACGGCGAAACCCCCGCCAGCTACTGACGCGGGAACTCCACGGATTGGCTCAGGTGGGACCGCTGCCCGGCGGGCCGCTGAGGACGGTGGGGATGTACTCGAGCAGCTGGAGCCGACCGTCGAAGGTCCTACTATTTACCATCCCGAGCGAGATGTCCGGATAGCCGTCGTAGATCCGTTCCTTGCCGGTGCTGCCTGTAATCACTGGGAAGACGACCAATCGGAACCTGTCCACGAGGCCAGCGGTCAGCAGCGACCGGCAGAGACTGAGGCTGCCCAGGGTGCTCGCCGGCGTGGCCATGATCCAGAGCACCGCCGTTCCGGCCTTGCTCGGGATTATGGGGATCGTCGTCGGCGCAGTGCTGGCACTGTGCTCGCTGGAATTCGTGGGATCGTTCGAACCGCATGGCTGGAAGCTGGCCGCGACGCTGACGCCAGTGACCTACGTGGTGTGGTCACTCTGGCTGGTGGCGGTCGGCGTAGTCCTGCTGCTCTGAACTGCAGGCACGGAGTGTCGGGCTCCCCTCCGGCCATCCCTCGTGGTGCAGCTGTTCCCTCCAGCAGGTCTGGCTGGGGCCTCCAATCGTTGCTAGCGTGGCGGCATGAGCCCGTCGAAGACCCCGGCCGAGATCCTCGACATTGGCGGCGCCGAGGTGCGCATCTCGAGTCCGGACAAGGTGGTTTTCCCCGAGCCCGGGCTGACTAAGCTCGACCTGGTGCGCTATTACCTCGCCGTCGCGGATGGTGCGCTGCGCGGTGCGGGTGGCCGGCCCATGGTGCTCAAGCGCTTCCCGAAGGGCATCTACGCTGAGCCGTTTTTCCAAAAGCGCGTGCCCGAAAACCACCCCGACTTCATCGACACAACGACGCTGCACTACGCGTCGGGGACGTCGGCTGAGGAGGCCGTCATCCGGGATGCTGCGGGCCTGGCGTGGGTGGTGAATCTTGGCTGCCTGGACCTTAACCCGCATCCCGTGCGCGCTGAGGACCTTGAGCACCCGGACGAGCTCCGGGTGGACCTCGATCCGATGCCGGGGGTCGGCTGGTCCCAGATCGTTGATGTCGCATATGTCGCGCGGGAGGTGCTCGACGACGTGGGGCTGGTGGGGTGGCCGAAGACGAGCGGATCGCGCGGACTGCATATCCTGGTGCGGATCGCGCCGCAGTGGCAGTACCGCGAGGTGCGGCTCGCCGCCGAGACCCTCGCCCGCGAGGTCGAAAACCGCGCTCCCGGCCTCGCTACCGCGCGGTGGTGGAAGGAAGAGCGCGGCGAAAGTGTGTTCGTCGACTTCAACCAGAACGCAAAGGACCGCACCGTGGCATCGGCGTACTCGATCCGACCGTTGCCCGATGCCCGGGTTTCGACGCCGCTCACCTGGGATGAGGTCCGCTCCATCCGGCCCGAACAGTTCACGGTCCGCACGGTGCCCGGGCGCTTCGCCGACGTGGGTGACCCCCACGCAGGCATCGATGACGCGGTGGGCACACTCGATGGACTTCTGGCACTGGCGGCCGAGCTCGGCCCCGCCGAGAAGCCGTCGCGCAGCGGAGACGGCTCCGGCCGCCGGCAGTCGCTGATGCCGCTCATCGAGGTTGCCCGCACCAGGACCAAGCCCGAGGCCCTCGCGGCACTCGATGAGTGGAAGTCCCGGCATGCGGACCTCGTCCCGGCCCTGCACCCCGCCGATGTGCTCGTCGACGGAATGCGCGGATCAAGCTCGCTCTGGTACCGGGTGCGGGTGAACCTGCAGCACGTCCCCGAACCGGAGCGTCCGCCACAGGAGGAGCTCATCGCCGACTACGACCCGTGGGCCGGCAAGCAGTGGCCCGGGCGCCCGGGATCCTGACACCGCAACGGAAACCGGACGTGCGCGCGTCGAGCGGGTCTTCAGCGCTTCCCCCATCCCAGCAAAATGTGATAGACGCCACAAGTCTTCGGCATCAAACTAGTTGGATGGAAGATACGGAGAAGCACGACACCATCGCCAAAGTCAGCGACCTCCTCGCCGCACGCTATCCCGACGCACCCCGGCCGCTGGTTGTCCGGGTCGTCACAGAGGAGTACGAAACACTGGATGCCGGCCGGATCCGGACCTACATCCCGACCCTTGTCGAACACGGCGCCAGGAACAAACTCCACCGCCAGTTCTCCCGGCGGAACAGGGAAACCTGACGTCCCGCCGAACCTCGTCCTCAGCTGGACAGGGTCGCGCCATCTCACTCGCAGGTCCCTTGGGGCGTCGATGCCCTCGAAGGAGCCATCACCCAACCTGCCTTGCGTTCCTTGCCCGGTTAGTACCTGATCGCCTCCGCTGACCGGATGATCCCACCGGCCGCGCAACATGCCATGGCGGGACGAGCCGGTTCAACCGTGTCCGAAGTCGCGGCAAGCCACTCGGTTTATATCTCATGGGGGTGGCCAGCCGGGTGGACCCGCGGGCTAACGCTTTCGCCCACCGCGATCGTTAGTACGACTTCCTGATCGTGTCCCAGTGGGAGGTGGCTGTTATGGCGCCATCCCCAACAGTGGCGGTAGCTTTGGATTACTTTTCCTTCGAAGCAGCCGAGCTACCGGAGGTACCGCCGATGGATGGCTTGTCGACGTCAATGGTTCTGATCGCCTTGCTGGCTATCGCGGCGCCCCTTGCGGCCCGTTTCCTTGATCGGGTGGTCAAGGTGCCGATCGTGGTCTTCGAAATTGTCCTCGGAATCATGCTCGGCCCCAGCCTGTTGGGATGGATCCAACCCGCCCAGTTCACGGATACGCTCGCCGATTTCGGGCTGGCCATGCTCTTCTTCGTTGGCAGTTGGGCCCGGCAACAGCTATACCCCTCGGGTTTGTTCTCCTGACCGGCCTGGCGATTTATCTCGCGTCGCGCGCACGGCACTCACTGCTCCATTCCCAGGTCACCAGGACCCTCCACACCAGCGGCCAGTTCGCCCTCCGGTCCATCATCTTTATCCTCACTGTGCTCGTTGTACTCAGCATGGTCCTGGGACTCGACATGCTGTTGGGTGCATTCGCCGCCGGAGTCCTCTGGAAAGTCGCCATCGCGCGCGCTCCCGAGCAAGACCGGAAAGTCATTGAGGGGAAAATCGACGCCATCGCTTTCGGATTCCTGGTGCCGGTCTTCTTCATCGACACAGGCATAGACTTCGACCTACGCGCGCTAACCGCCAGCCCCGCAGCTCTCGCACTGGTCCCCCTGTTCCTGCTCCTCTTGCTCATCATCCGAGGTCTGCCGTCGATACTCGCGGCTCCCCCAAAGTCCAGCCATGCCGACAAGCGGGCCATCATCCTGTTTGGTGCAACAGGATTGCCGATTGTCGTGGGGGTGACAGGCATTGGCCGGGATGAGGGGCTGATCTCAGGCGGAATCGCCTCCGCCCTCGTCGGAGCGGGAATGCTCTCGGTGCTCGTGTTTCCGCCGCTCGCACTCCGCCAGCATCAACGCAGACCATCGGAGACGCCGGCCCGGCACAAGGAAAGCCCCCAGGAGACCGGACGAGGCGGGAATCGCGGCTCAGCGTTCACGCGGCCAGCCGGTGTTGGTCTCCGCCAGGTAGGCGCGGCCGTGCCGCCGTGGGCGGCGTCAGTGCCACAGTGGAAATGCCGGACGACGGCGGCAGCCGCCACCGAGCGGATCTCACCAGAGTTGTCGGCCGAGAGCGCGGGACGAGAACCCGGATGCTGGACGCTAGCCCGTGAACAGGATGATCAGGCCCAGGATCCCCATCAGCAGAGCGGAGCCGCTGGACCAGAAGACGGCAGCCACGTCTGAGTGAAACTGTTCCGCCGCGATGCCCCTGACGCGCGCGGAATAGCGGCCGCGCTGTGTGGCGTAAAAGCTGACCGCGATGGTGCCCGCCACCGCGATGAGAATCAGAATCCAGAAACGGTAGTGAGGCAGCCAGCGCAGGAAAACCAGCGCGGCGGCAAAAAGAGCCATCGCGGTCCGGCCCCAGCAGAGCACCGTGCGCTCGGGTTGGAGCCCGGGGTCCTGGTGCGTGGGAGCAGCTCGAGCTCCCGGCATTAGTTCAGTGCGATCAGGATGATCACCACAGCTGCAGTGACCGGCGCCGGCACTGATCAGCATCCCGATAGCTACCAGGAGTAGTGCCAGCGCTTTGCGCAAGGGTTCGGGGAATGCCTCAATCGCGAAGGCTTCCAGCGCCAGCCCGCCGGCGAGAAAGGCCAGGGCGGTGCGGACCCAAGCCAGGAAGGTTCGCTCGTTGGCCAGGGTGAACCGCGGGTCCGGCTCTACGCCGCCGGGCAGCACTCTTCGGGCCACCAGCCGCGTCCTTGATCCGGCTCGGTCATCGTTCTCCTTACGGTGCGGGGTTTCCCCATTCGTATGCCGCCGGAATAGCTTGGTTCGGTGCCGACATCTGCCGGCCCTGCGCGGACCAGCCTTAGCGAATCCCGCTGTCAACAACCAGCGTGATGTGAACGGGCCTGTCCGAGATGACCACAAGCTCGGTAGCCGTCGAAGCGTAGCCGCCGACGTTGGTCGCCCTGATTACATAACGTCCGTCAGGCAGCGTCAGATGGAAGGCACCGGTGCTATCGGTTTGTGTTGAGCCCCGGACGGCGTCCCCGTCCAAAGCCACAACCGCGGCCCCTGATACTGGGCGCGGTGGACACTCCTGACCAACACGTTCGACGGGACAGACCGGGGCGGTCAGGACCACACCGGCAACGTCCCCGGAATGCCCCGTGACCGGACCGCTTGGACTGGTGCACCCGCACAACCACAGGACGGCGGCCAATAAAACCCAGACGGAACACTTCATCTCACTCACCAACCGCCCCGCGTAGGCGTATGTCCCTTTCGGGCATCGTCGGGCATGGCCATTTCGGCCCGCAGGCCTAGGAGTCGGATCGGACGGCCCGCTTCGATTCCTGCTGCGAGGCCCAAAGCCCTCGCGAGAATTTCCTCCCGGTCGAATGTCTCGGGAATCTTCCTCCCGTGGTTCTTGGTCACGAACGGCGCGTACCGAACCTTCAGAGTCAGCCCAACCACGGGCCGTCCTTCAGCCACAACATCCTCAAGGACACGCGCTGTCAGCTCCCTCACGGCGTCGTCCACCTGGGCGGGCTCGGTCAGGTCCCGCTGGAAGGTGGTCTCCCGGCTATGCCCGCGGGCAACCCACGGCGTATCGTCCACAACGCTGGCGCCGTCCCCGCGTCCGAGCTCCGCGTACCAAGGACCCATCCTGGGGCCAAACTCCGGAACCAGGTTCTGGGGGTCGGACGCGGCGAGCTCGGCCACTGTATTGATGCCGAGCTTGGCCAGCCGGCCCGACACCTTGATTCCGACACCCCACAGGTCCTTGGTGGGCCGACTGCCCATAACGTCGAGCCAGTTCCCGGCAGTGAGGCGGAAAACGCCGGCCGGCTTGCCGAATCCGGTGGCGACCTTGGCTCGGACCAACGTGTCGCCGATGCCCACGCTGCAATGCAGCTGCGTTCGCTCCAGGACAGCCGCCTGCACCTGCCGGGCGTAGGCTTCCGGATTCTCTGTCTCAGTGCCCATAAAGGCTTCATCCCAACCCAGCACCTGCAGGGTGGCGCCGGGCTGCGCGCGCAGCGTAGCCATCACCGTTTCAGACGCCGCGAGGTAAGCCTCCTGATCGACGGGCAGGATCACAGCGTCGGGCACTTTCCGGGCCGCAATGCGTAAGGGCATCCCGGAACCCACACCGAACGCCCTGGCTTCGTAGGATGCGGTCGATACCACCGCTCGTTCCGTGGGGTCCCCCCGACCGCCGACAATTATCGGCTTCCCCGCAAGCTCCGGCCGCCGGAGCACTTCGACCGCCGCGATGAACTGGTCGAGATCGACATGCAGCACCCACCGGATTCCGCTCACGCCACCAGTCTGCCCTAAACATCCCTGGCCAGCATCCGCTCTCCCCCGAGCCTGGCTGCTGAGCCTGCGGCCTCCTGACCTTCATTGAATTCCAGCGCCGCCGAACACCATCACAGGGGCGGAGCGATGCTCTAGTGGTGTGTCTCAGTTTTGCTTGACGGCTTGGAGTGCAACTCGTCCGCGCGCGACTTTTTCGAGAATGGATTCCGCTGTCGCCGTCCACACCAAGGGAACGGAACTATCCCCCCGCTGGCGGAGCACTGTCACGATGTCAGCCGGTCAGCGATGCTACGGCCCAGCCTGGACAGATCTGCCACCATCACCACATTGCCCGGCTGCAGGTAGTCAAGACATTCCGTCCAGCGTCCCGTCGCTTGGGTATTGGTCCTTCTAATTTCAGCTTCACCACTTTGTCGAAACCCAACAAAATCTCGCTTGTAACTGGGAACTAGCGTTTGTTCCGAGGCAATATCCGCAGCTATGCACCCCCAAAGGACTATCGATGACGATGCAGCCAGAGCTCCAGGCCAACCCCGGCCCAATCCTCGAGACCGCCCGGAACCAGGTTCTGGAGCAGGGCATCGGCCTCTCCGAAAGCCAGCTTCTGGAAATCCTCAGGCTACCGGACCGGGATCTGCCCGCCGCCCTGCAGCTGGCCCACGAGGTCCGGCTGCGGCACTGCGGTGAGGACGTGGAGGTGGAAGGCATCATCTCGATCAAGACGGGCGGTTGCCCCGAGGACTGCCACTTCTGCAGCCAGTCCGGCCTCTTCGACTCCCCCGTCCGTGGCGTCTGGCTCGACATTCCCGAACTCGTCAAGGCCGCGAAGGAAACCGCTGCAACGGGAGCCACCGAGTTCTGCATCGTCGCCGCCGTCCGCGGCCCCGACATCAAGCTGATGAACCAGATCAAGTTCGCGATCGACCGGATCAACGAAGCCGTGGACATCAACATTGCCTGCTCCCTGGGTATGCTCACCCAGCGCCAGGTGGACCAGCTCGCCAGCTGGGGCGTCCACCGCTACAACCACAACCTCGAAACTGCCCGCAGCTACTTCCCGGAGGTCGTCACCACCCACAGCTACGAGGAGCGCCTGGACACCTGCAACATGGTTAAAGACGCCGGCATGGAACTGTGCTGCGGCGCCCTGATCGGCATGGGCGAGAGCCTGGAGCAGCGCGCGGAACTCGCCGCCCAGCTCGCGGCCCTCGAACCCCACGAAGTCCCGCTGAACTTCCTCAACCCCCGCCCTGGAACCCCGCTGGAAAACCAGGGCATCATGGACGGCAAGGACGCCCTCCGCGCGATCGCCGCGTTCCGCCTTGCGATGCCCCGCACCGTGCTGCGCTACGCCGGCGGACGGGAGCTGACCCTCGGCGACCTCGGAACCAAGGCAGGCCTCATGGGCGGCATCAACGCCGTCATCGTCGGCAACTACTTGACCACCCTGGGCCGCCCGGCAGACGCCGACCTGAACCTGCTCGTCGAGCTGAACATGCCCATCAAGGAACTCCAGAAGACACTATGATCCCCCACCGCTCCCCAGGCTCGACAGGCTCAACCACCGGCGATGCAGCAACCGCAACCACGGCTGAGTTCTGCGGGCACTGCGGTGAACCGTCCGACGTCGGCGCCGGCCCGGCGTCGGACGTTCACCACCGTTGCGGCGAACGGCTCGCAATGGAGCCGCCGCGGTACTGCGCCGCCTGCCGGCGCCGCATGAAAGTCCAGGTGACTCCGTTGGGCTGGACCGCCGAATGCTCCCGCCATGGAATGCTCGCACCATGAGTGGCGAGACACCGCCGGGCCTGATCCAGCGGGACCGCGCCAGGCTTTGGCACCCCTACGCGCCGGCGTCCCCGGATCTTCCGCTGTGGGAGGTCGAGGCGGCCGACGGCGTGCGGCTGCGGCTTCGGGCCGAGGACGGCGCACGCCACGAGGTGGTTGATGCGATGTCCTCGTGGTGGTCGGTGATCCACGGCTACCGCAACCCTGTGCTGGACGCCGCCGCGCGGCGGCAGCTGGAGAGTTTCAGCCATGTGATGTTCGGCGGACTCACGCACGCCCCGGCGGTGGAACTGGCCGAGCAGCTGGTGGACATGGCCCCGTCCGCGCCCGGCCGGCCGGGCTTGGAGCGGGTATTCCTTGCGGACTCGGGTTCGGTCGCAGTGGAGGTTGCACTGAAGCTGGCGGTGCAGTTCCAGACCGCGTCCGGGCACCCGCTGAGGCAGCGGTTCCTGAGCATCCACGGCGGGTACCACGGCGATACGTTCGCGGCGATGGGTGTCTGTGATCCCGTGGACGGGATGCACTCCGCGTTCCCGGGCCTGCTGGCCGGCAACGTGTTCGCGCCCCGTCCCCCGGCAGCCGCCTCCGCGACCCCGGAAACCGTGCGTGCGTGGGCGTCCGAACTCGGGGACATCGCGGCGGCGCATTCCGGGGAGCTGGCCGCGATCATCGTCGAACCGGTCCTGCAGGGTGCCGGCGGCATGCACGCGTACCCGGCCGAATGCCTGACAGTACTGCGGCACGTGGCGGACCGGCATGGCCTGCTGCTCATCTTCGATGAGATCGCCACCGGTTTTGGCCGCACCGGCGAGCTGTTCGCGGCCGATCATGCCGGCGTCGTGCCGGACATCATGTGCGTGGGCAAGGCACTGACCGGCGGCTACCTGACCCTCGCCGCCATGGTCTGCACCGCGGAGATTGCGTCGACTGTGTCCCGCGGCCAGGCCGGTGCGCTGCTGCACGGCCCCACCTTCATGGGCAACCCGCTGGCATGTGCGGTTGCCAACGCCAGCCTCGGCATCATCGGCGACGGCGGCTGGCGGGCCGACGTCGCCCGGATCGGCGCCGGCCTCGAAACAGGGCTCGCTCCCGCCCTGGACCTTGAGGCGGTCCGGGATGTCCGCACCATCGGCGCCGTCGGAGTCATCGAGCTGCACGACGCCGTCGACGTAGCCGCGGTCACCGCCGCGGCCATCCGGCACGGGGTCTGGGTCCGGCCGTTCCGGAACCTCGTCTACACCATGCCCCCGTACATCAGCACCGCAGCGGACATTGAACAGATCACGGCGGGCATGACGGCCGCCGTCGCCGAAGTACACGGACGCGTCGTACATGAGCGCGTCCCGGCACGGGCGGGAGGTGCGGCATGAGCCGCTCCATGATCCAGTGGCTCGAGCGGCAGGCCGCGGTCCGGGACCGCCGGGGCCTGGTCCGCCGCCCGCTCCCCCGTGCCGCGGACGAACAGTTCATCGACCTGGCCAGCAACGACTATCTGGGCCTCGCGGCGGACCCTCGGGTTGCCGAGGCCGCTGCGGCGGCCGCGTCGCTGTGGGGCGCGGGCGCCACGTCCTCGCGCCTGGTGGGCGGAACCACCCGGCTGCATCTGGACCTCGAGGAGGAACTGGCCCTGCTGGCGGGGATGGAAATGGCGTTGGTGTTCTCCTCCGGCTACCTGGCAAACATCGGTGTGATCACGGCGCTCGGTGGCCCCGGAACCCTGATCATTGCGGACGAACACTGCCACGCCTCCATGATCGACGGTTTCCGGCTCAGCCGCTCCCGCACCGAATCGTTCACCCACAACAGCGTGGAGGACGCCGGCCGCCTGCTTGCCGGCCGGTCGGAGCCGCGGGCGCTGATCGCCGTCGAATCCCTCTACAGCGTCCTCGGCGACGAAGCCCCGCTCGCTGCCCTGCTGGCCCTGGCCGAGGACCACGACGCCGTGCTGCTCATCGATGAGGCCCACAGCCTCGGAGTCATCGGCACCGGTGACTTCCAGGGCCGCGGCGCGGTGGCCGGAACCTTCCTTGCCGGGCACCCGAATGTGGTCGTGACCGCGACGCTGTCCAAGGCCCTGGGCAGCCAGGGCGGAGCGGTCCTGGGATCCGCCCTGCTGCGGGAACACCTGCTCAACCGGGCACGCAGCTTCATCTTCGACACCGGGCTGGCGCCGGCCTCCGCCGCCGCAGCCCTCGCGGCGGTGCGGATCATCCGGGATGAGCCCTGGCGGGCGGAATCCGTGCGAAGCAACGCTGCAGCCCTGGCCGCCGGGCTTGGCCCTGCCCTTGCAGCCCGCGGCGCCGTCGTCGAGCAGACAGCGGCCGACCGGGCCGCCGTCGAGCAAACGGCGGGGGCCGTCCAGTCCATCGCCATGCCGTCCGCCGCATCAGCCCTGGCAGCTGCCGAGGCGGCGCGGACTGCCGGTGTCCGGATCGGATGCTTCCGCCCACCGTCCGTTCCGGACGGAATCTCCCGGCTGCGGCTCACCGCCCGTGCCACCCTGACGCACGAGGAAATCGAAGACAGCTGCGCAGTGCTGCGCAGCATTTTGGAGGAACTTCCATGAACCTGCCCGGCATCATCCTCGTAACCGGAACGGACACCGGCGTCGGCAAGACCATCACGACGGCGGCCCTGGCCGCCGTCCTCCACGGAACGGGGCGCAGCGTCGCGGTTTACAAACCGTGCCAGTCAGGAGCAGCCGACGGCGATTCCGACGCTGCCGAGATTGTCCGGCTCGCCGGCGCCGTGACAGCAGAAACCGGAGTTGTCCTGCAGGAGCCGCTGGCGCCCGTCGCCGCTGCCGCCGTCGACGGAACGCCGCTCCCAACGCTGGCTGCGCACGCCAAGAAGGTCCGCGAGCTCGCCGCGTCCCACGATCACGTCCTGGTGGAGGGCGCAGGCGGCCTGCTGGTGGAGTTGGATTCCGACGGCGGCACCCTGGCGGAGCTTGGATCCCTCCTGGCGGCCGCATTTGTGCTGGTCGCCCGGCCGGGGCTCGGTACCCTGAACCACACCGCCCTGACCCTCGAAGCGCTGGACGCGCGGGACCTGCAGGTCCTTGGGGTGGTGCTCGGAAGCTGGCCCGGAAAACCCGACTTCGTACACCACAGCAACCGGCAGGTGCTCGATTCGTTGCGGGCGCCCTTGCTCGGCGCCCTTCCCGAGCAGGCCTCGGAACTGCCCCCGGCTGCTTTCCGCGCCGGTGCGGCTGCATGGCTGAACGGCCTGCCCGCATGAATCCGGCGATGATGACCGCCAGAACCGAGAAGCCGCGGGTGGGAGGTCCGGGACAGACGGAGACCATGCGTCAGACGGAAGGCTCCGACGGGGCCCGCTGCCCGTACCTCGTGGTGCGCGACCCGGACGCGGTCCGCGAAGTGCTGCACCGGCCTGCCGACTTCAGCCCCGCGAATGCCCTGGTCGCCGTGACGCCACTGGAAGGGCCCGCCCTGCGCGTGCTGCAGCGCGTCCGCTTTGCGTTGCCTCCCGTGCTGGCCAGCAACGACACGGACACACACGCCGGGATCCGCAAGGTCGTGGCGGGCTTTTTCACCCCTGCCACGGTCGCCGCCATGGAGCCGCGGATCCGGGAGCTGGCCCAGGAAGCGGCACGAAACGCCGCGGACCAGCTCGGCTTCTCCGGAAGCGTGGACCTCGTGCAGGCGGTGGCTGCTTTTCCCCCGGCAGTCGTCATGCTCGAACTCCTCGGGCTGCCCGTTCGGGATCTTGCGGACCTCAAGCGGTGGGGCCGTGAGTCCATGGAGCTGTTCTGGGGCTGGCCGGACCAAGACCGGCAACTCGAACTGGCCCACAGCGCCGCAGATTTCTACGTCTGGCTGCGGAAGCTCGTCGCGGAATCCAGGGCGGCCCCCGGACGGAACCTGTTCAAATCCTTGGCAGAGCACGGCCTGTCGACGACTGAAATCTGCTCGCTGGGCTACTTCCTGCTGATCGCCGGACAGGAAACAACCACCCAACTGATCAGCACCACGCTGTTCCGGCTCCTGGAAGGGTCCGCGCCCGTGGGCTGGAAGGACGCGGCATCCGACGCCGGTTCCAGGGCCATGGTCCGGCACGTGCTGGCCACCGAATCATCCGTCCCCACGTGGCGCCGGGTGGCAGCCCACGATACGAACCTCGGTGACGCCCGAATTCCTTCAGGCACCGAAATCCTCCTCGAACTCAGCGGCAACCAAATCACGTCACCGGCCGCACTCGCGAGCCAGTCCATGCCTGCGGAGACGGCCCACCGCGGTCAATCCACCAGCCATGGCATTGTTTTTGGCTCCGGCATCCACCGCTGCCTCGGCGCCAAGCTCGCCGAACTGGAGGCCGCCCTAGTTGTCCAGGAGACTGCCACTGCACTGACGGACGTGCAGCTGCAGGACCACCAGCCTGATTGGATCAGACTCCTGTCCTTCCAAGCACCCCGGACCGTCACGGTGGCGAACGGTCCACGTAGCTTTGGCGTCATTCGTAAGATATTCCTGCCCCGTGCTGCTTCTAGACGGCGCTGTTGATGCCACGGGTGATGCTGGTTTCCCGGCGGAAGGAGTCCCTCGAGTCCGTAGAGTCCAGGAGTGTGGTCTACGCGTCGGTCCGGTGGAACAGGCGGAGGTGACTTCCGTCGGTTATTAGGGTATGCGGTTGGCGGCCACCCGACGTTGTCCAGGGCGAGGGCCCGGGACAATTCAGGTGGTCGGGCGACGCTCTTGGCTGGTGCCTCATCTGCCCATTCCATAGAGCATGCGCACGTCAAGTTTTTGAGACAGTTTCGTCGTTGTATTTCGGTTACGCGGCCAAGGATTCCTGATCGAGGTGCGAGAAATTCTCGGCGACTGCGTTATCCCAGCATTACCCGGCTAGTAGCCCGGGATGCAGTGGATTGGCCGGTAACGATACAGCTGTTTCCGGAGGTCAGTTTCCGGAGTTGCAGAGCGTGGCGATCTCGTCGGGGAGACATGTCAGGCAGCTGAACGTACCCTCAGGCATTCCGTCTTCCAGGGCCCCATCCCTCGCGCAGATGCCGCTATGGCGGCCTCAACCGGCACGGTTCGCGGCCGCGGCGACGCGAGCTTCAGCGACAGCGGTGCTCAAATCATGGCGGTGGGCGTTAACGGAGAGCACGAGAGCCCACGCCGTGCGTTGTTGCCGTCGATCAGCGGGTGGAACCGCGCCACCGGCGCTGGCTTCACCGCCAGGTGCGGTTGCCTTCCACACCTATGACCGTTGCTTTACTTTCGCTGCTAACTGACAGGCGCCACGACGTCCTCAAGCATCGACCTGTCGAAAAAACGGACCTCGCCAGTTGCCTCGAAGAACACCGGAACCACTGATGTGTTCGGGTCCTTGGACGTTTCGTAGATGTCAGGTCCGCTTCCATGCTTCCGGGCGATTGTTCCAACCAGCCCGGTACCGCGAACGCGGACGGTTCGATATTTGTAGCTCATGTTGACCCCTTCGTCGACTAGGGCAACCCTACTCCTGAGACGTATTCGCAGGACCCATAGGAGCAGTCGAGGCACAGGAATCGCCAAATTCAGGGCCTACTTCGTACCAGAGCTCCTGTTCGCGCTCACTGTTGGCGGAATCCACCTGAGCGCGTTCGATCCTGATCTGGATTTTCATCCAGCTGGTGTTCGTGCCCTTCAGCATTCTCCAAGCCGTCTACTTTGCCGCCGGGGATGGCTGAACTTGGCTTCCTCCTACTGCGGCTGGGTCGCAGTGCCCCGCGGCAGGTCGAAATTCTCTGAGAATGCCGGCTCAGGGCCGGACGACACATACAAAGGGCTGCTGCTGCGCCATACTGACGGCATGAACGCTGCGACGAGAAAGCCCGAGCGGATTCTCCTCGCAATCCTTTCCGCAATTGCGCTGTTTGGTGATCGTGGCACTGGCAGTCGTTTTTACACGCGGCGAGCCAGAGGCACTGGACGGGTCGACACCCCAGGGAGTGGTCCAGCGTTACAGCACCGCGGTCATCGGCGGCGATACGGCCACAGCCAATTCCTACCTCACGGAAGCGGCCAGTTCCTCGTGCGGCGGCTTCCGTGAAAGCGGCCCGCTGCCCACCCGGGTGGTTTTGATCTCTGCCACAGAGCGGGACAACTCGGCTCTCGTGAAGGTCTCCGTCGTCAGTTCAGGTTCGGGCGGCCCGTTCGGACCGTCCGAGTACGAGATGGAGGATCGTTTCTCCCTGGTCAAGACAGATGGCAAATGGCTGATCGACCAGGCACCGTACCAGCTCCTGTCGTGCACCGGAACGTCCGTGAAGCCATGAATTCGGACGTGCCGACGACAATTTCAGCGGCAGGTTCCGCCCAACTCACCCTCCGCCGCCTGATCGTCTACGTACTGCTGTTCGCCTTGGTGCTGATCGCGGCGGTAGGGCTCAGTGGCCTCTTGGAGCGCCTGTTCAGCACGGGCGCGGTGCTGGCGTCAACCGATGTGGCCGGTGTGGCGCGTTCCCTTGCGTTCACGCTGATCGGAGGACCGCTCGCCGCGCTTCTGTGGTGGGTTGTCTGGAAAAGGCTCGACGACGGCGCGGAGCGCAGCTCAGTGGGGTGGGGCATCTACTTGTCTGCCATCTACGCGGTCTCACTGATCGCATCTGTGACGGCCTTCCTCGGGATGGCGGCGTCGTTCATCGGCCGGGCGGAACCTCAGTGGTATTCGCCCTTGTCGGATGGGCTTGTCTGGGCCGGCATCTTCGTCTGGCACCGCTGGATGTGGCGGCACCCCGTCAAACATCCAGTCCACCTTGAGGATGTCCCGGCGGTCATCGGTTTGGTTTTCGGCCTGGCGGTGGGCGCGGTTGCCGCCATCACGGCGTTGGGCGGCCTGCTTGACGTCGCGATCCGGGGGTACATCAGCCTCACCCCGGGCGGGGACGCGTGGTGGCAGTCGGCGCTCCGGGCGATGGTTTGGGCCATTGGCGGAAGTATGGTGTGGCGGTGGCACTGGCTTCGGGGCGGCGCGCGAAAACTGGACACCACTCTGGTGGATGTGGCGTTGATTGGTGTGGGGATCTTCGCGGCGGGCATCACAGCACTCGGTGGCGCCGGCGTCGTGGTTTTTGTGCTCCTCAGAACGGCATTCGATCGGGGTGAGCCTATGAACGAACTGCTGGCCCCGCTGGGTCCAGCCATCGCCGCCGCTGCCGTCGGTGCTTTGGTGTGGCGCTATCACCGCGTCAGCGGGGCTCATCGGTCTGTTGCCACCCGGCGTGCGAGTCGGCTGGTGACATCGGGGGTTGCCTTGGCAGCGGCTGCGTCCGGCGTCGGCGTAGTCATCAATGCTTCGCTTGCCATGGCCGTTTCACCCCTCGCGGGCAGCGGCACACGAACCCTCCTGCTGGGAGGTATCAGTTCCCTCGTTGTGGGCGGTCCTGTCTGGTGGCGGGCGTGGAGGCCTACGAGGCAACCGCGAACCGCGGACACTATTCCGCCAGGCAGGCGTGTTTACCTCGTAGCGTTCTTCGGCATCAGCGCGGTGGTCGCGCTGATCGCCCTCCTCGTCGTTGGCTACCGGCTCTTCGAGTTTCTGCTGGGTGAGGTAACCGGAGGCAGCCTCCTGGACCGTGTCCGCGCGCCGCTCGGTCTCCTGGTTGCGGCCGGATTCGTAGCCGCTTACCACTTTGCCCTGTGGCGCCGCGAGCACGTGCTCCTGGCAGCCGCCTCGCCGGCCTCGGCGCGAACCATTGATCACGTCACCATGGTGACGGCCGCCGATCCAGCGCCGCTGTCCAAAGCCATCACCACCGCGACAGGCGCCCAAGTCACTGTCTGGAAAAGAGCCGACGCCGGCGGCACAACGCTACCTGCCGGCGTCGTCTTCGCCTCGGAACCTGAGCTGGTTAGACGGGTGGTCGCTGCGCTTGCCGGTGTCGCCGCCGAGCGCGTCCTGCTGGTGATCGGGCCTGCGGACGGTCAAGTAGCTCGGATAGAGGTTATTCCCTTGGAAACCGCAAGGTCGTCGCGATTAGTTCCGTAACCCCCGTGCCTGGCCCTTGTCCCGCTGCAGATCCACAGCGGATTCTTGTCCTTTTGAATGGATTGACCCCGGAACCGCAAACAAAAATTGTGTGGCCGGTTGCATGATGCTCAAGACGTTCAGGCTGCTCTTAGTGTTTGCGCTACTGCTTGTCGGCTGCGCTGCAGCCCTCGGGCTCCCGCCGACCAACGTCGTTGTTGAGGACCGGGCAGGAGTTCTTGACCGCAACACCCTCGTCCCGGCCATCACTGCGATCGAGTTCCATGAGCCCACCAAGGTGGCTGTGTATACCTACAACGGGAGCGCCGCGGACAACCTGAACGAGGAGGTTCTCAGGTTCGCCTGCGCGGAACACCCGGACTGGATCAGTCCCGACGGGCAGAAGTGGGCCAACGGGCTCTTCATCTTTGCGCTCGATCCTGTCGGCCGGCATGTGAGCACCTATATGGGCGAGGACCGCAAGGTCTCGCTGGAATAAAGGGATGACATCCAAAATGCCGCAAAGGACCTCCTGCGGGACGCCCAATGGACGGACGGAACCATCGCCGGAGTCCGGCGCGGTGCCGAACTGATCAACCAGCCCTGGTACCGGTCCACGGCATTCCAGGTCGCTGCGTGGGTGACCGGCGCCTTGGCCGCCCTGGGCATTGCGGCATGGCTAACGGTGGGTGCGGTGACAAGGGCGGGCAGCCGGAAGGACTTGGCGCGCGGAGACCGGAGCTATGCCAGTGTGAGCACGGACCTGGATGTCACGGAACTGAATGCCCGCACCATCCCCCAGTCCTCTTCCTATGGCAGCAGTGTTGTGGAAAAGCACCGCAATTTCCTCAACCGGTACAACGCCACCACCGGGCTCTCGAACCGGGTCCATGCCCTGACACCGAAGGCGTTGGGCCGCCGGTCGAACCTCAAGCTGGTGCGGGAGTACGCAGATGCGGCGGCGGAACTGGACGCCCTGGACGACGTCATTGCCGACAGCAACGCGTTGCTCAACAAGCTCACTGCCTGGCCCACAGCTTGGGACCGGCAGCTGGCGCCCTTCCGCAGCGATCTGGCGGGCGTGGAGCAACTGCTCAGCAAACGTCACGGGCAACGTGACTCCGCCACCGCCGCGGCCCTCAGGTCCTTCCGTGACGCGAGCCTGCCCGAGATCGAGCGCTGGACCGCAGAACTCGCGGACGGCACGATCACACCGGAAACTGCCTTGGACGGGTTGCGCGACGCCAGGAGCCATCTTTCAGTTCTCCTGAAGAACCACGCAGAAACCGTGATCGAGGGTCTTACCAAGACCGACCGCGAAGCAAAGCTCATGCGCACGGAGATGGAGAACGCGCAGGAAGGCACGGACCGCCACCGTAAGCAGACTTACGAACCCAGCATCCTCGGCCCCGTCTACCCGTCCTACTATTTCTTCTCTGTTCCTGCCTCCAACTCCGGCCTGAACACCGGCGTGGGCAGCGTCAGCTCTGCCAGGGGCGCCGGCGGAACCACGGGCTATGGCAGCAGCGGCGGAAGCTTCTCCGGTTCAGGCAGTTCCTCAAGTTTGTAGCTCCAGTCGTGGCCCACTATGAATGACTACGAAAACGAAATCAGCCCACAGCGGTAGAAGGAGGAGCCCAGGGTGATGTCATGCCCGACTCATCCGGTCTCTGGATAGCAGCTCAAGGCTCTTGCTCCCGCGAATTTGTCGATAAGGCGAGTGGTTACACGGTTTGGACGGACCCGTGGACACTGCTTTAGCCCATGCGGCTACTTCGGTGATTGGACCTAAATAGCATCGGATTCCCGGACAGACCCGAGAAACATCCGTAGGCAGTTCCGTTCGCCTGCGGGTGCGCATATGCTCGGCACACAGCTACCGCTAATGGGAGCTGCAGACTAGGAACAACCAGGGGATTCACCTTCGAAGGAGAATGATCATGGATGCGGAAGCCAAGGTTCTTGTCGGTGTGGACGGTTCGGAATCGTCCATCCAGGCCCTCCGTCTGGGGGCACAGCTGGCTCCGGCCCTGAACGCCACCATTGTCGCTATTGCCTGTTGGGATTTTCCGGAGATTTACGCCGGATATGTTCCGCCCGATTTCGCCCGGTTTGAAGCGGCTGCGGCGAAGACTCTTGCGGACGCCTTGGAAAAGGCGTTCGGTGAGGAGACTCCGGAAAGACTGACCTCGCAACTGGTCCGCGGACCGGCTGCGGCGAAGCTCGTGGAAGTGGCGGCCGGCGCTTCATTGCTGGTGGTTGGACGCCGGGGCCATGGGGGCTTCCTTGGCATGCACCTCGGCTCCGTGAGCACTGCGTGTGTTGCCCACGCGGACTGCCCCGTCTTGGTGCTGCATACCGAAAGCAGCCACCGCTCCCATCATCTATGGAAGGGCTCCAAGGCGAAAGGGCAGACCCCTGGAAAAGCCGGGATTCCGCCTCTCAAGCCGTAAGACACGGCTTCTCACAGGAACCGGGTCCCTCTCATTTCGCCGCTCCGTCCGCTCGGTTGCCGGATTGGTCGAACTCGTGGCCTTCGATTTCGTGGCGGATTTCGGCGGCGATGGGGTCCAGTTTCCGGTTGGAGTAGCTGACATACCAGCCGGTGATGGCGAACGTGGAGACGAACTGCAGCAGGCCCAGGATCAGGCCGATGTTGATGTTGCCCCACACTTTGGTGGACATAAACTCGACGGCGTAGTCAGCCAGCAGGACGTATGCGAAATACCAGAGCAGGAATGCAATGGCCATGGGAAAGACAAAGCTACGGTGACGTTTGCGCAGTTCCTGGAACCGCTCTGTCGACTGGACCTGTTCGAAGTCCACGGACGCCGCTGCGTCCGGAGTTTCGGCTTCGTTACCCATCGTTCCTCCTCATTGAGACTTACAGTCCACACCGGCTGAACAGACGTCCGGCCAATGTGACTGCTCTCACTGTTGCGCGTGGCGGCCGCCGTTCCCATTGTCTCGCATAGCCCCGATTTAGTCTCGCCCTACTGCGACATCAGCCGAATTGAGGCGCACAGAAAAGGGAACTATCTCGGAGATCATCGCGCCAACCCAGCCGTTCCAAAGCCACAATCACCTTCTTTGAAACTGAGTATCAGTTGACTTGACACTCAGTTTCACTGTAGAACGGTGACATGGTTCCTGACAATGTCGTAGAAACTGCCTCACTCACGGGCGCTGCCGTCGACGCCGGCAAGTCGCCCGGAAAATCGGCGCAGGCGTATGCCGCGGCCCTACTGGACACTCAACGGCAGCGGCCGGCGGGCGCACCCAGCGCCGATCCGCGCCCCGTCCGAAGCGTTGGCGTAATCGGGGCCGGGCTCATGGCGAGCCAGCTTGCCCTTGTTTTTGCCAAACAGCTCGGCGTTCCGGTCCTGATCACGGATCTTTCCCAGGCAAAGGTGGATGGCGCGCTTGGCTGGATCGCCGGGCACTTGGAGAAGCTGGTGAGCCGGGGGCAACTCAGCGAAACGGCGGCCCGCGACTTGGGAAGTCTTGTCCGCGGCACCGTGGATAAGCGCGAGTACCGGGACTGCGATGTGGTCATCGAGGCGGTGTTCGAGGAGTTGGCCGTCAAACGCGCCGTCTTCGCGGAGATCGAGCCCCTGCTGCGCACTGATGCGCTGCTCCTGACGAATACGTCGTCCCTTTCCGTGACGGCGATGGGTCACGGCCTGGCCCATCCGGAACGCCTGGTGGGACTGCATTTCTTCAATCCGGTGGCTGTGCTGCCGCTCGTGGAAATCATCAGCACTGAAAGCAACGACGACGTCAGCGTCGCCACCGCTTGTTCGCTTGCCCGGCTTCTGGGCAAGACTGCGGTCCTGGTAACGGACACGCCGGGCTTTGTCGTGAACCGGATCCTGACCCGGCTGTTCTGCGAACTGCTGCAGGTCATTGATGACGGGACGGATATCGAGCTGGCGGACCATGCCCTGGACCCGCACGGGCTACCCATGACCCCGCTGACGCTGCTGGGTTTCATCGGACCCGCGGTCCAGTTGCACATCTGCGAGACCATGCACGCCGCCTACCCTGACCGGTTTTATGTCAGTACCAGCCTGGCAGCCATTGCGGATGCCCGGCTGCGCGGCTACCTCGCTAAGTCCGGCACGGTGCTTCCCGAGGCGGCCGCCTTGCTGCCGTCTGCCGATGCCGGAGATTCGGTGCCGGCACCTGACGCGGAGGCCATCAGGGCAGGGATACTTGACGCCCTGGCCGAGGAGGTGGGCCTGATGCTCGCCGAAAAGGTGGTGGCCGGTCCGGCGGAAGTGGATTTGTGCATGCTGCTGGGCGCCAACTTCTCCCAGCGTCTGGGGGGCCTCACCCCGCTGCTAGACCAAAGCGGCGCCTCCCGGCGTGTGTGGGGTAGGGATTTCCACCCCGGGTCCGGCTTCGCCTGATAGCCAGGGCCGCGCGGCCCGCCTCAAACAAGCGCCGCCACCTCCGCGCCATTTCTCAATTCCTCCCCAAAAAAGGATGTAAGCCCATGCCCGACTATGACGTCGCTGAACCGCTGGACACGGACTACTACTCCGTCTTCGCCAACATTTCCGCACCCGACCGCGAAGCGTGGAGGCGTGCCCGGGATTTCACCGCGGAGGCCATACCGCAGATGAACGACTACTGGGAACGGGCCGAGTTCCCCGCCCATCTGGCCAAGCGGATGGGCACCATGAACCTCCTGGCCGATGGCATTGACGTACAGGGCCTGGAGCCCATGTCCGCGCTGGCCGCCGGCCTGGTCAACATGGAGGTCTCCCGCGGGGACGGTTCCCTGGGCACTGTCATCGCAGTCCAGGGCGGCCTGGTACTGCGGACGATTGCCCTTTTTGGCTCCGACACCCAGCGCCGGACCTGGCTCGGTCCGCTGGCCCGCGGCGAAAAGCTCGGCGCCTTCGCCCTGACGGAACCGGACCACGGCTCCGATTCCGTGGCACTGGAAACCACCGCCTCGCTCGACGCGGAGGACTACGTCCTCAATGGCGAGAAGAAGTGGATCGGCAACGGCTCCGTAGGCGATGTCACGGTGGTATGGGCACGCGATGACGACGGCGATGTCCGTGGTTTCCTGGTGGAACAGGACCGGGAGGGTTACGAGGCCGAAACCATCACCGGAAAGGCCTCGCTGCGCGCAATCCACCAGGCCCGGATCAAGCTGAACAACGTCCGCATTCCAAAGGCCAATCTTCTCCCCGGCGCCCGCACTTTCAAGGACACGTCCGAAATCCTTGTTGCCACGCGTTTGGGGGTCGCCTGGTCCGCTCTCGGCCACGCCACCGCCGTCTACGAAGCCGCGTTGAACTATGCCACGCAGCGGACACAGTTCGGCAAGCCGCTGGCAAAGTTCCAACTTGTCCAGGAGCGACTGGCGTACATGCTCTCGGAGCTGACCAGCATGCAGCTGCACTGTTTCCACCTCGCGGGACTTGATGCGGCCGGCGAGATGCGCCCCACCCAGGCCTCGATGGCGAAGTACCACAACACCCGCAAGGCCCGCGAGCTGGCGTCCATTGCCCGCGACATGTTGGGCGGCAACGGCATCCTGCTGGAAAACCACGTGATCCGGCACCTTCTCGACATCGAATCCATACATACGTACGAAGGAACGCAAAGCATTCAGACCCTATTGATCGGCCGCGATGTCACCGGACAAAGCGCCTTCGCCTAAGGATTCGCCATGACCACAGTTGAACTTCCCAATGAAACCCCGCTGAGCCCCCTGCGGTTCCTGCAGCGCTCCGCCGAGGTGTTCGGACAGAAGACGGCGATCATCCACGGTGACCGCTCCTATACGTACCGGGACTTCGCCGCCGAAGCCCAGGGGCTGGCCAAAGCGATCAAGAGCAGGATCCAGCCCGGAGACCGGGTAACCTTCCTGTGTCCTAATGTGCCGGAACTGCTGATTGCCCATTACGCCGTCCCCCTGGCTGGCGGCGTCCTGGTGGCCCTGAACTCGCGGATGTCCGCCAGGGAACTCCAATACATCCTGGAGCATTCCGAAGCCAGGCTGCTGTTTGCCGATTCGGAACTGCTGGCCACCGTGGCGGGAATGGACCTGGGCCTGACACAGCTGGCTGAGGTGATCGAAGTGCCTGACAGCACCATCCCGTATCCGGACGTCCCGGCAGGCATCGGCACGACGCAGTACGCAGACTTCCTCGCCGCGTCCGGACACCAGGACGCAGATCTTCCGTGGAGCGTAGAGGACGAACGCGCCCCGATCACGCTCAACTACACCTCCGGCACCACGGGCAAGCCCAAGGGAGTGCTGTATTCGCATCGCGGTGCCTACCTGAACTCGCTCGGGGAAACCTTCCACAATCACTTCACCGGCGACACGCGCTACCTCTGGACCCTTCCGATGTTCCACTGCAACGGTTGGTGCACCACTTGGGCCGTGACGGCGGCCGCAGGCGTCCACATCTGCCTGCGGGCAGTGCGCGCCGACGCCGTCTGGGACGCCATCGACACTCTCGGAGTCACCAACCTCTGTGGCGCCCCCACGGTGTGCAGCATTATTTCCGGCGCACCCCAGGCCCACGAGCTCAAGGTGCCGCTGCGGATCACGACGGCGGGGGCGCCGCCGTCGCCCGCGATCATCGCGTCACTGGAGTCAATCGGGATCAGCGTGGTCCACGTTTACGGGTTGACCGAGGTGTACGGCCCGTACACGATCTGTGAGCATCAAACCGAGTGGGATGATCTTTCCGCCCAGGACAGGGCCGTCAAGATCTCCCGCCAGGGGGTGGGGATGCTGCAGGCCGAGACGGCGCGCATCGTGGATCTGGACATGCTCGATGTCCCGGCCGACGGCGCAACGCTGGGCGAAATCGTGCTGCGGGGTAACAACGTGATGCTCGGTTACTTCAAGGATCCCGAGGCCACGGCCGACGCCTTCCGCGGCGGCTGGTTCCATACCGGCGACCTCGGCGTGATGCATCCCGACGGCTACATCCAGCTCAAGGACCGGGCCAAGGACATCATCATCTCCGGCGGAGAAAACATCTCCACAATTGAGGTGGAGCAAGCCATTATGAGCCACCCGGCGGTGCTGAACGTGGCCGTGATCGGCGTCGCGCACGAGAAATGGGGCGAACGCCCGGTGGCCTTTGTCATCCGCAGCAGCTCCAGCTCGGTCACGGCCGAGGAGATCCGCTCGCACGTCAAGGGCCTGCTCTCAGGATTCAAGGTTCCGGACAGGATCCTTTTCCCCGAAGAGCTCCCTCACAACTCCACCGGAAAAGTCCTGAAGTCGCGGCTACGTGCCCTGGACCTCAGCGCCCCCGCCCCCAGCAAGGAACCCACTAAATGAGTAGCCAGGACATAGTTGTTGTGGGCGCGGCCCGCACCCCTCAAGGAAAGCTGATGGGCCAGCTGGCTTCACAAAGCGCTGTGCAGCTGGGCGCCGCGGCCATCGCCGCGGCCCTGGAGCGCTCCGGGATCGG
This sequence comes from Pseudarthrobacter sp. MDT3-1, assembly GCF_054510755.1. Lineage (NCBI taxonomy): Bacteria > Bacillati > Actinomycetota > Actinomycetes > Micrococcales > Micrococcaceae > Pseudarthrobacter > Pseudarthrobacter sp. MDT3-1. The sequence goes on along the minus strand of NZ_JBTNDX010000003.1, from coordinate 5,126 downwards.
ACCGGCGTCCGTCGACGCGGTCATCGTGGGCCAGGTCCTGACGGCCGGCGCGGGCCAGAACCCCGCGCGGCAAAGCGCCGTCGCGGCAGGAATACCGCTCAGTGCCCCCGCCGTCACGGTGAACAAGGTCTGCCTCTCCGGGCTGAGTGCCATCATCGAGGGCGTCCGGTTGCTCAAACTGGGCGAGGCGAATGTGGTGGTCGCCGGCGGCCAGGAATCCATGAGTCAGGCGCCGCACCTGCTCACCGGCTCGCGCGCCGGTTACCTCTACGGCGGCATCACGGCCGTGGACTCGGCCAGCCATGATGGGCTCACGGATGCCTTTGACCAGGAGCTCATGGGCATTGCCACGGACCGCGCCAACGCGGACCTTCAGCTCTCCCGCGAGGTGCAGGACACTATCGCGGCGCTGTCCCACCAGCGGGCAGCCGCGGCCCGGGCCGAGGGAAGATTCAGCGCCGAAATCGTCCCTGTTTCGGTGCCGCAGAAGCGCGGCGCGCCCGTACTGGTAGGCGATGACGAGGGCGTCCGCCCGCAATCCACGCAGGAGGTGCTGGCCGGGCTAAAGCCGGCCTTCACCGCGGAGGGAACAGTCACCGCCGGAAATGCTTCACCGCTGAGCGACGGCGCCGCCGCCGTCGTGCTGGTGACCCGCGAGTACGCCGATGCCCACGGGCTCGAGGTGCTGGCCGTCGTCGGGCCCGCCGGGCAGATCGCCGGGCCCGACACAACACTGCCGGACAAGCCGGCACAGGCAATCACCGCGGCCCTCGCGCGCGCCGGCTGGACGGCCGGGGATCTTGACTTTGTGGAGATCAACGAGGCCTTCGCCTCGGTGGTGGCCCACTCCGCAGCAGCCCTGGGCGTCGGTTTGGACAAGGTGAACATCAACGGCGGAGCCATCGCCATCGGACATCCGATCGGCGCCTCCGGAGCGCGGCTGGTGGTCTCGGCCGTCCATGAACTAATGCGGCGCGGGAGCGGCAAATCCGCCGTCGCGCTTTGTGGCGGCGGCGGACAGGGTGACGCGCTGCTACTGTACCGGGATGGCATCAGTGGCTAATTTCCGTTCCGGCGTGGCCGAGGCCGCGCTGGATCTGTTCACCGACAATGGCTACGACCCGACCAGCGTGGACGATATTGCCCTCGCTGCCGGAATCTCCCGCAGCACCTTCTTCCGTCAGTTCCGCGCTAAGGAAGACGTGATCTTTGCGGACCACGAAGCCCTGCTCGCCGAGCTGACGGTTTACCTGGCAGCCAGCCATCCCGATCCGTGGGAGGCTGTGTGCCAGGCCGCAGAGCTGGTCTTCGTGAAATTTTCCGAACGCCGAAAGCTGTCCCAAAAGCGCTACCACGTGGTGCAGGCGGTGCCCGCGCTGCGGGACCGGGAAACGATCATGGTCTCCCGCTATGAACGTCTTTTCTCGGACTACCTTCGCCAGGCACTGCCGGGCATATCAACTCTTGACGCAATCCGGTTCGCCGCTGCTGTCACCTCAACCCATAACTACGTGCTGCGCGAAATGATGCTGGACTCCTCCCGCGGTTCCCTCCAGAACCTGGAACACGAGCTGTTGGCGGTGCGCCGTATTTTCGGGGTACTGCCGCAGGGCGACCCCGCATCCGTCCCGGCCGGGGACGACCTGGTTGTGGCTGTTTTTCCCCGCTCGACACCCACTGCTGAGCTGGCGCGGCGCATCCAGGACAAGATCGACGGCCGCTCCGTCTAGCCTGCTCCATCCGGCTGCTCAGTCCACCTGCTCCATCTAACCGGGGAAGGGCCCTATGACAGGGAGTGACAACGACGTCTACCGTCCGAGCGACCGCGACCTGCTGAAGCGGGCGATCCGGGAAACCGCAGCCCGGACAGGCTCAGCGGTGTTCTTCGCAGGCCTCGTCAACCGCACCGAGCTCACCATCACCGAGTTCTTCGGCACCACGACGCACGGTCTGAAGAACCTCAGCGTGCAGCCCGGGGAGGGGGTGGGCGGGCGGGCCCTCTCCCAGGCGCGCACGGTCGGGGTGGCCGATTACTTTGACTCGGACAGCATCACCCATCATCATGACGCCGCCGTACGCATCGAGGGGCTGCGGACTATGATGGCGCTCCCCATCCTCGTAGACGGCCGTGCCCGGTGTGTCCTCTACGCGGCAACGCGGGAGCGGACATCGATCGGCGAGTCCGTGGTGACCGAACTCAGCACCGGCGCCTCGAGGATCTCGCGGGAACTGGCCATTCGGGACGAGGTGGACCACCGAGTCTCGATTCTCCGGGTCGTCCAAAGCCTGGCCGCGGAGCCACCGGACCGGAACCTCATCGAGACCGTCCGGCTCGCGCATGCCGAGCTCCTCTCGGTGGCCAGCACCACGACTGATCCCGAACTCGCCCAGCGCATCATCGCCGTGACCGCACGGCTCGAGGGCTCCGACGCGGCGCCGGCCGGCGTCCCGCACCTCACCCGGCGGGAGACGGATGTGCTCGCCCAAGTGGCGCTCGGCTGTTCCTATGCCGAAACCGGCAAACGGCTCTCACTCAAGGCAGTGACCGTGAAGAGCTACATGCAGACGATCATGGCGAAACTGGACGCGCACAGCCGTGCGGAGGCCGTAGTGGCCGCACGCCGGCTCCGCCTTTTGCCCTGACCGGTGGCGCGAAAACACCTCCATCGGGAGGTGTTGGCGAACGCACGGCGCTGGCACGATGACATCTTCGCGTCGAAACAAACCTCGTTTCGACGACCGATGTCAAAGGAGATATCGCATGCTCGAAAGCCTCGCACCGGTTGCGAACCGGTCCGGTCCGCGCCGCACCTCGATGGCCAGGGTCGCCGTCGCCAGCTCGATGGGCAGCATCATCGAGTTCTACGACTTCCTCATCTACGGTACGGCTGCGGCCCTCGTCTTCCCCCAGGTCTTCTTCCCGGCGCTCGGCCCGGCCGCCGGCACTCTCGCCTCATTCGGAACCTTTGCCGTGGCCTTCGTCTCGCGCCCCCTTGGTGCCGTCCTGTTCGGCCACTTCGGTGACAGGCTGGGGCGCAAGAAAACGCTCGTCAGCACACTGCTCATCATGGGCATCGCGACCGTCACCATCGGGCTGCTGCCCGACGCCAGCGTAATCGGGATCGCCGCGCCGATCATCCTCGTTGTTCTCCGCTTTCTTCAGGGATTCGCTGTCGGCGGCGAATGGGCCGGCGCGGCACTGATGGCCGCCGAGTACGCCCCGCCCAAACACCGGGGCCTCTTCGCAGCCTTCCCCCAGCTGGGCCCGTCGATTGGCTTCGCCCTCGCGAGTGCAACCTTCCTCATCATCAATCTGTCACTCGGCGACAAGTCGGAGGCATTCCTCACGTACGGCTGGCGCATTCCTTTCATCGGAAGTGCAGTGCTCGTTATGATCGGTCTCTACATCCGCCTCAAGATCGAAGAGACTCCGGTCTTCAAGGAGGCCAGCAACTCGAGCGCCGTCCCGGCCGGGCCCCGCAAGCTACCCGTGTGGGAGTCGGTGCGAAACCAGCCACGCCAGATCCTCCTGGGCGGCGCCTCCACCATGATGCTCTTCGCTTTCTTCTACATCGGCACAGCCTTTCTCAGCAGCTATGGCACAAGTGCCGAGGGCCTTGGCCACAGCCGACCCACCATCCTCTCGCTGGGAATCGTCGGCGCGATGTTCTTCGCAGCAGGAACTATTGGCAGCGCAGTGCTCTCCGACCGGATCGGCCGCCGAGCCGTGATCGTTGGCTCGTGCGTCGTGGCGATCCCCTGGTCGCTCCTGCTTTTCCCGATTCTCGACATCGGCACCACCTGGTCGTTTGCAGTCGGGCTGTCCGGCACGCTGCTGATCGTCGCCGGAATCTACGGTCCGGTGGGCGCCTTCCTGCCGGAGCTCTTCGCCACCCGTTACCGCTACACAGGTGCCGGAATGGCCTACAACCTCGGAGCGCTCGTCGGCGGCGGCATCACGCCGCTGGTGGCCGCATCGCTCGGCGCCAGCCTGGGGAGTCCCGCCATCGGGCTGCTTCTGGCCGGCGTGAGCCTGGTGAGCCTCTTCGCCACTTTCGGCCTCCCGGAAACCCGTGGCATCGACCTCGCAACCTCCGGAACCACCGCCGCAAAGTGACCGTAGCGGGCGCCCTTTTCACCAGATTTGTCGGCATGGACGAGCTCGATTTCCTGCTCCCGGGCCTAGTTCCTGAGGTGCTTCGCTCCGCCGTGGGGATGGAAAATTTGGCCGGGTCACCTCTGATCCGGTGGATCTCTGGTGCTTGCAGAGGCTGTGGGGACACACTTGATGTGTGTGTTTCGGTGGACCCCGATTCCCCTATGGTGCCGGTGAGCCTGTGGACTAGTTTGGTGGTGGAGGGCACAGTTTTGTTGTCCGCGGGACCGTGGATTGTTGCCTTTGAGCACGAATGTCAGATTTGTCGTTTTATCCGCCCTCCCCGGAACGCATGCACCTTGATTCCTGCCGGAATGACTGGGAAGGGTGATCCGGGATGGAAGTGATCCACCCGCGGTGCGCGGGTATTGATATTTCGAAGAAGGACGCGAAGGTCTGCGTCCGTGTCCAGGGCCGCGGAGCGAAGGCAACTGCCTCTACGGTCACCACTTGGGGTGCGATGACCGGCCAGATTCTGAACCTGAAGGAACACCTGCTCAAGGAGCGGGTGAGCCTGGTGGTGATGGAAGCGACCGGTGATTACTGGCGTCCCTTCTACTACCTGCTCGAGGACGAGGGCCTGAATGTCGTTCTGGTCAACGCCCGTGATGCCAGGAACGTCCCGGGCCGCAAAACCGATGTCTCCGACGCTGCCTGGCTGGCCGATCTGGGCGCCCACGGGCTGGTCCGTGCCTCGTTTGTGCCCCCGCCGCCGATCCGTGAACTGCGTGACCTGACCCGGGCCAGGACCATCATCACCCGGGAACGGACCCGGGAGATCCAGCGGCTGGAGAAGCTCCTCGAGGACGCCTGCATCAAGCATCCCTCCATGCCTCATTTCACGGCTCCGCATGGTGCAAGGAGGATACGCTCAGAATCATCCGATCGAGTCGGTAACCAAGAACGGCGCCCGGCACCCGTTTGTGCGGGTTCCGGGCGCCGTGCTTTGTCTTGAGGCTGCCTGCTGCTT